>JAFWCT010000076.1 GCA_017534385.1 Selenomonadaceae bacterium
AACTTTTCAAATATTCAGCGGCGAAATGAAGAGCGTTTGGATTTACGGATTCTATCTAAAGCGTGGGACATACGGCGACCCCGGTCCGCAGGCGCATATATTCGTTTACGAAAACGGTTACGAAGGCTATCGCGTGGACTCGAAGACTATCGGACAGTTCACAGGGCTTGTTGATAACACTGGCAAGGAAATCTACGAAGACGACATTATCTCCACCGAAGACGGGCGGATTGGTCTTGTTGAGTTTCATAACGGCAGTTTCGTCGTCAATTATGGCGAAGGTATGCGACAAGCTCTTTACGATGTGCAGAACTGGAAGCTAACGATTCTGGGCAACCGTTTCGAGACGCCAGAGTTGCTGATAGGCATTATCGCGCCAAAAAAAAACGCAACAGACGAACAAGAACTCGAACTTCAAGAACTTGACGTAGCATTCATGGCGAGGAAGTGAGTCCGGTGCTCAAAAAATTTTCGGCAGTGTTACTAATGTGCTTCCTCGTGTCAAGCGGTGCGGCTCATGCTTATGACCTGCCAAAACTTAAGCCCGATAAAAAAATTACGGCAAATGCCGAGCAGAAGAAAGGCTCGATGCTAAAGAGTGATTGGAAGGCTACGGAGGCTTTCGAGCAGAGTATTAAGAAACGTTTGGCGAACGGCGAGAAATTGGCAATCGATGACCCTGCGCGGTCGCCGATGGATAAAAATTATGTGTTCGTCGCCTTTTACAACGACGCGCCGTATTTCTTGGATAAATATTCAATCAAGGTCAAGACGAATTCCGAAGGCGTTAAGGTTTGGGAGCAAAAGATTTTCCCGATAAGTTCAAAGTATTCGCCGAGGAACGCTACGGCAACTCATCAGAGCTTTTGCCTAGCGGACGGGAAGTTCTTCAACTCAACCGAAGCCAAAGACCCGTTGTCAGCGGTGGCGAACGAGACAGATAAGAAATTTTTAGAAGAATGCTTCGAGGTCGGCTACTATTTCGCATTCGGAGAAGAAGTGCATGGAAGTTAAATAAGATAAAAATCGTCGGCAGAGATGTCGGCGAATTTTTTATGCAACGTAAAAGGCGGAAGCTTTGAACTCCCGCCTTGAATTTTCTTTATGGTTGGTGGAGACGGAGGGATTCGAACCCTTGACCCCCAGATTGCGAACCTGATGCTCTCCCAGCTGAGCTACGTCCCCAACGCAAGCGCGATTATAAACCTTGCGCCGCACCTTGTCAAGAGCAACCTGCCGCAAGCTTGAAGCATGCCGCGTCACGTTGCTCGCCCGTGCCTAGCAAGCCGTTGCAGATATTTCCCGTACTCGTTCTTAGATAGCGGCTCGGCAAGCGTCATCAACTGCGCCTCGTCGATGTAGCCCATGCGATAGGCAATCTCCTCTATGCAGGAAATCTTCAAGCCCTGCCGCGTCTGAATCGTATGGACGAACGCGCCCGCCTGCAATAGTGATTCATGCGTGCCGGTATCGAGCCAGGCATAACCCCGCCGCATTTTTTCTACGCGCAACGTGCCACGCTCCAGATAAACTTTATTAACGTCAGTAATCTCCAACTCTCCACGCGCCGACGGCTTAATCGACTTGGCAACGTCAACAATGTCCTTGTCGTAGAAGTAAAGACCAGTCACGGCATAATTCGAGCGCGGCTCCTTAGGCTTCTCCTCAAGGCTAACTGCTTGCCCCGTCTGCCGATTGAACTCAACCACGCCATAATTCTGCGGGTCGTTGACGTAGTAAGCAAAGACCGTCGCGCCCGTATCGTAAGACGCCGCATGTTGAACCAGCTTTGCAAAGTCCGAGCCGTAAAAGATATTGTCGCCCAAGACCAACGCACAACCTTCGCCGCCGATGAACTCTTCCCCGATTAAGAACGCTTGCGCTAAACCTTCGGGCTTCGGCTGAACCGCGTAAGAGATTTGCAAACCCAGTTGAGTCCCGTCGCTGAGCAACGCTTTGAATAACGGACTGTCCTGCGGCGTCGTGATGATTAAGACTTCCCGAATACCGGCAAGCATCAGCGTCGACAGCGGGTAATAAATCATTGGCTTATCGAACACCGGCATTAACTGCTTGCTTACAACTTCCGTCAGCGGGTAAAGGCGCGTGCCACTTCCGCCCGCCAAGATGATTCCCTTGCTTATCATGAAAATTCCTCCTTACATCCACATTGTACACTACAAAAAACTTTTTGCAATTCTGAACGCGATTGATTATAATCAACCTGAAAATTATTTGAAAGGAAGTGAGACCTTTGCCGACAAATAGAATCCTAGACTTAGCCGCCAAGTCGTTGGAGATAAATGATAACGAAATGCCCGCCGCGCTGATTTACTTTCAAGAACGCGTGCCCGTGACTGATTGGCAGGAACTCTTCTTTATTGCGGTTAAGTGCCTCTATGCCGAGTTCCCAGACACGATTAATAGCCTGTGCTCCACCGACCCGACGCGGAATCTTTTCCTGCGGACGAATACTATAGACATGGTTAGCCCAAAGAGGATTGCGCCTATAATTTATCTGGAAACAAATCGCACTCCGCAACAAATCCTCAAGGCGATTAAGCTAATCTTCAGCCGCGCAGATGTCCGCAACCCCCGAATGCGTATCGAACTTTATGAGCCGCTCTATCAGCCGTCGAAACGTCCGCGCAATCAAAAGCCCGTCCTGCACCTCAACCAAACGATTGAAGAGATGCTAGCGACTCTTGACGCAATGGAAACGCATACGCAGAAGAAATCATCAGTCATACTGCCGCACGCAAGCAATCACGGACGACGAGAGCCTCAAGTCTTCGGGAATTTGTTCTTCGTATTGGAGGGCGAACGCTACGGACCCTTTGCCAATGAAAAGAATCGTTACGTTGCGTTAATGGAGTGCCTCGCCGAGCTGTATCCGTATCAAATCCTAAAGGAGGCGGGGCGGCACATTAACAGCGAACACCGCTTAACGCTGATGAAGGGCTCAAGCTATCTGTACTTCCGCGAACCAGTCGAGTTGCCTAATAACTTATTCCTTGATAAAGATTTCCCTGACCGCGTGCTTGTTGAGAACGAACGTTATTACCTAGCGCGTTGCGGGCTTTACTTTGAAAGCGTGATGCTTAATGCCTGAACGAATCGTTTGGGTTGATTTCGCTAAGGGCAGCGCGATAATTCTTGTAGTGTTGGGGCATTTCAGCGAAGGAGATTTACAAAAATTTATTTTCGTTTTCCATATGCCGTTCTTTTTTGTGATGGCGGGTTATCTGCTCAATTTCAATAAGTGGGGGGGGGTAGGGAATTATAAATCCTTCGCGAAAAAACTTTTTAAGCGATTGCTCCTGCCGTATTACCTTGCGGAGCTTTTATGGTATCCGATTTGGTTTGTTATCTGCCACGAAACGGAATATTTGAAATATCTATGGGGTTGGTGTGAAATTGATTCGTTTAATGCATTTTTAGTCATTTTTATTAGTAACGGAGCTTCAAACGATTTGATTTTAGGACAACTGTGGTTTTTACCGGTATTATTCTTCGCGGAAATAATTTTTGTCAAACTGTTTAATTATCTAAACAAATTAGGCGCGGAAGTTTTTACTCTGAGTGTTGTGATTGCTGTCTGCGTCGGCTTCAACTTAAAAAATCTTCTCTTTCTGCCGCTTGGGATTGATATTGCATTAACCACGCAGATTTTTTTGTTAGCGGGCGTCTTGATTCGGCGATATAATTTTGTCGAAAAGATTAGTCTGAAAACTTGTACCGTGCTGACGTTGATTCTCGTGTTTGTATCTTGTTTAAATTCTTTCGTTGACATGCATTCGAGACGCTACGGGGAATCGTTGATGTTTTATGCAGGCGGCATGGCAGGGACGCTACTTGTTATGAAACTTTCCGCGCTGATGGCAGGCGGCAAAACATCTTCGCTGATAAGTGATTGCGGAAGACAAAGCATGATGATTTTGATTTTGCACCCGATTATCGCCAATGTCTTTTACGAGACAGTCGCTGCCACTACAAATTTTCCGCCCGAAGAATTTTTCACGGAGCCAATAATAATTTTCGCTGCGACGGCTTTAGGCGTCTTAATTCCGCTGTTCATTGCTAAAAGATTCGGCAAGCTCCCTGTGCTCAAATACTTCTGCGCGTAAAGTCATTTCTACCGCCGCTTGCTTGCAGTAAACTTCATACTTTATAATCGGCGTGAAGGAGATGTTTGACATGAAGCTCACACGCAGAAACTTTGTAAAGCTCGCAGGGATTGCGGGATTGGTCGGACTGACTAGCGGCTTTACCGGTTGCAATGATAAACCTGAGGACGAAATCCCTAAATTACAGGCGGGAAACATTCAGCCCGCTGATAAAGCTACGGTGTATTTCTCAAAGACTATTGACGCTGAACATTTGATTGCGCTTTACAATAAGATTAATTCGGAGATAACTGGCAAGGTGGCAATCAAACTGCACACGGGCGAACCTCACGGACCGAATATCCTGCCGCCGGATATGGTTAAGCCCTTCCAAGCGCAAATCCCAAACTCGGCAATCGTAGAAACCAATACTCTTTATGGCGGGGCGCGCTCCACGACCGAACGTCATCGCAGAACTTTGGAGGGCAACGGCTGGACGTTTTGCCCTGTGGACATTCTCGACGAGGAAGGCGACGTTGCTTTTCCTGTTAGCAACGGTTTTCACCTCAAGGAAGTCGCTATGGGCAGTCACCTAACCAATTATGATTCGCTGGTCGTCTTAACGCACTTTAAAGGACACGCAATGGGCGGCTTCGGCGGCAGTCTAAAGAATATAGCTATAGGTTGTGCGTCTGGCAAGGTCGGCAAACGGCAAATTCACGGCGATGATTGGATTATGGGCGATGTCCTCTTGGAGCGCATGGCGGATTCCGGTAAAGCTATTTGCGACCACTTCGGCAAGCACATTGTCTTTATCAACGTCCTGCAACGCCTAAGCATTGATTGCGATTGCGCCGGAGCTGGTGCCGCCGCTCCAGAGTTGCCCGACTTAGGAATTCTCGCTTCAACTGATATTCTCGCCGTTGACCAGGCTGCTGTCGATATGATTTACAATTACCCAGGCAAAGATAAAGCTTCCTTGATTGAACGCATAGAGAGCCGCTCCGGACTGCGGCAACTGTCCGCCATGGCTCAACACCATATGGGCACTAGTGATTACGAACTCATCACCATTGATTGATAAGAAAACTCCTTGCGGGTTCAGGCTCGCAAATTTTTTTTGCATTTTTAAGCGCAACTGATATAATCGGCTTTGGAATTCAATGTTAGGAGGAATCTTTTATGATAACGATTGAAGAGTTGCAAGCATACGGCATAAATACTAAGGACGGACTTGCTAGGTGTATGAATAATTCCGCGTTCTATTTCCGTATGCTCGGCATGGGTCTTAAAAATGTTTCGTTCGATAAGCTGGAAAAGTTGCTCGCGGAAGGTAATTTGGAAGAAGCCTTCGAGCAGGCTCACGCGATTAAAGGCGTCGTCGGCAATCTCGCTATCACGCCCATTTATGACAAAATCGCCGACATTACCGAATCCCTGCGCGCCAAAAAAGATTTGGATTACGTCAGCCTTTATAAGCCCGTCAAAGAGTTGCGCGATGAATTAGTCTCCAAACTCTGAGCCGTGAAGAATTATTCGTCGCGTGAAGTCATTGCCTTGTTGCTTAAAGACGGCTGGTTTAAAGTCGAAGTCAGAGGCGACCATCATCAATTCAAGCACCCCACTAAAAAAGGGCGTGTAACCGTTCCGCACCCCACTAAGGATATTCCCATTGGTACGTTGAAGAATATCGCACGTCAGGCGGGCATCAAATTTGATTAAGGAGCTGATAAAATGGCATTGGAACATTACACCTTTCCTGCCGTCTTCAAGTGGGAAGATAGAGGCGTTTCGATTGATTTCCCAGATTTACCGGGTTGTTTTTCTTGTGCTGAAAACTTCCGCAAGGCAGTAAAAAGTGCTCGCGAGGTCTTGCAATTACATATCGCAGGCATGATTATGGACGACGAGCAAATCCCTGAACCCACTGCCATTGAAAACGTTGAGCGGGCAGAAGATGATTTGGTTGCACTCATCGAAATTAAATTGTAAGGCGTGATTGAGGTCACCGCCAACTTATTTCTTGCGTGATAGACTTCATGCATTCTCCGAGCGAAAACGTCTAAAGCCTTGAGCCATGATGTTTAGCCGGGGTGACGTGGGAAATTGCGTCGCCTTCCTTGCTTGAAAAGGGGATGTCCAAATGTGCGCAAGTCTTATTCATATTGAGGTTTTGGACTGTCCTTTGCAGAGGCGGAGGACAGTCTTTAACTTTATTTAGGAATTAGGAATTAGGAATGGGGAATGGGAAATGAAAAAACTTTTTGCAATCCTTACGGCGGCTCTGCTTATGACTGGTTGCGGCGGTGGCTCTCAATCTCAATCCGTCGAACTGCATGTATCTGCGGCGGCAAGCTTAACCAATGCCATGAATGACCTTGCCGAACTCTACGCTAAGGACAATCCCAACGTCAAGATTACTTTCAACTTCGGCTCTAGCGGCGCACTTCAACAGGCTATCGAGAACGGCGGACAAACCGATTTATTCTTCTCCGCCGCCCAAAAGCAGATGAACGCACTAGACGATAAAGGCGAACTCCTCGAAGGCTCCCGCAAGGATTTGTTGCTTAATGAAGTCGTGCTTATCGTCCCGAATGACGCCGATAAAAATATCTCTAGCTTCGACGACGTGGCAACCGATAAGGTAAGCAAAGTTGCGCTCGGCGAACCTAAAGGCGTGCCCGTCGGTCAGTACTCCGAAGAAATCTTTACTAAGCTAAATATCCTAGACGCCGTGACGGCTAAGGCGGTTTATGGCTCCGATGTGCGTCAAGTCCTCGCGTGGACGGAAGCCGCCGAAGTCGATTGCGGAGTTGTCTACGCTACCGACGCCGCCATATCGGATAAAGTCAAAGTAGTCGCGATTGCTCCCGCTGACACGCACAAGCCCGTTATCTATCCCGCCGCCGTCATCAAGTCTTCTAATCAACAGGACGCCGCTAAAAAGTTCCTCGACTTCATGACTTCCGACGCCGCTAAGAAAGTTTTTGCCAACTATGGATTTAAATGTCTCGATTAAAAAAAAGCTTCGCGACTTTACCCTTGATGTTGCCTTCCGCGTCCGTGATGAAGTCTTCGCGCTGTTCGGAGCTAGCGGTTGCGGCAAGTCCATAACCCTTAAATGCATTGCCGGCATTGAAACGCCCGATTGCGGCTCCATTACCCTGAACGGCAGGACGCTTTACGATTCCGCTAAGAATATCAACTTGCCGCCCCAAGCTCGCCGCGTCGGGTATCTCTTCCAAAATTACGCCCTCTTTCCAAACATGACCGTTGCACAGAATATCACCTTCGCCGCCACAGGGGATAAGCTCTCTAAACTCAAGCAGAACATCGAACGCTTTCAACTGCACGGGCTGGAGAATGCTTATCCTAACCAATTAAGCGGCGGGCAATCTCAACGTGTCGCAATCGCTAGGGTGCTCGCCTCTCATGCAGAGTTCTTGTTACTCGACGAACCCTTTTCCGCGCTCGATTCCTACCTCAAGTGGCAACTCGAATTGGAACTCGCCGAACTTCTTAAGCATTACGGCGGGGCTATCCTCGTTACTCACGACCGCAGCGAAGTCTTCCGCCTCTCCAATAAAGTTGCCGTCCTTCATGACGGGCACATTTCCGAAATTGATTCCACACAAGAACTTTTCCTTAATCCTAAAACACTCCAAGCCGCTATCCTCACGGGGTGCAAGGTCTCCCGCGCTAGGAAAGTCGCCGCTGATACTGTCCTTGCTGTCGATTGGAATCAAACCCTCCACGCCGATAACGTTCCTGATGATTTTAACTTCGTCGCTGTACGTGCTCCATTGCCAAACCGTCAGCACTTCGACGATAATATTTTTTTCCTCCGTGATTAGTATGCAACCACTCATCATCACCATTAAGACCGCCGCAGTCGCAACCGTCATCACATTCTTTGTAGGCATTACGCTGGCTTATCTCGTCTGCAAACTCAAGCGCGGCAAGTCTATCCTCGACGCCGTCATTATGTTGCCTATGGTCTTGCCCCCGACCGTCGTAGGTTTCTTCCTGCTTTTAATCTTCGGCAAACGCTCCGCCTTAGGGCAATTCCTCTTGCAATTCGACATTACCTTTGTCTTTACGTGGAAAGCCGCCGTGATTGCCGCCGTAGTCGTTAGCCTCCCGCTTATGTATCGCACGACTCGCGGTGCCTTTGAACTTATTGACCCGAACATCATCGCCGCCGCGCAGACTCTCGGCATTTCCGATTGGAATATCTTCTGGCATATCCTCATTCCTAATGCTAAGAGCGGTATCCTAGCCGGCGTCGTCCTTAGCTTTACTCGTGCTATGGGTGAATTCGGAGCTACTATCATGTTCGCGGGCAACGTCCCTGGCAAAACTCAGACGCTGTCCACTGCCATTTATGCCGCCGTTCAAGCTAATGACTTCGACCTTGCAACAAAATGGGCGACCATCTTAGCCGCCCTGTCTTTAATCTTTATTGCCGCTATTAATTATCGGCTCGCGTCAAATCGTCGAACTTCATAGTTTCCTTGTTAAAGTACAAGTGCAAACTCGTCGTCGGACCATTGCGATTCTTCGCTATGATAAGCTCCGCGATATTCTTATTCTCCGCATCCTCCCGATTGTAATACTCGTCGCGATAAAGGAACATGACAATATCGGCGTCTTGCTCCAAACTGCCCGATTCCCTCAAGTCGCTTAACTGCGGCTTTTTTTCTGCCCTTAACTCAACACTCCGCGACAGCTGACTTAACGCAATTATCGGCACGTCCAATTCCCTAGCCATTGCCTTTAGCGTTCGGCTTATCTCGCTGATTTCTTGCTGACGATTCTCCGCCTTGCCACCCTGCATCAGCTGTAAGTAGTCAATGATTATCATGTCTAGCCCGCGCTCATACTTTATCCGCCGCGCCTTACTTCTAAGTTCCATTAGTCCTATACTCGCCGTGTCATCGATATACAGCTTGCACTTTGACAGTTGCTCCAAACCACTTATCAATTTATTCATATCATCATCGCCAAAGTTGCCCGTGTTCAGTTGCTGACTGTTTACCCCGCTTGCCGTGCTCAATAGTCGATTCCCTAACTGTACTTTGCTCATCTCAAGACTAAACATCGCCACTACATTTTCGACCTTTTCTTTAGACGCATTCATCGCTATATTCAAAGCCAAGGCTGTTTTTCCCATAGAAGGTCGCGCCGCTAGCAAGATTAAGTCCGACTTCTGGAAGCCATTCAATATCCGGTCTAAATCCGTTAGCCCGCTTTCTACTCCAAGCGTCTCGCCCCGATGCGCGTGCATGTAGTGTATCCGCTCAAATGACCGCTGCAATATCTCCCCGACGTCCTCAAAGCCCGTCTGTACTTGTCGATTCGCTATGCTCAATATTTCCTTTTCCGCATAACCTAGTACGTCTTCTATTCTATTGCGTTCGTCCGAAGCCGCCACTGCTAATTTCTTCCCTGCAGTCATTATCTGCCGCATTAGCGATTTCTGACGGATTACCTTTGCATATGTCTCCGCCCTCAGCGTCGTATATTCCAACGGTAGCAGTCCGAATAAATATTGCCGCGTCACCTTATCCAAGTCTCCGCTCTTGCGCAAGGTTTGTTCCACTATCAGCACGTCTAACGGAATTCCATTATTCGACAGCCGCAACATCGCCTTGTATATCAACTTGTGCTCCTGCCGATAAAAGTCCTCCGCCGTTAGCAACGTCGCTATCTCTGGAATTGCTTCCCCGCCTTTTATCATCAGTGCCGAAAGTAATTTCTTCTCCACTTCTATTGCTTCCGGGATATTCAGCTCCTCTATCATTGGTCGTCACCTTCTCTGTTGATAATTTGTTCGAGGAGGCGACGAACCTCATCCATATCTACGCGAGTGTTGTTGCATGGACCATTCGGACGAATATTCAAGATACCGACTGCGGGCAACGGATAAACGTCTTGAATGCCGCTCATCAAATCACGTTCGCAGGCTATCGCTAAGACTGCTTGCGGACGAATCTTCTTGACGACTTGCCGAGCCAACGTGCCACCCGTCGCCACGAAGAATGTAAAGCCGAGTTCGTCAGCCAACTTCATCAAGTCTCCGACGTTACAGCCTCCGCATCGCTTGCAGTTATTCGGGTCGCGGGTAATCTTGTGCGGGCAACTCGTAAGCTGCAGACAATGAGGACTGAGCACGAGCAATCTTTTGGCGGGAACCTTTATGCCGCTCTTCATGAAGATAAGATTGCTCACCGCCACGAATGAGCCTTCAAGCTGTCGACGCCTTATGCCAAAGACTTTCCCTATCCTCACTGCCACAGGGAATAAGAACTTTATAAGTGCAAAGCTGTAGCGGTGGAATAGTTTCAGCGTGGGCAAACCCTTGACTGCTAAGACCATGTTGCACACCGCGCCGAATGAAATTGTTGAGATGACAATTAAAAATATGCCGACAATCGCCGGCAAGTATTCAAAGATATTTTCAAGCCCTGGGCAACAAATCACCCACAGCCCATAAAGAGCTAATGCGACGAGGAATTCCGACGCCAATAACAATCCGAGGAATAATCTTTTCTTCGGGCGAGCCAATGCTAATGTGTTTAACAATATCTTCACCTGCTTAAAGAATATTAGCTAAGAGTCCGTGCCTTCCTCAAGTCTTCCTGTGCTCCGTAAATATCGCCCAGACGTTGACGGCATAAAGCGCGATTGTGCCAGCTGTCCGCGTCATTGGGATTGAGTTGAATTGCTTGGCTGAAGTCTTGAGCCGCCCGCCGATAATCATTCAACTTAACGTAAGCAAGCCCGCGATTGTAGAAATTTTTATAGTCAGAGTAATTGAGTTCAATCGCCTTGTTGAAGTCGGCAAGCGCACTGTTGAAGTTGTTGAGCTTGTAATAGATTGCGCCGCGGATTGAATACGCCGTTGCATTATTGGAGCTAAGCTCTATAGCCTGCGTGCAATGATTAGCCGCACCGTTGAGGTTGCCCTGATAGTAAAGCTTGCCCGCCTCAGTCAGCTGTTGATTGGAGAGGAAGATTTTATCTTCGGCGGCGAACTTATCAGCAATGTTCGTAGTGTCTTGAGGTTTGTCAGCCAGTTGACGCTTAAGCTCGGCGATTTGAGCATCCTGCGCGGCGATTGCCTTTTGCAGTTCCAAATTCTGCGCGACAAGGTCAGCACGTTCGCCAGCGGGTCGGTTGAGATAATTAGCAAGTTCATCTGAATCAATGTCGGCAGTGACGGTAGCTTTGACGATTAAGGACAAGCCGTCAGCAAGCGGGGTTAGCTGATAGTGCACGTCAGTGACCTTGAGGATACCGGCAGTCATGGTTTGAATCTCATCTTTGGTAATCATCATGTTGACGACTTCAGTATTGGATTGGACGTATACGCCAGCTTGCTCCTGAGCATTGCGAATAGCCTTTTGCTCGGCGCGTTGCTTAGCAATGTCAATGGTCTCGAATTCGCTCATGATGTATTCGTCGGAGCCAGTGTAAGTCATAACCTGAGCATGCAGGCTAGACATCACAAGCATAAAGCCGATTAAGCTAAGAACGAATTTATTCATGTCAAACACCTCCTAAGGCATTATAGCAAAAAAAAAATCCCGCTTGCAAGGGCGGGAAGGTCAAGGACTTACAGGACGATATGAGCCATTACGAAGCCTACGCAACAACCGCTAATGACGCCGATAAGACCCGGAATCATGAAGGAGTGATTCAAGATATATTTACCAATGCGAGTAGTGCCCGAACGGTCGAAGCCAATACAAGCTAGGTCAGAAGGATAAGTCGGCAGGAAGAAGTAACCGTAGCACGCGCTGATAAAGCTCATTATGATAACGGGGTCCATGCCGACGGATAAAGCCATAGGGAAGACGATAGCAATCGCGGCGGCTTGGGAGTTGACGAGCTTAGAAGTAAGGAAGGCGATAATAGCAAAAGCCCAAGGATATTCAGCGACGGCATTACCGAGGAAATCTTTAAGGAAAGCCATATGAGCATTGAAGAAGGTACCCGCCATCCACGCGACGCCATAAACGCTAACGAGTGCGACGATACCAGACTTGAAGACTTGCGAATTGCCCACGTCCTTAGCCTTGACTTTGCAGACGAACAGAATCACCGCCGCCACGACCAACATAATCATTTGGATTAAATCCGTGCCGGAAATAGCTTTCATTTCGCCCTTAGCGTTAGGGAAGTGGGGCACCAAATCGGGGAAGTTGCCCAAGATAGCGATGATGGCAATACCGATGAAGAAAATGTACATGGCATGATAAAAGCTGGAAGGCAATTCTTTACCCTGCAGAGATTCACTTTCGCCGTAGACATAATCGCGGTTAGCAGGGTCTTTGATGAATTCTTGGAAGCGTTCGTCCTTGTCGAGGTCTTTACCGCGGCGATAACTCCAAAGAGCGGCAAAGAATACGCCTAATCCGGTAGCGGGAATGGAAACCGCCAAAATCTGCGCCAAAGTGTAATTATATCCGGCAGTAGCCATGAAACTAACGATAGAGACGATAGCGACCGACACTGGCGAGGCGCAAATCCCCATTTGAGAGGCGACCGACGAGACCGCCATAGGACGTTCAGGGCGGATATTTTGTTTTATCGCGACATCGTATATTATGGGCATCAGGGTGTAGATTACGTGGCCTGTTCCGCATAGTAAGGTTAAAAACCAAGCGGTAAGCGGTGCAAGGATTGTTATATGTTTCGGATTATTCCTCAAAAATCTTTCCGCGTATTTGAGCATGACGGTTAAGCCGCCGGAAGTTTGAAGGAAGCCAGCGCAAGTAACGACAGCCAAAATCGTCAGCATAACGGCTATAGGCGGGGTGCCAGGCTTGTAGCCGAATACAAAGACATACACGACCAAACCAATCCCAGATATGACGGCAAGCCCGATGCCACCGTGTCTTACGCCTATGACTAGGCAACAGAGCAAGACGAGGAACCCTAAAAACATTTCCATAAGAGTTCATCCCTTTCCAAAAAATTTTATGAAGTCAAATTCGCGGCGCAGGTTGCAATTCCTGCATAAAATTAATCGCGTGCCAGCAAATAATCTATAGGCTTATCGAAGATTTCAACGAGTTTAGCTTTATCTGCTTCCGTGAAGTTTCGTCTTCCGCTCATTTTTCCAGATATGGTTGGTTGCGTCAAACCTAAAAGTTTTGCAAGCGCAGAATAAGTTATTTGGCGTGCGTCCATTTCCGCCAATAGATTTTTATAGTGCGATTCCCCGCGCCGTCCTATTGACATTTTGCGCACAGTTTCTTTAGAGCGAGGCTTGCCCGTCTTAGCCGCCGCAATTTTTGCCCGCGCCTCTTGGGTGTGACGCTTGCCCTTATGTTTAGCTGACATCTTTGCTTTAGTCTCTGCAGAAGCTTTTTTACCAGTATTTGCCGCCGCAAGTTTAGCTTTATGTTCGGGCGATTTTGGAACGCCTTTATGAACAGCTGACATTTTTGCTTTTGTCTCAGGAGAATTTTTACGACCTTTGCCCGACGCTCCGATTTTGGCGCGGTGTTCGTCGGAAAGCGGCTTGCCCTTATGCACAGCTGACATTTTCGCCCGCGTCTCCGCTGAAGGATTCTTTTTCGCCGCTGATATTTTGGCTCGCGTCTCTGGCGTGCGTTCTACACCGGAACTTCCTCCGCCGCCGTCGGTCAAGTTGTAGCCGTTCGGGTGTTTGCTATTCAGCTCGGCAATCCAAAAGATTTCGCGTTCGTTGAGTTGTTCGCGGTTGTCGCACTCCTCGATTACTTCGCAAGAAAAATTTTCTACGCCGTGTGCACAAATAGCTCTTCCGATATAAGAATCTGCTTTGGCGTGCTCTTGGAAACGTTCTTCAAGGGCGCGTGTCGTTTGCCCGACATAAATCTTGCCGTCAAGCTGATTCACGATTTTGTAAATGATACCGTACATGATATTAAGCCTCCTGTTTGACAGCGCGGCGCGAGCGTGCTAGACTTCCAAAAGCTTTACGAAGGCTCTGCCGTGTGTTGATTGTGTTTGATGACTTAATCTTACACGGCAGAATTTTTTTGTCAAATAAAAAAGCCGCCGAGCGTTGTGCCCGACGGTTTAAACTTTTTCTAGCGCAAGTTTCGTGAGGACGTTAGCGACTTGCCATATTTGATAATGGAGAAGACATAAAGCCCTGCCGCCACCGCCGCGAGGATATAACTTATCGTGTAGTTCAGCCCGAAACCAATCTTAGCGTTAAGAATGTAGCAGGAGACGATGTACATATAGAAGGTTCCAGGAATTACCGCCATGAGGTACGGCATATTATTTTTCATCATGTAGACGGCAATCATTGCGAAGGCGAAAACCGCAATCGTCTCATTCGCCCAAGAAAAGTATCGCCAGAGGATAGCGAAGCCCTTAGCGTCAGTCTTAGCGAAGTAAAGCACGCCCGCTACGACTGCGAAGATACAAGCCGCGAGAGTTAGCACGTTGACTGTCTTCTTATTATCAATGTGGAGTGCGTCAGCAAGCATTAGACGTAGAGACCTAAGGGCAGTGTCGCCAGAAGTAATCGCGAGGACTATGACGCCGAGCACGGCAACCATACCGCCGACTTGACCGAGCATATCCTTAGCGATGATTCCCACGAGCAAGGCGGGAATTTTAACGGGGTCGAGTTCGGACGCCAAAGCCAAATGCAATGCGCCCATAGTCGCGCCCGCCCAACTCATTGCGATAAAACCTTCGGCAATCATGGTGTTGTAATAAACCAAGCGTCCGTGAGTCTCATTGGTTACGGAGCGGGCAATAATCGTGGCTTGGGTGGAGTGGAAGCCCGACGTAATGCCGCAAGCGACCGTTATAAAGAATATCGGGATAAAGTGTTCGCCGAGCGGGTGGACGTTCGCAACGCCAGTATCCCAAACTTCAAGGAGCGGATAACCCTTAATGAACAGCCCGCAGAAAATCCCGACAGCACTAAGCAGAAGGATTGCGCCGAAGATAGGATAGATACGCCCGATGATTTTATCGATAGGCAGGAGCGTCGCCAGCAGGTAATAAAAGAGAATCGCGCCGTAAACCATGATGACGGTTGGATTGAGCGTGGTAACGTCTTCGCCGATAATCTGCCCGACGAGTAAATCACCAGGCGTATAGATGAAGACCACGCCGACTAGAAGCATAAGTAAGCAGACAAAGACATTGTAGACCTTGTAGACACCACCGCCGAGGAATCGTTTGACTAGCGCGGGCATTTGCTCACCGTTGTTGCGTACAGAAATCATGCCGCTCATATAGTCATGGAACGCGCCGCCAATCACGCACCCGATAGGAATGGTGATAAAAGCAATCGGACCGAAGAGGATACCTTGAATGGGACCGAGCACAGGACCTGTACCCGCGATATTGAGCAGTTCGATTAGGCAGTTCTTCCATTTATTCATAGGCACGTAATCCACGCCGTCTTTAAGTTTAATGGCGGCAGTCTGCGCGGCGGGATTCGGATTCATGACGCGTTCGCAAATCGAACCATAAATCGCCGCCCCAACGAACAGAATCACCAAACCGATTATGAATGTAATCAAAACTCGTCACTCCTTGTTCACGTCTTCGATTGAAGTTTCAATCTCCTGCATCTTGTAAGCCTCGATGATGTCGCCTTCGCGGAAGTCGCGGTAATCGACGATAGAAATCCCGCACTCGTAGCCAGCGGCAACTTCCTTGACTTCATCTTTAAATCTGCGGAGAGAATCAATTTCGCCGTCGAAGACTTCCACATTGTCACGCAGGATACGAATCTTGCTGTTGTTAAAGATTTTGCCTTCGAGGACGTAGGAGCCTGCGACCAATGCCTTGCTAAACTTCATGACTTTACGAATCTCGACGCGCCCTTGAACGACTTCCTTAAACTTCGGAGCCAAAAGACCACTCATAGCGGCGCGCACGTCGTCCAAAGCGTCATAAATCACGCGGTAGGTTCTAATGTCGATATTCTCCGTGACGGCGGACTTGCGAGCGTTATTATCGGGGCGGACATTGAAGGCAAGGATTAAAGCATTGGACGAGGACGCAAGCATAACATCAGACTCATTGACGGCACCAACGCCCGAATGCACGATATTAACGCGGACTTCATCATTTTTATTAAGGGCAAGCAGTGAACTACTCAACGCCTCAACGGAGCCTTGCACGTCCGCTTTGATAACGATATTTAAATCCTTCAGCGAGCCAGCTTGAATCTGATTGAACAGGTCGTCGAGTGAAACTTTCTTGGACTTGATAAGCTCATTGCGCTTACGTTCGATACGGTGTTCAGCGATTGACTTAGCCAACTTCTCATCAAGTGCCGCAAGAATATCGCCCGCCTCAGGAACGTCATTAAGTCCGAGCACTTCGACGGGGACGCTTGGCGTAGCCTTCTTGACGTTATCGCCGCGTTCGTTCATCATAGCGCGGACTTTGCCATAAGTGGTGCCAGCAACGATTGAATCACCGATACGCAAGGTGCCGCTTTGGACAAGGACAGTAGCTACGACACCGCGCCCCCTATCCAACTTAGCCTCGATGATAACGCCGCGTGCCTCGCGATTGGGATTGGCTTTAAGCTCTTGGACTTCCGCTTCAAAGAGAATTTCCTCCAGCAAGTCATTAATGCCGATGTTCTTTTTAGCGGAGACTTCAACCATAGTGGTATTGCCGCCGAACTCACGAGTAACTAGTTCATGCTCCATAAGTTCTTGCTTAACGCGCATGGGATTTGCGCCAGGCTTATCGATTTTGTTAATGGCAACGATAATCGGGACGCCCGCCGCCTTAGCGTGATTAATCGCCTCGACGGTCTGAGGCATGACGCCATCATCAGCGGCGACGACGAGGATTGCAATATCAGTGACTTGCGCCCCGCGAGCACGCATAGCCGTAAATGCCTCGTGCCCCGGCGTATCAAGGAAGACAATCTTTTTATCGTTGCAGATGACTTGATACGCGCCGATATGCTGAGTGATGCCGCCCGCTTCAGTCGAAGTCACGTGAGCTTTCCTAATAACGTCAAGCAATGAGGTCTTGCCGTGGTCGACGTGCCCCATGACAGTTACGACAGGCGGACGCGGCTTGAGTGTGGACGGGTCATCAACGATTTCTGGAATAAGTGTCGGGTCGACTTCCGGCGGCAGTTCTTCAGCGTTCACGCCGAATTCACTGGCAACAAGCGCGGCGGTGTCGAAGTCGATTTCCTGATTGATAGTAGCCATGACGCCCATTAGCAAAAGTTTCTTAATAACTTCGACGGCAGTGCAACTCATCTTGCTAGCGAGGTCTTTAACGGCGATTGATTCTCCAACCTTGATGTGCGTCGGGCGAGCAATCTCGACTTTGCGCGGCGGCTGTTGTTGCTGACGATTCTTTTTGCGTGCCGAACGAGGCGGACGCGCTTTACCGTCGGTTGACTGCGCGGCTTGAGTCTTCGCCGCCTCCTTAGCATTAGCAGGTTGCTTAGCGCGTTGCCGTTGACGATTATTCTTATTCGCATCATCACGCTGACGATTCTTAGATTGACGGTCGCCACGTTCCCCGCGAGCGTCCTGCTTATCCTGCTTATCACGCCGCTGTTGCTCAGACTTTTTCTCCTGCTTAGGCTGTTGAGCTTGCTGTTGAGGCTGTGACTTCTGCTTAGGTTGTTGAGCTTGCTGTTGAGGCTGTGACTTCTGCTTAGGTTGCTGAGCTTGCTGTTGAGGCTGTGACTTCTGCTTAGGTTGCTGAACTTGCTGTTGAGGCTGTGACTTCTGTTTAGGCTGTTGAGCTTGCTGTTGAGGCTGTGACTTCTGTTTAGGTTGCTGAGCTTGCTGTTGAGGCTGTGACTTCTGCTTAGGCTGTTGAGCTTGCTGTTGAGGCTGTGACTTCTGCTTAGGTTGCTGAGCTTGCTGTTGAGGCTGTGACTTCTGCTTAGGCTGTTGAGCTTGCTGTTGAGGCTGTGACTTCTGCTTAGGTTGT
>JAFWCT010000077.1 GCA_017534385.1 Selenomonadaceae bacterium
CGCGGCTTTTGACGAAGAAATTGCTCGAATCATGGATAATTTTGATACCAAACTTGAGACTATTACCGACGTTGGCAAAACTCTTGCCGCTGTTATTTTCTCTGAGATTGGCGGCGATATTAAAAAATTTTCTTCCGTGCCAAAACTCGTTGCTTACACAGGGCTTTATCCAAAATCTCGTCAGTCGGGTGAATCAAAATCCGATGGTCACATGTCTAAACGTGGTTCTCCTTACCTTCGACGCGCTATTTGGCTTGCCGCCACTGTTGCTGCGCATCTGACCCTGCCATTTCCGCTTTCTACCAGAAGAAACGCTCCGAAGGAAAAGACCATTTGACTGCCATTGGGCATGTCTGTCATAAAATGATAGCCGTTATTTTCGCCGTCCTTCGTGATAATAAACCTTATGTTCCGGCTTCATACTCTTGACTTTTCATAGCCGGTCTCTCGTCAGTAATCGGAGGCGATTCGCCGAAACGCATTTTACTTGAAAGCTCTGTACAAAGCAAGACAACGGCGAACCTTTTGGTTTGACAAGGGGGCGCGTGTGTGATAGATTATCAATGTGACTTAAGACTAGACACGAGAATACAAGTCATGGTGACCACAAACGAAGAACCCCCGCCGGAGTGATGAACTGAGCGGGGCTTCGTTTCGCCTGAACCAGTTGATGAGACCGATTGTCTGGGGCATTCTAGTTGAACGTACTGCTACTTACTTGATGAACTTGTCGTAAATGTATGCGCCGATAACGCTGGACGCCACACCGACGATAAGCGACACGAGAATGCTCATCATAATGACCACCTCCTCTCGATTGGATTATGCCTTCACGAGAGTGAGTAGCATTGGCGCAAGTATATCAAAATGTCTTCGTCGCTACAAAATTTGACAAGGCGGCAGGGGTATGCTACACTGCAAAACGTTCAGTAGACACTGACAAGACTGTAGTCACGATAACGCCACAAAAAGAACCTTGAGTTGGAGGCTCAGGGTTCTAAACGTTTATGAAAGATTCTTTGTTTTGTAGAGTAACGATAACCACTGTGCTCTTTGTTTATCTGTCACGCTGATTGCGCTTGTCGAGCCACTTGCAGACGACGTGGGAGATGATGTTCCCGACGACCGTCGCTCCGACTATCACGATAAAGACTGTAGCTACTCCAATCACCTCCTCTCGTCAGTAATCGGAGGTAATTTGCCACGAAACGCATTTTACTTGAAAGCTCTGTACAAAGCAAGACGACGGCGAACCTTTTGGTTTGACAAAGGAGCGCAGGTGTGATAGATTGTGTGTGTATCAGTAAGCACATACATTTAACTGATAGAGCTCAGCTAATTAACACAAACGAAACCCCCGCTACGGTTTGCGACGCCGTTACGGGGGTTTTCGCTTGCCATAACCGATGCGACTCGATTAGAGGACTTGTAGAGGGTTAGTAACGCCTGCTACGATTCTAGTTTTTGAAGAAGTGGTCATAGATGTAATTGCCAATGACGATTGCCAACACGCTCCACGCCAGCCCCTCCAAAGAGCTCAGCATAATTAACACCTCCTCTCGTCGATGTTCTGCTGTGGAATAAGAGGAGTGTAGCATCAAGGCAATTATATCATAAAGTATAAGGTTTGACAAAACGGCGCGGGGACATAAGAATTTTTGACAAGCCCAGCGCGACCACTGGATGCAACGTCTATGTTGCTGTTGACGCGATGAAGTTTTCTTGATAAAGTTAGCGCAGATTTTGATTAGGAGGGTTTGAATATGCGCGGAATAGACGTTTCGATTTTCAATGAGAATGTCGATTGGCAAGCAGTAAAGGCGGCGGGCATTGACTTTGCGATTTGTCGCACGGGCTACGGTCAATCGGGCTTTGACGAAAACTTTCAGCACAATGTCGAAGAGGCTCACAAAGCCGGGCTTATCTGCGGAGCTTATCATTATTCTTACGCGCTGACACCGGCTGACGCAATCGCTGAGGCGCAGTTCTGCAAGGGAATCATCGAGCGGGCAGGCGTGCTGTTGGAATTGCCAGTTTGGTTCGCAATGGCGGACAGCGACAGTTATAAACAGCGTCACGGCTTCGACTTCAGCCGCGCCAACGTAACAACAATCTGCAAGGCGTTCCTCGACGCTATCAAGCCGCTCAACTGCGGAGTACGTGCGCCGCTTTCCTGGTTAGAAAACTATATCGATTGGCAATCGCTCGGCTGTGAAATTTGGTCGGCGCAATGGAATGCAGAGGACAACTTCAAAGGGCGCATGTGGCAATACACTGACGCGCTTGCAATCGGCGGACAGACCTTCAACGGAAATATTCTGTATGACAAGGGCGGGCAAGCTGTCTTGGGGCAATCGGCAACTGTCGAATCCGCCGCGCCGCAGTCAACCGCCGATTTGATTCACAGTATCTTATCGAACGCACACGCTAAAGAGGAGACTACTCAACCCGTCAAGCCTCAACCTTCAGCCAACCAGATTAACGGCATCTTATCGAACTTAAGACCGCAATCCAAACCGCAAGAGGCTAAACCTTCCACAAATGATCTGATTCACGGTATCTTGTCCAACGCGAAGAAGAATAAGTAAATATGTTAAGTTTGGCGGTTGACAGAAAATTTTAATGTGTCTATAATTGGGTAGCTTGCGCACGAAAGAGCATAAACAATTGGAGGTATTTAAACATGGCAGTTGGTAAGGTAAAGTGGTTCAGCGCGGAAAAAGGTTACGGATTCATTGCTCGCGAAGAGGGCGACGATGTCTTCGTTCATTTCTCGGCTATTCAAAGTGACGGCTATAAAACTCTCGACGAGGGGCAGGAAGTTTCCTTCGACATTATCGAGGGGGAACGCGGTCCGCAGGCAGCCAACGTAAAGAAACTTTAAGCGTTAGAAACTGCGAACATCTTATCTTTAAATGACTTGTTTCCGAGGGGCGTTTGTCGGAGGCAAGTCATTTTCGATTTAAGGAAGTGATTCAATGAAATTTGTATCGTGGAATGTCAATGGCTTGCGCGCTCGCCTCAAAAAAGATTTCATGCCAGCGTTCAAACTGCTTAATGCTGACCTCTTCGCTGTGCAGGAAATTAAAATGCAGGCGGGCGACGCTATCCTTGAGCTTAACGGTTATAAACAGTTCTGGAATTACGGAGAACGCAAAGGCTATTCGGGCACGGCAATTTTCTCCCGCGTGGAACCGCAAGCTGTCACGTATGGTATCGGCGTTGACGAATTCGACATGGAAGGACGCGTTATTACTCTCGACCTCGGAGAAATGTTTTTCGTCAATGTCTACGTCCCAAACTCGCATGACCTCGAATGGCTTGCTCGTCGTATGACTTGGGAAGATGCCTTCCGTGATTATCTGCGCGGGCTTGATAGCGTTAAGCCCGTCATTGTCTGCGGAGACTTCAACGTTGCGCATGAGCCGATTGACTTAAAGAATCCTGCGGCGAATCATAAGAGCGCGGGCTTCAGCGACGAGGAACGCGGCAAGTTCACCGAGCTTTTGAACGCGGGCTTCGTCGACATCTTCCGCAAGCTCAATCCCACACTCACCGGTGCTTACACGTGGTGGAGTTATCTTAGGAAAGCTCGCCTCACCAACGCGGGTTGGCGCATCGATTACTTCCTGACCTCCGAACGTTTGACTGAACGCGTCGACAACGCTACGATTGAAAGCGACATCTTCGGCAGCGACCATTGCCCAATAACCTTGACGCTCAAATAAAAAAAAGAGCCGCGCCCTTGTCGGGTGTGGCTTTTAAATTTATCAGCTCGTTAGCATTTCCAATTCCTCTGGCGTAACCGTCGTCGAGGAAATATTTTTTATCTGTTCCTGCTTAGTCGAAGTGGTAGGCTCGTCGATTGGCTCGGCGAAGATTTTTTTAAACGCCTCCTCTGCCGTGTCGACTGCGAATATCTTTAAGCCGAGATGACCTTTGGGAATGTCCTTAGCGTTCTCCTTCGGGATAATCAACGTCTTAATGCCCGCTTGCTTTGCGCCGTAAGCCTTCTCGAAGACGCCGCCGACTGGTCGAACCTTGCCTTGCAGAGAGATTTCGCCGGTGACTGCCACGTCTTGACGAATCTTCTTGCCGGTGACTGCGCTAACCAACGCCGCAAGTATCGCTGTGCCCGCGCTAGGTCCGTCAATGTTGCCGCCGCCGATAACGTTAATGTGAACGTCGTAGTCGTGAATGTCTTTGCCAGTCACGCGCCTAAGCACGCTTGCCGCATTGAAGACAGAATCCTTAGCCATGCTACCTGCAGTCTCGTTGAATCGAATCGTACCCTTACCCTTTTCCGCTTCAAAGACAACGGCTTCAATCTCAATCACCGAACCGATAAAGCCACTCACGCCCAAGCCGAAGATATGCCCGACAGCCGCCTTGCTCGACGCCTTCTTAGTGACGTATTGATAAAGCCGACTAGCTTGCGCAACCTCGTAAACATCTTGCTTAGTGATTTTAATCGGGCGGTCTATGTGCAAGACTTTATCCTCTGCGCGGTCGAGGGCGAGGCTGTAGGCGTCAGCGAGGATATTAATTGCCTTGCGACCTTCAATCGTGTATTCGCTGATGATTTCGGCTAATCCGTCCTCAAGTTCGACGTTGAGTTTCTTAGCGGCGTTAAGGACAATCTCGACGATATGCGCGGGCGTCAACGGTTCAAAGTAAATTTCAGCACAGCGCGAACGTAACGCCGGATTAATCGCCGAAGAGTCGCGGGTCGTCGCTCCGATTAAAACAAAGTCAGCGGGCGCACCGTTCTCGAAAAGCATCTTAACATACGGCGGCACGCGTTCATCGGTCGGGTCATAGTAGCTTGACTCGAAGTAAGCGCGTTTGTCTTCCAAGACCTTAAGCAACTTGTTCTGCAACATCAAATCCATTTCGCCAATCTCGTCGATAAAGAGAATGCCGCCGTGCGCGTCCGTGACAAGCCCAGGCTTGGGTTCGGGTATGCCGCCGTCAGCAAGTTGCTTCTGTGCGCCTTGATAAATCGGGTCATGCACGGAGCCGATTAAAGGATTAGTCACGTCACGAGGGTCCCAACGTAACGTCGTGCCGTCAGTCTCAACAAAGGGTGCGTTCTCTTTGAAAGGACTTAGCTCCGTGCCTCGTACAGCCTCAAGCACGAGCCGAGCCGCAGTAGTCTTGCCGACGCCGGGCGGGCCATAAAGGATTAAGTGTTGCGGATAGGGCGAGGCGAGCTTTGACCTTAACGCCTTAATCGCCCGCTCCTGTCCGACGATTTCTTCCAACGATTGCGGGCGCAAGAGTTCCATAACCGATTGCGTGAGGTGAACTTCTTCCAGCTCTTGAAGTTCTTCGCGCTTTTTCTTATCGTGAGGCGTCTCGTCAGCGGGATTCTCTTCCTTCAACACCTGCAGGCGAATATCCTTAACGTAGTCTTGATGCTCCTTCTCCAGCTTCTCATTAATCTTGCGTTCGATTTTGTCTTCAATCTGTCGGCGCGTCATGATGTCCGCGAGCATTTCCGAGATTATAAGAACTTGCCCGTGAAGTTCGGAAGGCTTCGGCGGCGGTGACAGTGTTGGATTGTCTTCAAGGATTCGGCGCAGGGCGAGAATTCTTTCCGCAGGGTCGTGCGAGCGCATGTAGCGGAGCGCGTCCATCTTGCCGGCTTGCAGAACCAATCTATCCGAGCCCATGACATCGACGAGGATTGCATACAGCGCGGATATTTCCCTGTCAATGTCAGTCTCGTGCCTAGGGTGAGGCTTGTTCTTCCTGCCGAATAAATTTCTAAAGAAGCTCATGACTCAACGACTTCGACTTTAATCTTCGTCATAACTTCGGGGTGGAGCTTAATGATTGCGTCATAGACACCCGCGCCCGTCACGTCGCCTTGAATGGAAATCTTGCGCTTGTCGACGTTAAGCGAGTGGCTGTCCTTGAGAGCTTTGGCAATGTCACTGCCGCCGACTGAGCCGAAAAGTTTGCCGTCCTTGCCGATACGCACGGGAACTTTGACGGAAATCTTTTCTAGCTGTGCGCCGAGGAGTTTAGCCTCGTCCGCCTCTTGCTGAGCCTTGCGAGCTTTGCTTTCCGCCCGAACCTTAGCCGTGTTTAAGTTAGCGGCGTTGGCTTCCACTGCCAATTTGCGCGGCAAAAGATAATTGCGCCCGTAGCCGTCCGACACTTCGACGACATCGCCCTTTGCGCCAACCTTCTTAACGTCTGCTTGTAAGATAACTTTCATGTTGATTGCCTCCTAACTGAACTTGCGCCAGTCTATCAGAAATCGGGCGGCTTGTAAAATATTTTGTGCAGAGCGTTGACCTAATCACATTTGTGCAGTAAAATCTTACATAAAATTTTCAGGAGAGTTTCAACGAAACTAGGTGAGGATTATGGAAAAAACTACAGTGGTAGTAATCGGCGGCGGAGCGACAGGACTTGGAATCTTGCGCGATTTGTCCATGCGCGGTGTCAAAGCTCTGCTCGTTGAGAAGAATGACTTGGTAAACGGTGCAAGCTCGCGCTATCATGGACTTCTGCACAGCGGCGGGCGTTATGCCGTCAAAGACCAAGAGGCGGCTAAGGAATGCATTATCGAGAATCAAATCATGCGCAAGATTGGCAAGAGCTGTGTGGAACCTTGCGGCGGTATGTTCACGCGCCTTGACATTGACGACCCGGCTTATGAGGAGCTTTGGGTTAAAGGTTGCGCCGATAGCGGCATTGAGGCTAAGCCCATAACTTTGGACGAAGCGTTCAGGTTGGAGCCTAGACTTTCCCGCAAGCACGTCAAGAGCGCGTACCTTGTGCCCGATGCGGCGGTTGATGGTTTCCGTATGGCTTGGCAACTTGTCGATTCGTCGAAACGTTACGGCGGGCGCGTCAAGACTTACACGGAAGTTATCGGCGTCGAGAACGTCAACGGGACTTTAAGCGGCGTCAAAGTTCGCGACCAATTCACCGGCGAAGAATACAGCATTGCTTGCGATATTGCGGTTAATGCGGCGGGTGGTTGGGCTGGCTTCGTAGGCAAGCTCGCTGGTCTTGAAATCGGTGTTCAACCCGACAAGGGCACGTTGATTGCTTTTAATCAGCGCATTGTCAATCACGTCGTCAATCGTCTGCATAAGTCAAGCGATGGCGATATTTTTGTTCCGCACGGTTCGATAACAATCCTCGGCACGTCGTCGATGAGTATCCCAGACCCCGAAGACACTTCTACAAGCCGCGCAGAAGTCGAGAGTCTGTTGAAGATTGGCGAGCAGACTTTTGAGGACTTGCGCGACTTCCGAATCCTTAGGACGTTCGCCGGTTCCAGACCGCTTTATATTCCGCCAGGAGGAGCCGTCGGGCGTAGTGCGTCTCGTGGCTTTGCAATCGTCGACCACGAACAGGACGGCTTAAAAGGTTTCTTTACAATCGTCGGCGGCAAGTTCACGACTTATCGGCTTATGGCGGAGAAGATGTGCAATCAGATTTGCGCTAAGCTCGGCAACACGACGCCTTGTCGAACTGCTGATGAACCACTTGTCGAGGAAGTTCCGCAAGCCGACATTGACCGCGCTAGAAAATTCTTCCCGTCTTACGGCGTCAATCTTGCCGCAACTCGTTTGGGCGTCGATAGGTTTAAAAAAGTCGTCGAACGTCTGGAGAGTGACCCTGAGAGCCGCGAACTTGTCTGCGAATGCGAGAACGTCACCCGCGCAGAGGTTGAGGAGATTTGCAAGGACGATACCAGCTTCATTGTCAACGACGTTAGGCGGCGGACGCGTGTAGGCATGGGCACTTGTCAAGGCAACTTCTGCGCACTTAGGGCGGCGGCTGTCTTCGCTGATATGGGCGTTGAATCGACTGCTAAAGATTCTCTGACACGCATGAAAGAATTTCTGCAAGGACGTTGGAAAGGTATTCGACCCGTGCTTTTAGGGCGTACACTCCGTGAAACTGAAATGACGCGGGCAATCTACGAACTATCAATGAACGTGACGGGAGGTGCCGCGCAATGAAACCGTTTGATGTTATCGTTGTCGGTAGCGGCTTGGCTGGACTAATGGCGGCGGCTACTGCGCTTGACTGCGGGCAACGTGTCGCGCTATTGACTTACGGCTCAGGCTCGTTGCCTCTGGCTAGCGGCGCGATTGATATTCTCGGCGCACAGGCTCCCGACGTTGCGATTAAATCTTTGCCCGCTCATCACCCGTATAAAAAGATTGGGCTTAAGGCTCTCGACGCGGCGACGAAGTTTTTCTGCGAAGTCACTGCGCAAGCTGACCTTTCCTACGTCGGCAGACTTTCCGCGCAGATTCCGATTGTCACGGCTGTCGGTACGCTGAAATATTCTTGCCTCGTCCCCGAAAGCATGGACGCTAGCAACCTTATCAACAAGAAGAAAGTTTACGTCGTCGAGCTTAAGGGCTTGAAGGATTTTTACGCCGCGATGCTCGTCGACAACCTTAAGAAGCATTTCCCCGATAAAATCTTTAACGTCGCTAAGCTAGACTTGGACTTCCTCGGCGGACGCGATATTACTTGCATGGACGCCGCCCAACTTATCACCGGCAACGAACAAACGCTTGCTGATGGCTTGAAGACTTTAAACGCCACCGACGAGGACGCGATTATTATTCCGCCTATTCTCGGCTTGGAAGGTAATACGTCGCGCACAGAGGTCAAATCTCAACTCCGCGCTCAAATCATCGAGACTACTTGCTTGCCACCTTCGCCGCCTGGTATCAGACTTCAACGCGCCTTTATAAAATATCTGCAGAAGTCGGGCGTGCGTATCTTTGAAAGCTCTAAAGTCGTTCGCGGCGTCGTCGAGGGCAAGAAGGCTACAGGCGTTGTTGTCGAGAATGCTGTACGCGAAAAGGTCTTCCCTGCGCGGAAAATAATTCTGGCGACGGGCGGCTTTTATAGCGGCGGAATCACCATGCGCGAGTTCGACAATCCGATTGAGCCTGTCTTTGATATTCCGGTATTCTTCCCGCAAGGCGAGGACAAATGGAGTAATCCGCAACTCTTCAGCGATAAGCCGCAGGGCTTTGCAATGACTGGTATCTTCACCGACGAGAACTTGAGACCGATTGACGAACACGGCAAGGCTTTGTTCGATAATGTCCACGTGGTCGGCGCGAACCTCGGCGGCAGTGATTTTATCTTTGAGCGTTCGGCGGGCGGCGTAGCGATTGCGTCGGCTTACAAGTCAGCGACGGTTTAAGGGGGCGGCGATTATGAGCGACACTACAAAAGCAATCTTCACGGGCGACCGCTGTCTATCGTGTACGTCTTGCATGGCGAATTGTCCGGTCATGGCAGCTATCAAAGATTATCGAGGGCCTAAGCTCGTCGGTCCTGCGCATGGACGTATGCATTTCAGCCAAGAGGACATTGAAGCGACTTTGGAATACTGTTCAAACTGCAAGAGTTGCGACAGGGCTTGTCCTTCGGGAGTGGCAGTCTCAACGCTTAACATGCTTAAACGCGCCGAATACTATAAGACGCATCCACACACTAAAGCAGAGGATATGTTAGCGCACGGCGAGGATATGGGCAAACTTATCCGCAAGCTACCGTTCGGGGCGTTATGTGCTAATCTCGGCATGGACTTCGGCAAGGCTCTTGGTATCTTCAATAAGCTTGGTTTGGCTGGCGAACGCAACATGCCCGCTTATGCCTCGACGCCGTTTAAGGATTTATATCCGCGTATCAAGCAGACTGCGACGGGAAAGAAGGTCGTCCTGTTCACGGGCTGTTATATCAATCAGAATGAGCCGCAGGTCGGCGAGGCGTTCGTTAAGGTCATGAACGCTAACGGCTATGAAGTCCTAATCGACGAGCAGTTTAATTGCTGTGGTTCGCCGCTAGTGGTCACGGGCTACTTTGACGAGGCTAGACAGCACGCCGATAATAACGTTGCGCGGATTCTCGATTGGAAGCGGCAAGGGATTCCAGTTGTCACGCCCTGCACTAGTTGTTCACTTATGCTTAAGGAAGAGTATCACGAGCTTTTTGACGAACACGACATGCACGAGGCGGCTACGAATGTTTATGACGCCTTTGAGTTCTTGGAAATCTTGCAGGAGCGCGGGCAATTCAATGACAACCTGACGCCGACCGCGCAGAAGTATTTATATCATGTGCCCTGCCATTTGAAGTGCCAAGCAATCGGCTTGCCCGCCGCGAACATTTTGGAAGATTATCTCGGCGCGAAGGTTCAGACGGCTGACGCGGGTTGTTGTGGCATTTCAGGCAACTACGGCTTCCGCAAAGACAAGTACGATATTTCCATGAAGATTGGCGCGAAACTCTTTGAACGTGTCAAGCAAAAGGACTTCGATAAAGTCATCAGCGATTGCGGGACTTGTCGTATGCAAATTCATCACGGCTCAGGCATTAAACCCGTACACCCGATTGAGATTCTCGCTCAAGCTTATTAAGACCGGCTATGAAAAGTCAAGAGTATGAAGCCGGAACATAAGGTTTATTATCACGAAGGACGGCGAAAATAACGGCTATCATTTTATGACAGACATGCCCAATGGCAGTCAAATGGTCTTTTCCCTCGGAGCGTTTCTTCTGCTAGAAAGCGGAAATGGCAGGGTCAGATGCGCAGCAACAGTGTCGGCAAGCCAAACGGCTCGACGCAAATAAGGAGAACCGCGCTTAGACATGTGACCATCGGATTTTGATTCACCCGACTGACGAGATTTTGGATAAAGCCCTGCGTAAGCAACGAGTTTGGGCACGGAAGAAAATTTTTTAATATCGCCGCCAATCTCAGAGAAAATAACAGCGGCAAGAGTTTTGCCAACGTCGGTAATAGTCTCAAGTTTGGTATCAAAATTATCCATGATTCGAGCAATTTCTTCGTCAAAAGCCGCG
>JAFWCT010000078.1 GCA_017534385.1 Selenomonadaceae bacterium
ATTGCGAACGCGCAAATGTCTCTTTTGGCGAGTTTCGTTTTTATCTGCCTTAAGAAGCACTACGTCTTCCTCCTTCGCCGTAAAAATTTTAAATCGAATCAATTAATCCCGGAAATCGTCATGTTCCGCGATAACTTCAATCTCGTTGCCTTCGGGGTCGACGACAACAGCCTCGTAATAGCCGTCGCCGGTGGTGCGTGCGCCGCTGACAACGATAACGCCGTCCGCGTCAAATTTCTTCATCATGTCATCAACGTCTTTGCGATCGCCAACGCAAATTGCGAGGTGATGATAACCCGTGCGATAACGATCTTTTTTCGGATCAGCCGAGCTGGTGCGCGTCATGATTTCGAGGCGCGAGCCGTCAGCAAAGCTAAGAAAGTAATTGCTGAAGTCATTGCGGAAGTTGCTGTATTTGGAACCAGCCTTGGCGTTAAAGTACTTGACGAAGAAATCTTTCTCCGCCTCCAAATCGTTGACGTACATAGCAACGTGGTCGATTCTCATGATTATGCCTCCGTTCTGTCAAAAAGAAATTCAGTTGCCGAAGTTGCCCGCGAGCAATTCAATCTCGTTGCCTTCGGGGTCAGCGACAATGCTAGCGTAGTAGCCGTCGCCAGTCATACGCGGAGCAACTACAATGAAAATGCCGTCATCTTCCATTGCGCTAGTAAGTTCGTCAAGAACTTTCTTGTTGCCTACGTTAATGGCGATGTGATGATAACCGGAACGATACTTATCCTTTTTGGGGTCAATCATGCTTTGACGATGCATAATTTCAAAACGCGCGCCGTTGTCGAAGACGAGGAAATAACTGGAGAAATCTTTGCGGAAGTTGGTGTACTTCTCACTAGCCTTAGCGTGGAAATATTTAACAAAGAAATCTTTCTCGACTTCCAAGTTGTTGACGTAGATGGCAACGTGTTCGATGTTCATGATTGCACCTCCGAATTACTTCTTACCTTTTGCGCCAGCTTTACCTTCCTTGCGGCGGATATGTTCGCCAGCGTATTTAATGCCTTTGCCCTTGTAGGGTTCGGGTTCACGCCAACCGCGAATGTTAGCCGCGACTGCGCCAACGAGTTCCTTATCAATGCCATGAACAGTTATCGTAGTCGCCGTAGGAGCGTCAAGGGTAATTCCTGCGGGCGGCTCAATGATAACGGGGTGAGAGTAGCCGAGGGACAAGTTGAGATTCTTGCCCTGCTTAGCGGCACGATAGCCGACGCCGGCAATCTCAAGATTTTTCGTAAAGCCTTGGGTCACGCCGACAACCATGTTGTTAATCAGCGTGCGGCTAAGCCCGTGCAAACTTCTATGCGTTTTATCGTCCGAGGGGCGTGCCACCGTCAAGACGCCGTCCTCAATGCTTATTTTCATTTCCGTGGAGATCTTACGGGACAATTCGCCCTTAGGACCTTTGACGTGCACCAGATTATCATCGCCGACAGAAACGGTGACGCCGGCGGGAATGTGAATCGGTGCTCTTCCAATACGAGACATGTCAGCACCTCCAAAATTTTTTACCAAACGTAGGCGATAACCTCGCCGCCGAGACCAGCCTTGCGAGCCTGCCGGTCGCTCATTATGCCTTGCGACGTAGATATAATCGCGATACCGAGTCCGCCCAAGACGCGAGGAAGTTCTTTCCTCTTGGAATATTGACGAAGACCCGGTCTGGAGATGCGTTTAATGCCCGTAATAACTTTTTCGCGTTCGGGTCCATACTTAAGCTTGACAGTTAGAATGCCCTGCTTGTTGTCCTCGGTGAAGGCGTAATCTTTGATGTAACCTTCCTGCTTAAGAACGTCCGCGATAGCGACTTTGATTTTTGAGCCTGGAATTTCTACCTTGTCATGATAGACAGAATTGGCATTGCGAATGCGAGTAAGCATATCCGCAATAGGATCAGTCATTGCCATAGGGAACCGATATCCTCCTTTCGATTGTTGAAGATTTTACCAGCTAGCTTTGGTTATGCCGGGAATCGCTCCGGCGTAGGATTGTTCACGGAAGCAGATACGGCACATTTCAAACTTGCGGATATAGCCGTGGGGTCTGCCACAGATTTTGCAACGATTGTACTTGCGAGTCGAGAATTTGGGAGGCTTGCTCCACTTTTCGATTAAAGCTTTCTTAGCCATTTGATAATCACATCCTTAAGCGTTGGCGAACGGCATACCCATAAGCGCGAGGAATTCTCTTGCCTCTTCGTCAGTCTTAGCCGTCGTTACAACGATAATGTCCATGCCGCGAATCTTATCAATCTTGTCGTATTCAATCTCAGGGAAGATGAGCTGTTCTTTGACGCCGACAGCGTAATTGCCGCGCCCGTCGAAAGATTTCCTGCTGACACCGCGGAAGTCACGAACACGTGGAAGGGCAATGTTCATAAACTTATCGAGGAACTCATACATGCGGCGACCGCGCAGAGTGACTTTGCAACCGATAGCCATGCCTTGACGGAGTTTCCACGCCGCTAAAGATTTCCTAGCGCGAGTGATAACGGGCTTTTGTCCCGCGATTGTCGTCAAGTCCGCGATAGCCGACTCAAGAGCCTTAGCATTACCGACAGCATCGCCGCACGCCATGTTGATTACAATCTTTTCAAGCTTCGGCACCTGCATGACGTTCTTATAAGCGAACTTCTTAGTCATTGCGCCGATAACTTCATTCTTGTACTTATCCAAAAGTCTGCTCACGTTTCCACCTCCTTATTATTCGATGACCTCGCCGCACTTTTTGCAGACGCGAGAATTTTTGCCGTTTACGTCCTTATGACCGATACGAGTGGGCTTATTGCAAGCGGGACACACGAGCTGAACTTTGCAGGCGTGAAGGGGCATTTCCTTAGTAATGATGCCGCCCTGCGGAACCTTGAGACTTGGTTTGCTATGACGTTTAACTTTGTTGACGCCTTCGACGACGACCTTGCCAGCTTTAGGCATTGCGGAGATAACTTTGCCCTGCTTGCCCTTGTCCTTGCCAGAAAGGACAACGACCGTATCGCCCTTTTTGACGTGCAGTTTAATAAGTGACAACTCGGCACCTCCTTTCTTTTACAAAACTTCGGGCGCGAGTGAAATAATCTTCATGAAATCTTTTTCGCGGAGTTCACGGGCGACTGGTCCGAAGATACGAGTACCACGCGGGGTTTTATCTTCTTTGATGA
>JAFWCT010000079.1 GCA_017534385.1 Selenomonadaceae bacterium
ATACTGGCATTCTTCATTCAAAGCGGCATTGAACAGGGCGTCGACAAGTCGATACTCAACGGCACGATTCAGAACGACATCCTAAAAGAATTCATGGTACGCAACACCTACATTTATCCGCCCGATATGTCAATGCGTATCATCGGCGACATATTCGAGTACACGACCAAATATATGCCGAAGTTCAATTCCATTTCGATAAGCGGCTACCACATGCAAGAGGCAGGCGCACCGGCTGATATTGAGCTTGGCTACACGCTGGCTGACGGTCTCGAATACATTCGCACGGGTATCAACGCCGGCTTGAAGGTCGACGCCTTCGCGAAACGTCTAAGCTTCTTCTGGGCTATCGGCAAGAACTACTTCATGGAAGTTGCTAAGATGCGTGCGGCTCGCGTCCTCTGGGCTAAGATTGTCAAGCAAATGGGCGGCAGTGATGCTAAGTCAATGGCGTTGCGTACTCACTGTCAAACGTCGGGTTGGTCGCTTACGGCTCAAGACCCCTTCAACAACATTTCCCGCACGGTTATGGAGGCAATGGGCGCGGCTCTCGGTCACACTCAATCCTTGCACACAAACGCACTTGATGAGGCAATCGCTCTGCCGACGGACTTCAGCGCACGTATTGCCCGCAACACGCAACTTTACATTCAAGACGAAACCAGCGTTTGCAAGATTATTGACCCGTGGGGCGGCTCCTATTACGTCGAGGCTCTCACCAACGAGATTATCCGCCGTGCATGGGCGCATATCCAAGAGATTGAACAGCTCGGCGGCATGGCTAAGGCTATCGCGACTGGCTTGCCTAAGATGCGTATCGAGGAGGCCGCCGCACGTCGTCAGGCGCGTATCGACTCCAACAACGAGACGATTGTCGGCTTGAATAAGTTCCGCCTTGATAAGGAAGACCCGCTTGAGATTCTCGCCGTCGACAATACCGCCGTCCGTAATGCACAGGTCGAACGCCTTAACAAACTCCGCGCCGAACGCAATGAAGACGATGTACGCGCCGCGCTTGAGGCTATCACTAAGGCGGCTGAGTCTCGCGACAACGGCAACTTGCTTGAGTGCGCTGTCGAGGCGGCAAGGGTTCGTTGCTCGCTCGGTGAAATCTCTGACGCCGTCGAAAAGATTAGCGGACGTTATCAGGCGACGATTCACACAATCAGCGGCGTGTACTCCAGCGAATTCGGCGCACAGACTGAGCTTGATAAGGTTCGTGCCCGCGCAGATGAATTCGAGAAGCTAACCGGTCGTCGTCCGCGTATCTTCGTTGCTAAGATTGGTCAGGACGGTCACGACCGCGGCGCAAAAGTTATCGCGTCGAGTTTCGCGGATATGGGCTGGGATGTCGACGTGGGACCTCTCTTCCAAACTCCTCAAGAGGCGGCGCAAGATGCTGTCGATAACGACGTTCACATTGTCGGCTTTAGTTCATTGGCGGCGGGGCATAACACATTGCTCCCAGAACTCGTCGACGAACTCAAGAAACTCGGTCGCGAAGATATTCTGGTTGCTATCGGCGGCGTTATCCCCGTGCAAGACTATGACCACCTCTACAAGAGCGGAGCCGTTGCAATCTTCGCGCCAGGCACCAACATTCCCGAAGCGTCCGTTAAACTTCTGAACATTCTTATCGAACGCGCTAAGGAAGAGGAAGACGCCGGCTGATTAAACATTCAGCACGACATAAAGAAACCGTCAGGCTTTGTGCTTGACGGTTTTTTGATTCAAAAGAGCGACATCTGATTGCTTTCTTGCAAGTCCTTTAAGCAACCGTGCGCCTTCAACGCGGCGATTACTGTCTTATTCAAGCCTGCGCGGTTCTTGAGGTCTTCGACGGAAAGAAACTTGCCGTGCGTCCGAGCCTCAACGATTGACTTAGCAGCCGCCTCACTCACGCCGTCGATTGAACTTAACGACATCAACAAGCCGTTCTTTTTTATGATAAAGTCTTCGGCGTCCGAGGTGTAAAGGTTCGCACGTTCAAAGTTGTAGCCGCGCAGGAAGTATTCATAGACAACTTGATAATCAGCAAGGCGGTCGCCCTCCTTAACATCAAGCTTGCGTTCGTCGGCTAAGTCTTCCAACTCATCAAGCTTGCGCTTAACATACTGCTGACCTTTGATAACCTCGTTGGCGTCGAATTCCTCTGTACGCTTGCTGAAGTACGCCGCGTAGTAAGCCAACGGGTAATGAACTTTGCAATAAGCAATCCGATAAGCCATCATGACATAGGCGGTTGCGTGTGCTCGCGGGAAGAGGTACTTAATCTTCTGGCAAGAGTCAATATACCAGTCGGGCACGTCATGCGCCTTGAGGTCGTTGAGGTCGTCGGGCTTAATACCCTTGCCCTTGCGAACGCTCTCCATAGTCTTAAAGGACTTCAACGCGTCAACGCCGTGATGAATCAAGTACATCATAATATCATCGCGGGCGGAGATTGCGTTCTTCAGCGTGCAAGTTCCCTGCTTAATCAAGTCTTGGGCATTGCCTAACCAAACGTCCGTGCCGTGTGAAAAGCCCGAAATCCTCACGAGGTCGCTAAAGCAATCGGGGTGCGTGTCATCAATCATTTGCCGCGTAAAGCTCGTTCGGAACTCCGGCAAGCCATATGTCCCAGACTTCGTGCCAAGTTGTTGCGACGTCAAGCTCAAGGCGTCGGTCGAGTTAAACAAACTAAGCGTCGGCTTATCGTCAAGGGGAATGGTCTTCGGGTCGCGGTGCGTGAGGTTCTCAAGCATACGAATCATCGTCGGGTCGACGTGTCCGAGTATGTCTAGCTTGACGAGCCGCGAGCTTATCGAGTGATAATCAAAGTGCGTCGTCGTGGTCGAGGCGTCCTTATTGTCGGCGGGATATTGAATCGGCGTGAAGTAATGAATGTCCATATCGCGCGGCACAACCATAATCCCGGCGGGGTGCTGACCAGTCGTGCGCTTGACGCCCTGACAGCCCGCCGCAATCTTAGCAATGAATGAGCCGTGCTTCTTCTGCCCGCGTTCGTCGAAGTACTTCTTAACCAGACCAAAGGAAGTCTTCTCCGCGACCGTCGAGATTGTCCCCGCACGATAAACATTGTGCTTGCCGAATAAAACCTCCGTGTACTTGTGCGCCGTCGCTTGATACTCGCCCGAAAAGTTTAAGTCAATGTCGGGCACCTTGTCGCCGTCGAAGCCGAGGAACACTGCAAAAGGAATGTCATGCCCGTCCTTAATCAGCGGATAGCCGCATACAGGGCAAGTTGCGTTTGCTAAGTCGTAGCCGCAACCGACCTCGCCCGCCGTGAAGAATTTGCTGTACTGACACTTCGGGCAACGATAATGCGGCGGCAACGGATTGACTTCAGTTATCCCCGTCAAGGTCGCCACGAATGATGAACCGACACTGCCACGCGAGCCGACAAGGTAGCCGTCGTCGTTTGACTTCTTGACAAGCCGTTGAGCAATCAGATAAAGCCCTGCGAACCCGTGCGCGATTATCGGCTTAAGCTCCTGTTCAAGGCGAGCCTCAACCAACGCCGGCAAGTTTTCCCCGTAAAGTCTCCTAGCTTTGGCGTAGGAAGTCTGGCGTATCTCTTCCTCTGCACCGGACACTTGCGGAGAGTACAAGCCGTCGGGTATCGGCTTTAAGAACTCGACGGACTCGGCGATTTTGTTCGGGTTGGTGACGATTGCCTCGTAAGCCGTTGCCGCGTCCAGATAATCGAACTCCGCAAACATCTCCTCGGTCGTGCGCAAGTACAGCGGCGGTTGCTTATCGGCGTCGGTGTAGCCTTTGCTGTTCATGAGGACGGCTCGGCAAATCGAATCTTCTTTGTTGAGGAAATGGGCATCGGTCGTAGCGACAAGCGGCTTGCCCAATCGCTTAGCAAGCTCGGCGACTTTGCGATTGATATTGCGCAAGTCCTCGTCGTCGGTAATCGTCGGGAAGTCGTCGCTACGGATAAGGAAGTCGTTGTTATGAATCGGCTGTATCTCCAGATAATCATAGAAGCTGGCGATTGATTCAAGCTCGGTGTCGTCCTTGCCCGCAGTGATTGCCCGAATTAATTCGCCCGCCTCGCAAGCCGAACCGATTATCAGACCCTCGCGCATGTCGCTGAGCAACGTCTTGGGGATTCGCGGACGATAATGCATGAACTTAATCTGGCTGATTGAAATGAGCTTGTAGAGGTTTTCAAGCCCGCGTTTGTTCTTTGCTAAGATGATGACGTGATTGGCAAACTTCTGCTTAGGGTCGTCGACGAGGTAGCCTTCCATGCCGTAGATAATTTTAATCGGCTTGCCCTGCTTAGCGAGCTTTTCGGCAGTGATTGCGGCGTTCGGGAAGGCTTGAATAACTCCGTGGTCGGTTATCGCCACCGCTGACCAATTCCAATCGGCAGCAGTCTTAATCAACTTCTCGACGGGTATAACGGCGTCCATTGCACTCATCGTCGTATGCACGTGCAGTTCAACGCGTTTGACCTCGGCATTGTCTTGGCGGGCGGGCACGTCGAATGTCTCCAGCGCATTGATAAGTAGGACATTCTCTTTGGCGTAGTCGTCGTACTTGGCGGCGGCGGCAATCTTGACGTGACTGCCTGGCTTGATACTGTCTGCGAAGGGCTGAGCGTCGTCACGTTTATCCTTCTTGAAAAACTTTTTGCAGGTGATGCCGTCGGTTGAATCCGTCACGCTGAAAGATACGCAAGCCATGCCGTTCTTGAACTCGCGGAGCTTAACGCCGTTCATGTCGTCCGAGCCAACCTCGCCGATGATTGTAACCTGCCCGCTGTCCTCTTTGATGTCGCTGATGTTCGTCAGGTGCTCGGAAAACTTTTTGCTCGTCCCATTTGATTTACCATTCGTCGAACGCCGCGCAGATTGTCTTTCGGGAATAACAACTTCGTCCGAGGCAGAGACTTTGTTATCAATCTCAACTTCGACGCCGTACCGATTGCGCAGGAACTCTTCAGCCGTGCGCAAGGTCTGTTTGTCGAAATTCTTTTCCGTTTGCAAAGTTATTTGCCAAAGGTTTGTTGCGGGCGTGACGATGATTTCTTTCAAGAGGCAATCAGTGAAGTTTAAGTTAGCCTCGTCGAAGAGCCTGAAGAAATTTTTCTCGTCGTCAATGGTAAGTCTATATCTATCCAAAGCGTCACCTCCGATAAAATAAGCCGAGAGCATTTGCCGCCCTCGGCTACGATGTTCGATTGTAAGATTTTAAACAGCAGAGATTTCCTCCTGTGTTAAAGACTTTAAGCCCTTGCCCTTGAGGAGAGCCTCAGCCTTTTTAGTGTCGTTGACGCGGAAAATCATATAAGCGCGTTCCTTGCCCGCGAAAGCGTACATGTACTCGATATTGACTTCAATCTCGCTGAACTTTTTAAGGAGCTTATTGAGGTCGCCAGCCTCGTCAGCAATGGCATAAGCCAAAACAGGTGTAAGGGTCGCGACGAAACTATTTTCCTTGAGGACGGTTGTCGCCTCGAACACGTCATTAACCAACATGCGCACGATACCAAACTCACTTGTCTCCGCCAAACTCAACGCACGGATATTAACATTGTTGGCGGCGAGGACTTCGGTCAGCTTATTCAACGTGCCGGGCTTATTCTCAAGGAAAACCGAAACTTGATTGACGCTCACGGTAAATCACCTCCGTTAATCTTTCTTCTGGTAGAAAATGCTTTTGGATTTACTTTCCTCAAGCAGGATACTTGACTGATTGAACTTAACCTGTGCCTCGTCCATAATCTTTTTGACGGACTCCAGCGGCGTATCGAAGAACACATAAACCAAAGTAACTTCATGAGTCGGATTGCCCGCGCCGTCGCGGTAATAACCTTCCATAATCGACACTGTGTAGCCGTCCGCGTGCCTCATGCAGATTTCGTGCATTTGCTCGCGTATTGCCTCCGTCGGCAGTTCCTGCTTCAAAGTGTCTTTGTCGTTAGTGCCTAGGTACATTGTGTACTTTTTTTGATTGGAAACTTTTCCCAGCGATCGGAGACTATCTTTGGGGGAAAGAATTAAAACCACACTGCAGGCAACAATCGACATGAACAAGACGTAAAGTGCTAAGGTTGAAGTTCTCATGTCTTAGATTTTCCGAGTGTCGATGACGCGGACAGCTTTACCCTCACTGCGCGTGATTGTCTTGGGGGCGACGAGTGTCACCTTAGCTTTAATGCCGAGCATAGCCCGCAAACCGTCTTCGAGAACTTTGCGGCGGGCTTGGACTTCGCCGAGGTTATCGGTAAACATATCGGGCGTCATCTCGACTTTAACTTCAAAGGTGTCAGTGTTGTTGACGCGTCCAACGATGATTTGATAGTTCGCCGCGTAGCCTTGATTCATAAGCACGGTTTCAATCTGGCTTGGGAAGACGTTGACGCCGCGAATAATCAGCATGTCATCCGAACGACCCTTAGGCTTAGTCATGCGGATATGCGTCCTGCCACAAGAGCATTTCTCCCTAGTCAAAGTGCAAATGTCGCGGGTGCGATAGCGAATCAGCGGAAAGGCTTTCTTATCAAGGGCGGTAAAGACAAGCTCACCTTGCGTGCCTTCGGGCAGGACTTCGCCGGTCTTGGGGTCGATAATCTCAGCAAGGAAGTGGTCTTCTTGAATGTGCATACCGTTTTGCTCCGAACACTCGAACGCGACACCAGGACCTGAAATCTCTGTCAAGCCGTAAATGTCATAAGCCTTGATACCCAACGTCTTTTCAATGTCGCGGCGCATCTCCTCTGACCACGCCTCCGCGCCGAAGATACCAGCCTTAAGCGGAATGTCTTCGGGCTTATAACCCATTTCCTTTAACGTCTCGCCGATATAAGCCGCGTAACTGGGCGTGCAACAGAGAATCGTCGCTTGCAGGTCGAGGATAAACATAATCTGGCGTTCGGTATTGCCGGAGCTTGTCGGGATAGTCAAGCAACCGACCTTATGGGAGCCGCCGTCGAGTCCGGGACCGCCCGTGAACAATCCGTAGCCATAAGACACTTGGCAAACGTCGTCTTTAGTGCCACCTGCCGCCACGATTGCCCGCGCAGTACAGTCTTCCCAAAGGTCAATGTCTTCCTGCGTGTAGAAGGCAACAACGCGCTTACCCGTCGTGCCCGATGTCGATTGAATCCGCACGCAATCACTAAGCGGAACTGCCAGCAACCCATAAGGATACGCGTCGCGCAAGTCAGTCTTAGACATGAACGGGAGCTTGTGCAAGTCAGCCGCCGATTTGATGTCGTCGGGCGTGACGCCATGCGCTTCCATCTTCTTGCGATAATAGGGAACGTTATCCCACACGTAGCGCACCTGCTTAGGCAACAGGTCATCCTGCAACGCCTTTATCTTCTCAAGCGGCGCGCATTCGATTTCCTCCTGAAAATACTTACTCATACTACAACCTCTTTCAAACAAACTTAGCTTGCCAAAGAATCAAGCAAACTATAAAATACGGCTGTCGTCTTCAACCCTCTATGCCCTGAAAGAGGGTGATTACGTGGACATTATTATAGATATCGTCAAGATGTTCGTGGCGAACGTGTTCTCGCACTTAGCCATTGACCGGCTCAAAAAACTCTTCAAGAACTGGAAGTGAGCTAACTGCGCCTTTAATTGACGCAATCCCCCAAGAGGTTTTGCAGAACCTGCCTGGGGGATTTTTTGTGCATTGTCCTAATCAGATTACATGGATGAGACGCTCATATATCTCGATTGAATTATAATCTGCGCGAAACCTTTTTGCAACCGTCAAGCAGTAAAATTCTTCCCAAGCTCGAAAGCCCGTTGATTTATATCAAGGAACTTCGGCGGCACGTTCGCCTTAAGCGCATTTTGCCACGAAGCCTCCGATATGTCAAAGTAATGCGATAGTCGACCTAGCAGGACGATATTAACTGCTTTTTGACTGCCCGCTTGCCTTGCCAACGTCAAGCAGTCCATTGCGTCGATTTTGATTCCCGCCGCCCGAATCTTTTCCACGAGGTCAGCGGGATACTCCGCCGCGCCCGTGATGACTGGCATTGGGTCAATCTGTTGCGTGTTCGTGACGATTTGCCCGCCGTCCTTAAGATACGACAGCCAACGAGCCGTCTCCAATATCTCGAACGATACGATGAAGTCAGCTTGCCCCTTGTCGACGACCGGCGAATAAACTTTATCGCCGAACCGGACGTAAGTTATCACGGAGCCGCCGCGTTGGCTCATGCCGTGCACTTCCGATACTTTAACGTCGAAGCCCTCGTTCAACAGCAGGTGTCCGAGGATTTTACTAGCAAGCAACGAACCTTGCCCGCCGACGCCCACGATGATTATATTCTTAGTCACGACTGAAAGCCCCCTTTGGACAAAGTTGACTGCAGACTTCACAGCCGACGCATTGCGTTTGGTCAACTATAGCCTTGCCGTTCTTCATGCTGATTGCCGGACAACCAATCTTCATGCACGACTTGCAACCAATGCACTTGTCCGTGTCGACATGGAGCGGCGGCTTGTGCTTGACAGTCTTAAGCAGGGCACACGGTCTGCGGCTGATGATAACGCTTGGTTCAGCGGCGGCAAGTTCTTCCTTAATCACCGTGTCGCACTCTTTGAGGTTGTAAGGGTCGACGACGCGCACGCGATTAATCCCCATTGCCCTGCAGAGTGCCTCAAGGTCAATCTTGCCCGCAGGGTCGCCTTTGATGTTCAAGCCCGTCAACGGATTCTGTTGATGACCTGTCATGCCCGTTATCGAGTTGTCTAGGATAATCACCGTCGAGTTCGATTGATTATAAGCGACGTTCGCCAAGCCCGTCATGCCCGAATGCATAAAGGTCGAGTCGCCGATAACCGCAACCGTCTTGCCCTCTGACGCCTTGCCGAGCATTTTATTAAAGCCGTGCGTCGCCCCGATACTCGCGCCCATACAAAGCGTTAATTCAATCGTCGACAAGGGCGGAACTGCTCCCAACGTGTAACAGCCAATATCGCCTAAGACAGTGCACTTGCGCTTCTTGAGTGAATAGAATAAGCCGCGATGAGGACAGCCCGCGCACATGACAGGCGGTCTTGCCGGTATCGCGTCGTCTAATGCCACGCCCGCTGAAGTCTCCTTGCCGAAGGCTTGCGCGATTAAGTTCTGGCTGAACTCGTCGATACGCGGCAACAGCTCCGAACCTTCGACTTGCAAGCCCAATGACTTGACGTGCATCTCAATCACGGGATCAAGCTCCTCAACGACGACTAATCGTTTGACACGCGCCGCGAAGTTCTTTATCAGCTCCACGGGCAGAGGATTAATCATGCCGAGCTTTAGGACGCTTGCGCCCTCGCCGAAGACTTCTTTAACGTATTGATAGCAAGTCGACGAGGTGATTATCCCAAGCTCGTCGGTGGTGAACTCCACGCGATTAATCGGAGTTGTCTCCGCATAGGCAATCAGCTTGCGCGTCCGCTCCTCAACAATCGGATGACGTTTCTTAGCGTTGCCCGGCATCATCACATACTTTGCAATGTCTTTGACGTAAGGTCGGCTGTGTTCGACACGTTCCGAAGTCTCGACGACCGATTGACTGTGTGCAACCCGCGTGCACATCTTGATTATAACCGGCGTATCGAACTGCTCGGAAATCTCGTAGGCAAGCTTAGCGAACTTCAAAGCCTCGGCGGAGTCGGAAGGCTCAAGCATGGGAACTTTGGCGGCTATGGCGTAGTGTCGGCTGTCCTGTTCGTTCTGGGAAGAGTGTATCCCCGCGTCATCGGCGACTACACATACTAAGCCCGCGTTGACACCCGTATAACTCATCGTAAACAGCGGGTCAGCCGCCACGTTCAAGCCGACGTGTTTTTGTCCGCAGAAGGCACGCTTGCCAGCCAATGATGCTCCGAACGCCGACTCCATCGCGACTTTCTCATTGGGTGCCCATTCGCAGTAAATATCGTCGAACTTGACAGCCTCCTCCGTTATCTCCGTGGAAGGCGTGCCGGGGTAGCTCGACACGAACTCAACGCCCGCTTCCCACAGTCCGCGAGCAAGTGCCTTGTTGCCCAACATCAATTCTTTCATCAAAACATCTCCTTTGCCTGTGATAAGTTTTCCGCGCCGAATAAAATTCCTGCCGCCGCCGCCGTAAAAAATTTCTTGCAAGCCGCCAGCAAATGTTGTAGAATCAAAAAAAGTTTCAAGGAGAGTTCTTCGACTCATTCAAGGAAGGTGATTAACATGGCAGGGATTAATTCGTTGGTCGGCGTCAACAATTATAGCTGGCTCTTCAACACGAACAATCAGAAGCAGAATTCAGTTTCGCAGCTGTGGAATGCTTATGGCAACTTCCAGAATAACGCGACGACTTCATTGGCGGGCTTGACGGAAATTAATTCTAATCTCAAAGCTGTCCTGTCAAGCTACGACGACGCTAAGCAAGCATTCAATTCCGAGTTCAAGGAGACAATGCAAGACCTTAGCAACTCCGCCGCTAAGCTCAAGGATTACAACTTCAGCGTTGAACAGGAAGGCGCAATCACGACTAAGACCGAGACCGACAAGGATGGCAACGTCACCACGACCACGACTTACAGCAAAGACTTGCAAGCGGCACTTGACACCGTGAAGACCTTCGTCGACGACTATAACAGCGCGATTAAGTTCTTCGGCGACCACAAGGACGTTTCCAAACGTATCGAGCAAATGGCAACGACTTTCGGCGACGCGGGCTATCGTGCCAATCTTTACAACTCAATCGGCTTGACAGTAGGCAGCAACGGTTCCTTGAGCATTAACGAGGCGCAACTTGCCAACTCGATTGTAAACGACCCCGATAAAGTTTCTTCTGTCTTGGGCAAGGACGGTCTGGCGGGCAAGGCTGAAAGTCATATCAGTTTCGCCAACAGCCAAGCCGATAAACTCTTCCCCACGGCTCAATCAATGCTCGGCGACCAGCTCGACACCGCCGCCCTTTACACCGGCAATGCCTATCGCAACATGGCGGCGTTGGGCAACATGGGCAACTTGATTAACATGATGTTCTGAAAGATTTTCTCGACCGAAATATAAATTGCTCGTCGAAGACCGGCGGGCGATTTTTTTTGGAGTGATGCTAATGATACGGGAGCTTGCAAAAAAGTTGTCGACGTTCGGTCAGTTCGTCGACTTCGTGATTATCGAATTACAATTCAGGCGCGGGACATTCGAGGAGGGAGCGCAAGTCCTCAAAGAGCATTCGTCAATGGCTTTGATTCGTGCGAGTTCGTCAGCGGCTGAACTTGTCGTCAAACTGATTCGTCCGCGCAAAAAGATAACGGCGGCTCTCGGCAGTCGCATTCAATCGGCTGAAAGGATTTGGCGAGTGTTCACGGCGTCGGAGGTTTCGGACTTCATTCAGGCAATCGGCGACAGCAATCCGATTCATCAGCTCAACCCGCCAATCGTGCCCGCCTTCCTAGTCTTGGAGACAATCTGCGCGGAAGTCACAGCGGACTTTATCCGGCTCAAGTTCAAACACTTTATCACGGCAGGCGAACAGTTATCCTTGCACGTCAAAGGCAACCGACTTGAGATAAGCGGCGCGAATGTCCGAAAAGTTCTGGGGGACGTGTCATGAACGTTCGATAGATAAAAAAATTCGACAAGCCGTTAAGCCTGTCGAATCACCATGCATAAAATAAAGTTTAGGTCGCCCACTTCATGAGCAAAGACTCTTCCTCCTCTGGACTAAGTTGCCCGCCGTGAATCATCTTCTGCGCCACGTCTTGAGCCTTAGCAAACATTTCAACAAAGTTTTCGTCGTAGATATTGTTCAAGTCATTAAGGAGCTTTTCTGCATCGTCGAAGGACTCTTGCGACATGTTGTTGAGGTGGCGGCGGTCGCAAATCATGCCAATCGCCAACAGGCAAACGCTAATCTCAACGTTATTCAAGTTCCGCGAACGAATCACGTTGCAAAGGTCAGTGACGATTTGTTCACGGCGGATTGAAGAGGGTGTTGGGCGTCCGTCGACTTTGAAGGCAACTCCGAGCGCGTGCGCCGATATTTGAATTGCAGAACTCGTCGCGCCGTTTAAAATCTTCGTGCAATCCTTCTTGAACTCGTAATAAATCCAATCGACCTCGGTTTTAGTCATCGCGTGCGTATAAAGATTTGCCATGCGGAACTTGTCGTTGTTGTGCAGGTTAACCAGCAGGGCAATATCTTCGACACTGGCGCACATTGACAGCGTATAGACCGCTTGAATCTTCGTATTCATCTTCAAGCCTTGAGGGCGTCCAAGAGTTATGCCGGGGTTGTAAATCTCATCGTCCAAAAGATATAAGCACAGGCGCGCAAGGCGTCTTTTTTGTTGCGGCGTCCAAACCGAGCCAATCTTGCGGGCAATGATAACGCAACGGAGCTTGAAACTTTCTTCGCGAGTATTCTTAGCGTTGTCAAGCATTTGCAGGAGCGGTTCGGCGAAGTCTCTGTGATTCGTGGCAGAAATAATCGTGCTGACATTTAGCTTGAGCGTCGCGGAGAATTTAACGTTGGAGTCCTTATTCTTGCGGCGGAAGGCGTCATCGACATTGCGGCACAGCGAACGAATCGTATTGAGTTGGGCACGAGGATTGACCTTGCCGCCGAAGCGTGAGATTAACTTAGTCTTAACGCCCTTATCAAAGCCCGTCGCAATAGAAATCTCCGTCGTGCCATGATCCATTAACTCAAGCCCGCGTTCATCTCGACAAGTGGCGGCGTCCATGCGAATAATCTTATCCTCGTCCATGAAGATACTAAACGTAACGAAGACATCTTCTTTCATGCGCGAATAACGTTCGGGGAAGGAGATATTCCCCTTGGCAATGATTTTGTAGTTGCCATCTGCCTCGCAACGGGCAATCGGGACGCTGATAACATTTTTCCCAGGCGGCAACCTAAAGCCGGTGAATCTGTTCGAGGTGTAAGGCAACTCCTTTCCGGCGGGGATAATCTCTTCGTAATTGCCGCCGAAGGTTACCAGATAAAAGCTTTCGTTGAGGATATTGCTACCGAAGACGACGCCGATTGACCTATCAGCCGCTGTGATATTGCGATTGGTTCTGTGCGTCAAGAAGTCTGGTCGGGGGCTTTGCTTAGTATAAGTCAGCGGCGGCGGCGTAGGAAGTTTAACGGGCTTATCTTCGGGCAAGGCGTCTTGAACTTCGCTGGCAAGCTCCTTGTCGTATTTGTGGATAAAGTAATGATAAACAGCTGCGCCACGAGCAACAGCTTGGTCGGGGTCGAGGGCAACGATAGGTTCAAAGCCAAAGAATTTCTTCAAGCGATTAATCACCATGTAAAAGCGGCTCATGCCTCCGTTCATGATGACGGCATCAACTTTAACATCAGAGCCGAGTTTTTGTGCGGCTTTACTTAGCACGTCGAGAATCGGCAGGATAATGTTCTTCTGCTTGCCGAAGTTCTCTAAGTCCTTGTAGTCGTCAAATTTGAGTTCATCGCCCATGAAGCCTTTCCAAATGTCTTCCAGTTGCGCGGCGGTGAAATTGTCACTATAAGCATAACCCGTGGTACCGATATTGCCGCCAACGGGGAAGTCTTCTCCCTCGTCGTCCCACCAACCAGAGTTATCGCCGCCGAATGCGTCGCTTTTCTGAGCACTGACCTCCAGCTTCAAATTCTCCGCGTAGTTGATTAGCTGACTCATAACGCCCTTTTCCTCGTTGCGTATCTTTTGAACAATATCAGCGTGCGCCGCGTATTGTCTTTGATAATGTTCAAACATCACTCTAGCGAGGCATAAATCAAAGTCATCGCCGCCCAAGAGTGTATAACGATTAGTGGCAATGTCTTTGACGTTTAAAATTTCGGGCGCGTCGTCGCGTCGTGAAATTTCATGCAGGGTAATATCGAGTGTACCGCCGCCCAGGTCGAAGACCATAACATTTTTCTTCGAGCTTAAATCTAATATCTGGTCGGCTATCTCACCGTTGCGCACTTGATTTATAAAATCATATATGACGGCGCGAGGTTCTGACAAAAGAATTTGTCGCGGGGAGCCGTCTGCCTTTCTGATTTTTATTCCTGCAAGCTCCGCCGCCTTCAACGTCGCTTGCCTCATGATGAAATCGAAATTGGCGGGCACTGTTATTACTGCGTCGTCAATTTTATCCAAGTGATAAATCTTAGCGGCATTGCGCAACATGTGTTCCAAAATCCTAGCTGAGACCTGCGCGGGTGTCTTATCTGGGATATTCGAGGATAAACCTTCGACGAACTCATTGCCCATTTGGCTTTTGATTGACTTAGCGACAAGATACGGGCGAAGAGGATACCTGCCCTTCGCGAAGTCGCCGACAATAGGTTGATAATTCTTTTCGTCGTTGTAATAGACGCAGCTCGGCAGGATAGGACTTTTCTTTAGCGTGAACTTAGCACCTGCCCCCGCGTTGTACATGTCAACAGCTCTGTCCAAGTCGACGACCTTGCTGACGATATTTCCGTTCGGGCGGATATTCACCGTCGCCAAAACGGAATTGGTTGTACCCAAATCAATTCCAACGCACAAATCGTTGTGCTCCTCTCCATTAATCAACATAAGAATTCCTCCTTTACTCCGCAACCTCTTTAAGTCGCGGGCGTGAAATCTGAACATCTTTATTCTTATACACCCAGCCGGGCGACAGAACTTTAACCTTTTTAATCTCCGTGGTGTTTAGGAAGGGAGAACCGTCATAATCACACGACTCCACCTCGTCAAGGCGCATATCCTTAACGGCACCAGGTTTGAGGATTGGATTAATCTCGCTGTCACGGATAAATTGCGCAAGCCGTTCGATAAGGATAAACAGCCCGCCTATTTCGGGGTGAAGCTGAACATTTTCCTTGCGAAGCTTGCGTACACCGTTCCTAACGTTCAACACCTCGTCGAGAATGCAACCGTACTTTTCCGAATTGAGCCGCGAGAAGAACTCCACCAAATCATCTTGATGACTTTGCTTAATGCGGGCGTCGAACTCGTCTTGCAAATCCTTCAACAACATATCGGAACGGTTAAGCATGTTTTCGAGCGACTCAATCTTTTCTGCTTGCGAATCTTTCTTATCACCTTTGGCATTGCTCTTGGACTTGCTACAAATGTTCCTAAGGAAGTCGCTTACGTCGTAGATGAAATGCTTCATGTAAACATTGCCGAACTTTTCCAGAGCCTCAGCATCGGTACCGCTATCCAATTCGGGATGCTTGACATAAAGCATAAGGCTGGCAATGCGTTCCTGAATCTTGTAGCGTTCGTAATCGTTCGTGCGAATGGCTCTGTTGCGAATGGTTATAAACTCGTCGAAGTCCTTGGGCTTCTGCGTTTCGAGAACCTTAGCAAAAGTTTCAATCATCTCCTCCGCCCAATTCAAAAGCTCGGCGCGTTTATCCTGATAACTCAAGCGGTTGGCTTTAAGGACGCGGATAACGTCTTCGTTGTCCAGGTCGGTCTTGTAGCGGGCGTTCATGACGGCGGCACATTGTCGCGGACCCCTTGTCTTATCCTCGCATAAAATCTTGATGATACGGTTTTCCTTAATGTAGTCGTCGTAGGAGCTTGAGGAAAGGTTCTTACTCTTGCGTTCAATGGCTTTGTGCAGGTTGTCGATAAATCTTTTAATCAGCGGGTCGTTCAGGTTTATCATTGAAAGTTCCCTCCTGTTACAGTTCAAATGGCTCGCCCGTCTTTGGGAAGATAAAGCTTGTCCTTGAATCCGGGTCGTTGATTAGGACTTGTTCAAGCGTCGTGCCTGTGTGGAAAAATTTATCGGGCGGGCTATGAACTACGACGCAAGTTTTCGGATTGATACGGCGGACAAATTCAACCGTCGCGGCGAAATCGTCATGCAGTGAGAAATCTCCGTTTATAACCTCTAAGCCCGAATGCACAGGCGGCGATAGCGTCGACAAGATAACGCAGGGTGCTCGCGGCAGGACGTTTAGCGGGTGATTCTGTTCGCGCATGATTGGGATATGCAAGTTCTCGAAGCGGCGGACGATTCCCATAACCCGTTCATCAATGAATAGTTCAGCTTGCGGCAGGAACTTGTTAATCAGCGTGATAAGCTCGACACCCTTGCTAATCTGCGTGACCTGACAGTAAACCGACTTGCGATGACGTAGCGCGTAATAAATCCTGTGCAGAATCTTTCTTAAGGCGGCGTCGCTGTCCCCGTAGCGGTGATAGTTCGGATGCCTCGCGTGCAGTCCACACAGAATTAGAATATCAATCGGCACGTCGGGCAAGAGGGCGGCTCCTATCAGTTGCGTCGAGAACGTCGAATAGTCGCCCGTGTAAAGAATGTTCTTGCCACGGAAGTTTATCAGCGTCATCATTGCGCCGGGGATATGTCCTGCTTGATGAAAGCTCAGCTTCAGGCGCGGCAGAGGAATTCTTTGCAGGAAGGCGACTGACGAAATATTTTCCTCAAGGCGCGTGAATCGTTCCTCCAACTGCGCGGACAAAATTTCTCGCGTCAAGTCCGTCATGTAGACTGCGGCGCGTTCATTCAGCTCAAGGAAGTCTGGTAAGGCGGCGGCGTGGTCTAGGTGTGCATGAGAGATTACGACGTGCGACACTTGGTGAAAGTCTTGCAAGTAAGGCGTGTCGAGCAGTGCGCTAAACTTCGGCGCGAACCTTATGCCGCGTGTCGAACCGTAACCGCAATCAAGCAAAAGATTGTTATCGCCGAGCTTGAGGAAGTAACAGCTTGCCCCGACTGATTGTGCTCCGCCCAATGCCACGAAGATTATTTGCCTGCTCGTCAACTCAAAACACCTCCGCCGCCCATGATAGCAAAAAAACTTTCGACACGCAAAAAAACTTATGATATAATCGCAAAAAATTTTTGGAGAGTGATTAGCATGTTTGGTATCGGCGTGCCCGAACTGATTTTAATTCTTATCATCGGCTTAGTCGTCTTTGGACCCGGCAAGTTGCCCGGCGTCGGCAAGGCTTTAGGGCAGAGCATTAAAGAGTTCAAGCAGGCGAACTCCGACGAATCTAAGGACGAGCAAAAGAAACTTGAAGCCGCAAAGATTGACGCGGATAAGAAATGACTGAGCCTGAAAAAACCTCCGCGCAGGTCGAGCAAGATAAAGTTCCCGCTGACGACGACGGTACTATGAGCTTGACGGCGCACCTTGAGGAACTCCGCTCGCGCATAATCAAATCGTTGCTGGCTATCGCCTTTGGCAGTTGCGTCGCCTATCTTTTCCTCGATGAGATAACAAACTATCTAACATTGCCCGTCGGCAAGCTTTATTACATGAAGCCCGGCGAGGCTTTCTTTACGTATCTTAAAATTGACATCGCGGCGGGTTTCCTGATTGCCCTGCCGATAATTTTTTATCATGCGTGGCGATTCTTCTTGCCCGCCCTAACCAGAGGTGAACGCGCCGTCTTAGGTATCCTCGTGCCCGCCTCGGTGATGTTGTTCTTCGCGGGGTTAGCGTTCTCGTTCTTCCTAATCTTGCCAGTCGCGTTGAAGTTCTTTATGGGCTTCGGGCAAGAGTCAGAGAACCTGCAGACGCTCTTTTCATTCGGTAGCTACTTCGAGTTCGTGATACTGTTCGTCCTGCCGTTCGGATTCGTATTCGAGTTGCCGCTCGTGATTATCGTCCTGGGTAAGCTCGGCATTTTAACCAGCGAAAAGCTCGGCAAGTATCGCCGCTACGTATTCTTCTTCTCGTTCGTAATCGGAGCCTTAGTCACCTCGCCCGATGTCATAACTCAAATTGCCGTGGCTATCCCCGTTGTCCTGCTTTATGAGGTCGGCTATCTTGTCGTGAAATACATTCTGCGGAGGTGAAGTCATGAAAAAATTCTTTGCGTCTATTTGCGTGGCTGGACTATTGCTTAGTGGTTGCGGAAGCGAAAAGCCTGTCGAACAACTACCGCCAAAAGTCGAGCAAACAAATAAAAGCCCCGCCGACGAAGCGAAGGTTAAAGAGACAATTCAAGCTGTCATTCCGGCTAAATCGGAGGCTCCCGCTCCGCCACCTGCGCCCGCTAAAGTTTTGAATCTCGGCATGACGGCTGACCAATTCCAAGCGGCGTATAATGCAAAGATTAGGGAAATCTCTCAAGACGTTGACTGGGATGTAAGCTCAGCTAATTTAACAAGCAACCCAAATGAAGATGTATTTGAATACGCATTTAGTTCAGACGGGATTCTTTTTTGGACAGTAGAAAAAAATACGACCCTTTTAAAAGGCGTTGGTGTAATGTCTCAACCAAAGGATATATTAGAAAGCTCAAAGATGTCTTTTGCTTACACCGTTGCAATTCTAACATTGAGTCCCGAATTAAATATTGAGCAACGTAATTCCCTTTTAAATACTTTAAAATTGACTACAGATAAAATCGCTGAACTTGAAACGTCACGAGGAATTGCTGTGGTAGGTAATGTCCGTTACACTACTCAATTTATGGGTGGAACCTTTTTGTTTACTGCTACGGCTAAAGACCTTTAACAAAGGAGATGATTTATTGGCTTACAAAGATTTGCGCGAATTCATTGCAGAGCTTGAGCGGCGGCAGTTGCTTAAGCGGATAAAAGCCCCCGTCGACGCAGAGCTTGAGATAACGGAGATAACTGACCGCGTGTCGAAATTCAAAGACAGTCGCAACGTCGCCTTGCTGTTCGAGAACGTCAAAGGCTATGATATGCCCGTGCTGATGAACGCGTTCGGAAGTTATGAGCGTATGGCTCTTGCACTCGGCGTGGAGAAATTGGACGATGCCGCCGACGACATACGCGAGATTATGAAGTTGCCGTATCTGTCCTTTAAGAACCGCTCCAACATTTTTTCTATCGTGTCGACGGCGCACAAGGCGATTAACTTTCCAAAGTACGTCAAGAATGCTCCCTGCCAAGAAGTCGTCGAAGTCAATCCGTCGCTCGATAAGATTCCAATCCTAAAATGTTGGCCAAAGGACGGCGGAGCCTTCGTGACATTGCCGCTAGTCTTCACGAAGAACCCTAAGACTGGTAAACGCAATGTCGGCATGTATCGCTTGCAGAAGTACGACGCACGCACGACTGGTATGCATTGGCACATTCACAAGAACGGCGCAGAGAATTTCCGCGACGCCCAAGCACTCGGCTCAAACAAAATCGAGGCGGCGGTTGCAATCGGCACTGACCCGGTTGTAACTTATGCCGCGACTGCCCCTTTGCCTCGTGACGTTGATGAGATGGTTTTTGCCGGCTTCCTCAGGAAAAAGTCCGTCGAGCTGACTAAGTGTAAGACAGTTGATTTGGAAGTTCCCGCGACCGCCGAAATCATTTTGGAAGGCTATGTTGCAACCGACGAGCTACGCCGCGAAGGACCTTTCGGCGACCACACCGGCTATTATTCTTTGGCTGATGATTATCCTGTCTTCCACGTTACCTGCATTACGCACAGGCGCAATCCGATTTACTTCGCAACCGTCGTTGGCAAGCCGCCCATGGAAGATTGCTATATGGCTAAGGCGACAGAAAGAATCTTCCTGCCTTTGCTACAACAGCTCCTGCCCGAAATCATCGATATTAACATGCCGCTTGAAGGCGTCTTCCATGATTGCGTTATCGTCTCAATTAAAAAGCAATTCCCCATGCACGCCCGCAAAGTCATGCACGCGCTTTGGGGGCTTGGGCAGATGATGAACGTCAAGATGATTATCGTCGTCGATTCGCATGTAAACGTTCAGGACTTAAGCGAGGTTGCCTGGCGCGTCTTCAACAACATTGACGCCGAACACGACCTTGAAATTGTTCATGGACCGCTTGACGTGCTAGACCATTCGTCGCCTTATGCAAAGTGGGGAGCTAAGCTCGGCATTGACGCAACTAAGACTTGGGCGGAGGAAGGGCACGTTCGCGATTGGCCTGACGAAATCGAAATGTCGCCCGAAGTCAAAGCACGCGTCGATAACATTTGGAATTCATTGGGGTTGGATTGATATGAAAAACTTTTTTGGACGCCTTTCTTGGCAAATCATCTTCGCCGCGTACTTGGCGATATTTTTTTTACGCAACCTACTAATGCCTAACGTCGCGGACGATAACTCTTACAAGTTCATTTGGGACGGCGCGGGCAAGGGCAATTTAATCAACGGCATTGACCCGAACCGCCTGCAACCCGTGGAAAGTTTCGCGGACATTCTCTATTCGCAGTGGCAGCATTACTTCGCGTGGGGCGGGCGGACGATTGCTCATATCTTCGCGCAGTTCTTCGTTTGGCAGGACAAAATTTTCTTCGACGTGGCAAATGTCTTCGTGTTCGCGACGTTGGTGATATTGCTGTTCAAAGTCGGCACTGGACTAAGCTTGCGGCAGATGAATAAAAGCTACCTGCTCTTCACGTTGGCGGGAATGTATTTCTGCGCCCCGTCTCTTATCATAACAACGATTTGGCTGACTGGCACTTGCAACTACCTTTGGATGTGCACGCTGATACTTTTGTTCCTGTTACCGTTCGCCGAAGCCTACCGCCGAAAAAAACTAGTCCCTAGTCCCGCGCCTCTAGTCCCTATCCTCGGCTTGATTGCTGGTTGGTCAATCGAACCAGGCGCGGCAGTCGCAGTGTTTATAACGTTCGTGTTCGTCATGCACTTCCGCCGAGAAAAAAATCTTCAGCCATGGATGAAGGTCGGCTTTGTCTGCTTAGTCGTCGGCTTTGCAATTCTAATGCTCGCGCCGGGCAACTTGCATCGAGCAGACTTGATAAGCGACCATCTGCAACACGACATAGCGCAAGTACTCTACGCTAACTTTGTCGGAGGATTCTTGCCTGTGTTCTTGCGTGAAGTGATTCTGTTCGTGCCGATAGTCCTTTACTTCATCAAAGCAAAGACTTCGCCCGAAGTCACACGCTTTATCTTGACGTTCGCGGCGGCGTCTGTGCTTAGTCTAATGGTTATGATGTGTGCGCCAATGTTCCCTGAACGCGCTGGCTTTCCCTCCACGATATTTTTATTGGTCGCCTCGCTCGCCGCGTTTAAGGAAGTTTTGCCGCTCGTCAAAAGACTTTTCCTCCATCGAATAAAAATTCTCGTCGGGCTTGCTACCCTCTGGTCGTTGAGTTTACTCGGCTGTCTTTATGTTGAAGCTGAATTCCGCAATCAGATTGTTGTGCGCAATGAAATAGTCGCCGCTCACAAGAACGACGACTTAGTTGTTGTCCCGCCGATTGAATTGCCTGCTTGGTCTGAAACTCTTTTAGGCTCTCGCACGTGGGATAAGCTCACTCTTCTATTGGGCGGCGACTTGAAGTCTTACGACTCGAACAACCGCAACATAGTCTTTGCGCACATTCACGGCTTGAAAAAAATCGTGACGGCTAAGGAATAATCATCTGCCGCGATTGCCTTGCCCTTGACCGCAACCATAACGCCCGCAGTATTCTCCGCTTTGGTCGTCGCAGTCTTGATAGCAATAGCCTCTGCAACAAATATTTTCCTGCTCAACGTCCGTTGCCTCGGTGAATGTGCCGAAACTCATAAGCATTGCCGACATCAACGCGCCGATTAAAATGTTCTTCATGATAACTCCTCCTGTTATATAAAGTAAGAATTGAAACTCGAAAGAGTTTTGCTAAAATCCAAGCGGACAGGTTTCTTCTTTCAACCTCCTTGTGGCTCTGTCTACTTCATTGAGAGTCGTCAAGCGAATTCGCTTTGCCAACTCTCACGCAGGTTTTCTTAAACTCATGGACGCGGTAAGAAGAATCGTCTATCGCGGCTTTTGACGAAGAAATTGCTCGAATCATGGATAATTTTGATACCAA
>JAFWCT010000080.1 GCA_017534385.1 Selenomonadaceae bacterium
AGTTCCTTAAGATAGTCAAGCTTCTTTTCGACGCCGCGCAGATTGCCGCCGAAGAAATCATAAGCCAAAATCTCATCGCGGTCGAGGTCTTTGAAGTAAACGGGGTCATCACTCCAGCTCGCGTGATAAACTGCGCCTTCCTTCTCGATAATCTCGTTGCCGTCGCGATAGAACCTGTCAGGGAAGATTTGGTACATTACCGCGTGCTTAAACCAATCGGGAGTCTTCGCGCCCTTTTGATAGACGGTGATTTGGAAGGCGGGCGGAATATGATCGTAAAGTTCGCCGACGCCGCCGAGCAATTCAGGATTGTTGCCGTAGTAGTAAGTCTTGCCGCCCGTGACGATTATAAAGTAGTACCAGAGCAAGCCGCCTTTATCGGGCACCTTGAACGTCAGCGAGTAAAATTTTTCCTTAGCCTTATCGCCGTCCTTAGTCGTCAGGTTCGACCACTTTTCACCCGCACCCTCTTCCCAGGTGTGCAGAAGGACTTGCTTAATATCGGCGTCTGACTTAATGGTTATGCCGAGCCGCAAACTTGAGCCAGCCTCCGCCGCACCGACCGTTGAACGATAGTAAATGTTCTGCGAGTTGTGCAGGACGTCTTTCTTGCCAATCATCTTATCATCTCCGTTTATAGAATCGGTTTGCAAAGGTTATTTCCCGCTTTTTGCCGTCAACCCTTTTATCCGCGAAAAAATTTTTCTTGATTCTAACTTCAGGTTGCGTTATAGTTACGCAAGTTTATCGAAAGGAGTAACTCATGAAGAAAATTCTTTGCTTAATGCTAATGTTGTTGATGATGTGTCTTGTCGGTTGCGGGCAAGAAAAAAAAGCTAGCGACCCAAATCAAATCCCAACCGAAATAGCCACGCCTCAAGAAATTGATAAGCCTGCAGAGGAGCCTCAAGAGCCAGAACCAATGCCCGAAGCACAGCCCAATATAGATTACATCGTTGCAAATGACGACCTGTCCAATCTTCAGCTAAGCGACCCAACTAAGCCCGTTTACGATAAATATATTCTGTGGGAGCGGCAGGAAAAAGGTTTGCCGTTCGAGTTGCCTTACCTTGAGCCTTACGAGGCAGAGTCGGTTGTTTATCTGACTTTCGACGACGGCCCTGACGATAAAGTCACTCCGCAGATTTTAGACATCCTCAAAGCCGAAGGAGTTAAGGCAACCTTTTACGTCTGCGGCAACATGGTCGAGGCTTATCCCAACGTTTTAAGGCGTATCTTCAACGAGGGGCACGCAATCGGCAATCACAGCTACAATCACCGCTACGACCAACTTTATGCTAGCCCATGGTCGTTCATGGAACAGATTATCCAAACCGACATTGCGATTAAAAACGTTATCGGCGTCCGCCCGTTCATAATTCGTGCGCCAGGCGGCGTCGGCATGTTTAACGGCGATTATTGGTCTATGATTGATAGTTGCGGCTACGTCGAACACGATTGGAACGCCTTGACTGAAGACGCCACGCCCTCAAAGCCGAACGCCTCCACGCAGATTAATAACGTCCTTAAGTATTTGGGCGACAATCCGCCGCCTTTCGTGATTATCTTAATGCATTCAAACAGCGATAAGGGCGAGACCGTCAAAGCTCTGCCCGAACTGATTAAAATGCTCCGCAACTGGGGTTACAAGTTCGGCGTCGTCACTCCGATGACTCCTCAGCCCTGGTAATCTGAA
>JAFWCT010000081.1 GCA_017534385.1 Selenomonadaceae bacterium
GGACGAATCATGAATTCTTGGAAAGCAATCGGAGCGTCGGAGTGTGCACCGCCGTTAATGATGTTCATCATCGGGACGGGCATTTTGTAGGTATTGCAACCGCCGATATAGCGATAAAGGGGCAGACCGACAGCTTGAGCACCAGCTTTGGCAGCGGCGAGCGAAACAGCAAGGATTGCATTTGCGCCGAGTTTGCTCTTGGTGGGCGTGCCGTCGAGTTCAATCATCTTGTAATCAAGTGCACGCTGATTGAGGACGCAATCACCTTTGAGCGCAGGAGCAATAACTTCGTTGAGGTTTTTGACTGCTGTGAGGACGCCTTTGCCCATATAACGACCTTTGTCGCCGTCGCGGAGTTCGAGAGCTTCATTAACGCCAGTTGATGCGCCGGAAGGAACTGCTGCACGACCAACTATGCCGCCTTCAAGGATAACATCTGCCTCAACCGTCGGATTGCCGCGAGAGTCTACGATTTCACGACCGATAATCTTCTCGATTTTTGCCATTACATAATCCCCCTTATCATTAAAACCAAATTAAAAACTATCTACGCCGCATTATACCATTTCAAGCGCGATATGCAAGCAATTTTTCTAAAAATTTTTGCAATGCTTGCCGCCGTAAAAAATAGCCCGCCGATAATCGACGAGCCGAGAAAAATTTTACTCATTGCTTCTTTAGCTTGGAGCCGCTGATTTTATACGTGTCGTTATCAATGTGGAAAGTCGTCGCCGTGTAATTCTTAAAGGTAATGGAACCGTCATCAAAGGTGAGTATGACGGCTTTATTTTTATATGACGAGGTGAAGTCCAGCCCGTCAAGCGTGAGGGTGTCGCCGTCCTCAAAGCCGTAAATAATGTCCTTGCCTTCGCCCGCCGCGTAGAAAAATTTATCCTTGCCATTGTCGCCCCATAAAGTATCGTTTCCAGTGCCACCCCAAAGTGAATCATTGCCAGTTCCGCCTTTTATGCAGTCGTTTCCAGACCCACCGAGCAATTTATCATTACCTGCGCCGCCAGAGAGGGTATCTTTTCCGTCGCTACCATAGAGTATATCCTTACCGGATCCGCCGAGCAATTTATCATTGTCATCGCCGCCCACAAGTGAATCATTGCCTATACCGCCTAATAAAGTATCAGCACCGTCACCACCAATCAACGTGTCGTTATTGTCTCCGCCGTGCAAGCTATCATTGCCGTCTCCGCCGAGTAATTTATCATTGCCCGTGTCGCCCGATAACGTGTCAGCTCCTTCGCCCCCGTGAAGTGAATCATTGCCAGAGCCACCAAAGAGTTTATCCTTGCCCGTACCGCCCGATAACGTGTCGTTGCCACTGCCGCCGCTTAAATAGTCATTGCCCGCATTGCCGTAAAGTTTATCGTTATTGGAGCCACCGTAAAGTGAATCATTTTTACTTCCACCTCTGATTGTATTGGCAAGTGAGTTGCCCACAATCTTAACGGCTTTAGTTCGATTGGAGGCGTCAACGGCTTTAAAATCCGAGTCCGCGTCGAGAGTGACAGCCGCATCACTTGAATTTATCAATGCCAAGGTTGTCCCGTAAACAATCTTCTTGACATTGCTTGGCAAAGAATAAACTTTGTCGCTAGCGTTGTTCAATGTAAGAACCGCCTCGCCAACAGAAGCCGTATAAGTAAACTTACCGCTTGCAGTGGAGATATAACCATCCTTGACTGGCAAGCCCGATTCAAACTTTGCGCCGGAGACAGCCACACTATCGCTCGTGTTCTTGAGATTGTCTAAGCCGTCGACTGAAAGCAACGCGCCTTCGTAGTCAAGCTCAACTTTGATGACGCCATTGGCAAAATTTCTCTTGGTGTTCGCGCCGATAGTAAAGTTCATCGTGATTCCGTCCACGACAATCGACGACGACTCATAAAGCGTAACGATATAACTGCTCGCCGTCTTGGTGAAGGAGTACTTGCCGCCCGAAACCTTAGCAAACGTTGTTAAGTCAATGTCAAGGTCTTCAATGTCATAAACCTTAATCGACGAATTAGCAGGCAGAGTAATGCTGTCGCCTGCAGTGGCAAGGACAAATCCAGTGACTGCGCCGTCAGTAAGTGCGAAATAGGAATTGCTACCCGAAACAATCTTGTATTCGTAGATATTGTTACCAATCTTAATCTTGCCGCCACTCTTAGCAGTGGGTGGAACGATTTGGTCAACGCCGCCAGTCTCTACAACCGCAAGCGTTCTGTAATCCTTAGCAACAACATCGCCGAGGTCAAGCATGGTTTCGTTGTATTCAAGAACCGTGAAGGTATATTCGCCGCTGTCAACGTACTTAAGCTCGAATGCATCGGAGCTAACTGCAACGCCGTCGCTGTCATGCATTGCAAAGGTGTAGCTATAGTTGTATGCGCCATCGACAACAACAGTTGCGTCTTCGGTGTTAGCAATGTCAAGCGTGCCGAGCTTCTTGCCGTTAGGTGTAACGGTGTTGACATCCTCAGTATCGAAGCCGTCGAACGTAATGGTCACGCCGTCAATCGAAGTATCGGTATCGTAGAGCACATCGCCGCTACCAGACAGCCACGAGCCAATCTTCATTACTAGATTACCAAAGAGGGAGAGCAAGCTGGGTTTACCATTTTCGAGGTCGACGTTCATCTGACCGCCGCTAACCGACAAACCTACGCCGGAAGTACCGCCGATATTAAATGCGGAACCGCTCTTTGCTCTGAGCTGTGTAGGATTGGTGGAGTAGCTATTAGTGGAGCTGTCATACTCAAACATGACGTCCATATTTGCAGACGCAGCCATTGCGATTCTAGTTCTCTTGCTACCGGAGCCGAGCGTTGCACTTGTGCCGCTACCAGAAGAAGTTGCTTTGATTCTGACACCCGCGACGCCAGTTATCTGCGTGTAGTTGGTGCCGGAGGAAGTTTGCGCCGTTGTAGTTGAATACAGAATGGTAGCAGTTGCATTAGAGGTATCGACAGAGGAGAGAACTTCCGTAGCAGTCTCTTGAGCTTCGCTTGTAGTGACAATGTCGCCCTCGCTAATCTTAGTCTCGTCAATGGTGCCGTCTTCGTTAACAGCGTCGGTATTGATGTCGTCTTCAGAGATAGGCTCGATAGTGTAATCGTGATAGCTTACCATAAATAATTCTCCGCCTTCCAAAAATTTGACGGGATAGGATATTTATGTCATTTGTTTTCGTCGAGGAGCTGAAGTAGTTCGTCGTAATCTTTCTTGAGTTGCTGATAGTCCTCGGCGATTTTAAGTGCCGCCAATACTGCAATGCGACTGCCGGCAAAAGTCCGCGTGCTTTGCGAAATAGATTTCATCGTTGAATCGACCATGCGCACGAGTTTAGCCAAGCCGTCGGGGTCTTCGGTGCGCAAACGGTACACTTCGCCGAAGATTTCAACTTCAACGCGTTTCATTTCGCCGACGGGTTTATCGTCCTTCAAACTCAATCACCTCAACTTCTCAGCGTCGCGCCGAAGTCCTTTTCCACCGCCGCCAAAATGTTTTTGAAC
>JAFWCT010000082.1 GCA_017534385.1 Selenomonadaceae bacterium
CGACTGCCTTAAGTCCGTTTTCAGCTTCGCCGACGACTTCATAGCCGTTTTTGGAAAGAATATCCTTGACCATCATTCTCATGAAAGCCGCGTCGTCGACGACTAAAACTCGTACTGCCATAATCCATCTCTCCCGTTTAAATTTTAGTTTTAAAGTCACAACACTAATTACTTTCGGTTGCCAATTATAACTGATACTTTTTTAATCGGCAAGCTTTTATCACGTTAAATGCGCGGCGCGTTCGGCGGGCGTAGCAATCTCTGTTATCCTCACGCCGAAATTCTCATCGATAACGACGACTTCGCCCTTTGCTAGGAAGTGTCCGTTCACTTGTATTTCGACGGGTTCGCCCGCCAATTTGTCAAGCTCTACGATTGAACCCGTTGCCAAGTCGAGAATCTCTTTGATTGTCTTCTTAGTGCGTCCGAGTTCGACCGTCACTTGCAACGGCACGTCCAAAATCAATCCGATATTTGCCTCGTTGATTTGTACTGGCTCCGTGGAAAGGGGCGTGAATTGCGCCGGCGATACTGGCATATTTGTTACGACGTTTGGCTGTATTTGTGAACTCCCATATCCATAATTTTGCGGCGGGTATGGTTGCTGTTGCGGCGGAGGATAATTCTGTGGCGGCGGATAGTTCTGCGGCGGCGGATAGTTCTGCGGTGGTGGATAATTCTGCGGTGGTGGTGGAGCTGGAGCCGCTTTTGGTTCAGGCGGAGGCGTCGGTGGCGGTGGCGGTGCAGGTGCAGGTTCTTCATTGCCGCCCATTAGAGAATCAACCATTTCTTTGGCGACCTTGACTGTAAGAATCTGCATTATCTCGCTATCAATCAAGCCGTCAACTTCCATACGGAACGCGGCGCGAACCATCGGTTCAGTACTTTTATCTTTTGCTAAGTCTTCCTTGCCGAAGTCGACGAGATTAACCTTTGGCGGCGATATATCAATCTTCTTATTAAACATCGTCGACAAGCTCGTAGCAACTGCGCCCATCATCTGATTCATAGCCTCGCCGACCGCGCTTAGGTGAATCTCATTGAGTTCGGGGTCGGGATTAGTGCCGTCACCGCCCATCATCAAATCAGCGATAACAGCCGCGTCTGTCGCCTGAATTGCAAAGACGTTACTGCCGTCAATGCCAACGGTGTACGCGACCTCAACGACGAGATAAGGCAACGGATAATGCTGTTGAATGACATTCATCGGCGCGACGGTAACATTAGGCGTCGTGATACTTACCTTATGTCCGAGCAGGGTCGATAAGGTCGTTGCCGCGCTACCCATTGAGATATTGCCGATTTCTCCGAGCGCGTCCTTTTCTATCGGCGACAAAAGCTCTTCATCGTTGCCGCCGTCAAAAGAGGCATCGCCGCCCGAAGAATCACCATTTGAATCGCCGCCGGCTCCCGCCAACAACGCATCTATTTCAGCTTGCGACAAATCACTCATCGTCATCAGCCGCCTCCTCTCCTTTTTGTACTACTTGAGTTATCTGCACTGCCAACTTTTTGCCGAAAGTGCCGGGTCTGCAAAGGAATTTCGCATTGGAACCAACCATGCAAGGGAAGTCTTCCTTAACCTTAGTATTTAGTTGAAGCACGTCGCCGAAACCCAACGTGAGGAATTCGCGGATTGAAATCTGCACGCGCCCGACTTCGACGACGAACGGGACTTTTGTCTTATTAAGTTTCTTACGAATGATTTCCGCGTAACCGCTCTTATCATCTTTGGCGGCGGAGGCGGCTACCCAAAATGTCGTTGTCAGCTTTGACATAATCGGCTCAAGCACGAGGTAAGGTATGCAAATATTCATGAAGCCTTCGACCTCGCCGAGCTTGGTATTCATCGTGATAATAACGACCATATCATTTGGCGGGACAATCTGCGTGAACTGCGGGTTTGATTCCGTCGCCTCAAGGATAGGATTCATCGGAGTGACGTTCGACCAAGACTCTTTGAAACGTTCCATTGCCGAATTCACGAACCGACGCATAACCGCATCTTCAATTTCAGTTAGGACGCGAGACTTAATCGCCGTGGTACCGTCGCCGCCAAATACGCGGTCAAGGTAAGCAAAGGCAATCTCCGTGCTAATCTCGAAGATTATGTTGCCCTTTAGCGGCGGAACCCCCAAGATTGTTATCACGCTGGGATTGACTAGCGATTGAACAAATTCCTGATAAGTCAGCTGTTCAACCGAGGCAACGTCCACATTGACAAGCGTCCTTAGGTGCGAACTCATGTAAGTATTCAGCAGACGAGCAAAACTTTCGTGGAGCATGTACAGCGTGCGGATTTGGTCTTTGGAAAATTTATCGGGGCGTTTGAAGTCGTAAACTTTAATCTTCCTGGCAGGCTCTTCTTGCTTAAGCTGCTCTAAGTCGGTGGACTCGTCATTAGCAGCGGCAAGCAAGGCGTCTATCTGCTCTTGAGTTAAGACATCAACAGACAAAGTGTTCCCTCCTTACTGCAAGAGGAAACTGGTAATGTAAATGTCATAGACGGAGCCGCCGCCGAGCGCAGCATTGAGCGCGTCTTTGAATTGCTTTTTGAACTCGTCCTGCTTATCGGCGTCGAAGTCCTCAAGGGAAGTCGCCCGCAGGAATTGAGTAGCAACATCATTAACTTTGACTTCGGCATCGGGCTGGAGGGTATTGGTCTCCTCGTTTATGACGGACTTTTTAGCGGGATTGAACTCGACGATAATGCTTGCCTTGAGATATTTCCCGCTACGAGGGCCGCCGATGTTGACAAGGACGCCTTCCTTGGGGTCGCCGAGCTTAACGAATACTCCCGCGTCATGATAGCGAACATCGCCGCCTTCCTCGGAGCCGCCAGCAGGTATGTCGCCCATGACCTTTGTCACGACGAAAAGCGATATGCCTGCCGCCAATGCTAAGCCGACGATTACGAGCATGACGATTAATATTATAGTCTTCTTGGACTGTGAAGCGGGAGGTGGCGGCACAGCTGCGGTCTCGACTTCTTTTTCTTCATCAGGCATAATTTTTTTCCCTCCACGATTAGAACTGTCTCAAGGCACGGCGATACTTCATCACGCGGCGCACCACTTCATCGGCTGGTTCTTCAACAATCAATTTCTTTTCGTTCACCAACGTGATGACGGTGTCAGGCGTGGTTTCGATTGTTTGAATCAGTTCGGCGTTTAGGATAAACTCGCCGCGCTTCTTCGCGTCCGAATTGAATCTCGTTAGCTTAATCATGAATTGACCTCCTGTATTAGTGCTGTTTGCTTTTGAAAAAATCTTCGCCGCAAATTTGCAAAACCCTTTCAACACCGAATCAAAAATTTTAGCAGGAACATTGTACACCTATAAGACGCCTTGTCAATACGCCACTTGATAAACGCGGAGTCATGTTATAGAATAAAAAAAATTTTGCGAGGTGAGTGGCATGGAGAATTTTTATCCGGAGAGACTGCTTGAGTTTAAGAATAATTTTTCGGTCAAGATAATATCTGGCGTGCGCGGCGTCGGCAAGACGACCTTGCTTGAGGATTTCACGGAACGGCTACGTTCAGAGGACGTGCCGGCGGAGGAAATTATCTTCGTGGACTGCGCGGAGGACAAACGGCTTAGAGATTTCCAATCGCTTTATGAATTCGTGTCGGCTAAGACTTCGGACTTCGAGAAATTCTTTTTGCTCCTCGATGATGTAGATTGCGTCGCCGAGTGCGAAAAGGCAATCAATGCGCTGTTCGTCGGCACGCCCGCAGAAATTTATGTGACGTGTTCAAGTGAGCAACTTGCCGAAAAAATTTCCGTGCTCCTGCCCGATAACTGTGACGTGCTGAAAATGTATCCGCCCTCCTTCGCCGAGTACGTCAAAGATTTTCCGTCGGAAGACGCCTTACAAAGTTATCTGCACTTCGGAGGACTGCTTAGAGTCTTTGACGTTGATAAAAAAATTCTTCCGGCACTGTTGCGCGGGACGGCTTACGAGATAATGTTTGACATCGTAGAGAGGAATTCCCTGCAGAAGGCTGAGCTTTTCCGCGTGATAGTCCAAACGCTTGCGCAGAACGTCGGCAGACCCGTCAGCTTGAATAAAATATCGGACGTGTTGAGTTGTTCGAGGATTGCCTTCAGACATTATTTAGATTGCGGCGAAGAACTCTTCAGGAAGATTCCACGTTTCGACATAAAGACGGGCAATACTCTGATTGGCGGCGAAAAATTTTATTGCGTCGACAACGGGATACTTTCTGCGCTTGCGACTGTCGACGAGGTAGCTTTAATGGAGAACGCCGTTTGCATTGAGCTATTGCGGCGTGGCTATGATGTAAGTTGCGGGCGATTCGGCGCGATGAATGTTAGCTTTGTGGCTGAACGCGACGGCGAGAAAACTTTTATCCAAGTCTTCGACGGGAAGAATTCTATTCGCCGAAACACACGACCGCTCCGAGCCATTGACGACGCCAATAAGTTTTTAATCACGTTGAAGCCCGAAAAAACTTTTGGCGACGTGCGGAACGTTACCTTGCAAGAATTTCTTCTGACTTTGTGAAAAAAATTTTTTGCGCTAGCAGGAATTTTTTAGGCGGAAGTAGAAAAAAAGTATTATCCCCATTAAATAGGACGGTAAAGATTTTTTTCAGATTAAAGGAGGTCGAAGAATGTAGGAAAGATTCGCTGGTACCCGCTAAATTTATAAGAATACGTGCAAAAGACTTGTCGAAAAAAAAAACAATGTTATAATTGCGGGCATGAAATTTTGATTTGTTAATAAAGTCGGAGGTGTCTTTTCATGGCAGAACGTGAAATCAAATATCGCGGCTTAAAAACTTTTCAAATATTCAGCGGCGAAATGAAGAGCGTTTGGATTTACGGATTCTATCTAAAGCGTGGGACATACGGCGACCCCGGTCCGCAGGCGCATATATTC
>JAFWCT010000083.1 GCA_017534385.1 Selenomonadaceae bacterium
CTGCGCGGGCAAAGGTCTTTTGTTCGCGGTGCCGGTCATGCGCGGCGGCAATGTTCATAGCGTCATCTACCGCCTTTACGATGAAAAAGTTTTGACGGAGCTATTTGGGCTTGGTGAATACAATTCCGAAGGTCGCCTGCTGATTCAAGAGCGCAACGGGCAAGTTATCGTCCCCTACAAAGATTACAACGAGGCAGAAAAAAATTTCTTCATAAACGACAGCATTAGATACGGCTTCAAAGTCATTCGCGATAATTTAAAAACGCATCGTTCGTCGGCGATTTATTGCGAGAGTTCGGCGGGAAATTTCTTCCTGTTCGCAACGGACTTGCCGCAAACAAATTGTTCGATGGTCGGTTACATCCCTTGGGCGGCGGTCGCGGGAGACCTCTTCAGGATTTACACTCTGCTACTTATCGGCGGAACTTTGATACTAATCGTCATGGCGTTTGCTAGTGCGTATCTGTTCGTGGTTAGAACTAAGGCGGAGGAGAGTGACGCCTTGCGCGAGGCTAAGGAGGCGGCGGTCGCTGCAAACAATGCAAAGAGTTCCTTCCTTGCCAACATGAGTCACGAGATTAGGACACCGATTAATGCAATCGTCGGTATGAACGAAATGATTCTGCGCGAGAGCGACAATCCCGACATCATCAACTACGCCCAAAACGCCGCCGCCGCGAGTGATGCTTTGCTTAGCTTGATTAATGATATTCTGGACTTCTCAAAGATTGAGTCGGGTAAGTTTGAAATAGTCGAGGAAGATTACAAGCTAGGCGACGTGATTAAAAGTTTGGTCAACATGATGCGTCCGCGAGCTGAGAAAAAAAATCTATCGTTCAGCTTGAAGGTAAATCCCGCGACGAAAAATCTTTTGTGCGGTGATTCGGTTCGCATTAGACAAATCGCGTTGAACTTCTTAAGCAATGCCGTCAAGTACACTAAGGTCGGCGAGGTGGAGTTTATTGTTGATAGCGAGCCTTTAGCGGCGGATTGGATAAATTTACGCTTCACGGTCAAGGATACGGGCATTGGCATTCGCGAGGAGGATATACCGAGACTTTTTAACGACTTCGAGAGGTTCGACGCAAAGAAGAATAAAAATATCGAGGGCACGGGCTTAGGCTTGGCGATAACAAATAAGCTCGTGCAGATGATGAACGGCAAGATTGAAGTTGCGAGCGTTTACGGCGAAGGCTCAACCTTCAGCGTGACGATTCCTCAAAAGGTTGTCGGCGATGAGTTAATCGGCGAGTTCAAAGACAGTTCGAGTTCGACGCACGAGAAGTATAAGCCGGAGTTCGTTGCTCCTGACGTTGAGATTTTAGTCGTCGACGATAACGAGATGAATTTGTTGGTTGCGATTAATCTACTCAAGGCGACGCAAGTCAAAGTTGATACGGCACTTAGCGGCATGTCTTGCTTAAAGAAACTTGCCGAACGTCACTACGATTTAATCTTCCTCGACCAGATGATGCCGAGCCTAGACGGAATACAAACGTTGAAACTGGCTTTGGCAATGGACAACAACCTAAGCAAGGGTTCACCGATGATAGCTTTGACGGCGAACGCAATATCCGGTACGCGAGAAAAGTTAATCGCCGTGGGTTTCACGGACTACTTGAGCAAGCCGATTGATGTAAAGCTAATGGAGCAAATGCTTATGAAGTATCTGCCTAAAGAAAAACTTCACACGCCGACGCGAGAAGAACCTTCATCAGAGGAAAAGCCTGCAGTCGAGAGCAAATTAATCAACGTCGATTTGGGGCTGGAGTACAGCGCGGGCATGACTGACATGTACAAAGAACTTCTGCTGACGTTCAGTAACCTCAAGGCGGACAAGATACAAAAGTTGCAAGCGACCTTCGAGGCGGGAGATTGGAAAAATTACACGGTGCATGTTCATTCACTGAAGTCGACGGCTTTATCAATCGGCGGAGAAAAAACTTCGGCGGCGGCTAAGAAATTGGAGATGGCAGGCAAAATCTTGACGGCGGCGACGAGTACTGAACTAGAAAAGCACGAGAGCTTGGAGTACATAAAGCAGAACCATTCGGCGGCAATGAAACTGTATGAATCACTTGCTGAAGAGGCAAAGACTTTGGCGGACACTCTTTGATTAAAATTTTTGGGGAGGAATGATTATGCGGCAGAAAAAGATTTTGGTCGTCGACGATGACGAAATGAACTTGAACATAGCGCGAATGATTTTGGAACGTAAATTGCCGTGCAAGGTGCTTACAGTCGATAACGGCATTGACGCTTTGGAAGTGTTGCGAGCTGAACGCGTGAGCCTCGTCTTATTGGATATAATGATGCCGGAGTTCGACGGCATGGAGACTTTAGCGGAGATTCGTGCCGACGAGCTGATAAAAGATGTGCCCGTTATGATGTTGACTGCGACTGGCGAAAAGGATTTGATTCAAAGGGCGTTGTCTCTCGGCGTCAGGGACTACATTAAGAAACCGTTCCTGCCCGCCGACTTAATTACAAGGGTCAGCAAGAAGCTCGCGGAGGATAAATCGGAAGAAGTATTGCTCCTCGGCGACGACGAAAAGACTTTGCAAGCCATGCAGGAAGTCATTGAAGAAAATTTCCCACATGAAACGATCATTGCGACTTCAATCAAAGTGGCAGAGAAAATTCTTCGTGAGCAAGAGATAAGATTGATAATCGCACAATCGGACATGAAGTTTATCGACGGCGTAAAGTTTTTGTCGCTGATAACGTCAACGGAAAAGCTCGGAGCAATTCCCTTCGCGATAACCACGCCCGATAAAATTCTTGAAGTCATCGACAAGATAAACGCACCCGCCATAGAAGAACCACCTGCCATTGAAGAAGTCATCGAAGAAATTTCAGCAGAGGAAAAAGCCATCGACGAACCTCCTAAAGCTGATAAGGTCGCTGATAAGATTATTCAACACGAAGAGAAAAAGAAACTCAGCAAGGTCGTAACCAACTTCATCGGCTATGAACTTGACCTTAAATGTTGAGCTAAAATATATTCGCGTTGTAACGTGATTTTGACTTTGGGAGAAATTTTTCAACTAAAAGACGGGTTTTTAATCTAGGTCGCGTCATGAAGGGCTTGACAAGCATTTTTGGCAATGATAATATTACGCCGCTTTTTAGAGGCATGAAAATTTTGGAAGGAGGTGGGCGCATTGCCAACCATAAATCAGCTAGTAAGAAAAGGTCGTCAGATGTTGGAAGAGAAATCGACGGCACCGGCTCTGAAAGAGTGCCCGCAAAAACGTGGCGTATGCACCCGCGTTTATACGACGACGCCCAAGAAACCGAATTCGGCACTTCGCAAGGTTGCGCGTGTCCGCTTGACCAACGCCATTGAAGTCACTGCATATATCCCCGGCATCGGGCACAATTTGCAGGAGCACAGCGTGGTTTTGATTCGTGGCGGACGTGTCAAGGATTTGCCGGGTGTTCGCTATCATATCATTCGCGGCTCCCTAGATACTGCTGGCGTTCAAGACCGCAAGCAAGCGCGTTCCAAATACGGCGCGAAGAAGGCTAAGGCTAAGAAGAAATAATTTCTAAGGAGGAGCAAGAATGCCAAGAAAAGGTTCTGTGC
>JAFWCT010000084.1 GCA_017534385.1 Selenomonadaceae bacterium
TAGCGTGGCGATATTGGAGGACGTCTTTGACTTTGGAATAAACCTACTGCGCGGTTCGATTGGCAGTTACGGCGAGGTTGTGTTTGAGGTTTATAACTCTGGGGACGTGCCGCATTTCAGCTACGATACGGAGATTGGCGGTTGGGAAGGATTAAAGATAAGTCCGCCGGTAAAGGTGCTGACGTTCGATAAGTTTCAGCGACGGACGCGGGCGCGCTATGCGCGTCATCAACTAATCGGGAAGACGGCGCAGCTAGAAAAGGTCGGCGACGAGCCTGACCAGATAACCTTCGAGATAAAGCTGATTCGCGAACTCGGCGTCGACCCTGAAGAACAGATAGAGTTGATTCGGCAATACATAAAGGACGGTCATGAAGATTATCTGATAATCGGCTCTGAGGTGCTGGGGCAGTATTGCATTACGGAGCTAGGGGAAGGGCGGCAATATGTAGACTGTTTCGGGCGGACGCAGGTCGCTGAATTAAGTTTGACGCTAGAGGAGGTGGCAACCGATGACGTACGAAGTGACATTGGAGCCGACGCCTTGGAAGATTTGCCCGTCATCTGGGACTGAGGAGGTAATCCAAAATGTTAAGTGCCTCCTCTTGACTGCAAAAGGGACGGTCTGGAATTACCGTGAATTCGGGCTAGATATTTCGCTGATAGACACGCCGCTACCGGTAGCGCAACAGCGATTCATAGGCGAGGTAGTGCGCACAGTCAATCGGTATGAGCCGCGGGCTAAGGTGCGCAAAGTACGTTGGGCAAGGAGCGCGGCTTCCGACGGAGTCTTGCGCCCGGTAATAACTTTGGAGGTGCAATCATGATAATCGACATTTTCGAGACGATAACGAACAGTTTAACGAGCCGGCTAAGCTACTTCATGCAGAGCAATCCGGCAGAGGTGACAGTAAGAATCAACAGCTCAGGCGGCGACGTATTCGCGGCGTTGAGCTGTTTTAATTTGCTCCGAGGCAAGTGCAATGTGGAGATATTGGGCTTAGCGGCGAGTGCGGCGAGTTTGATAGCGTGTGCGGGAGTCAAGGTATCGGCGGCGAGCAACGCCCTTATCATGATTCATAGCCCGAAAACCCTGCTGATTGACTATTACGACAAGCAGAGCTTGGACAAGCTATCGAACACGCTAGCTAAGACGGAAGAGTCAATCGTGTCGGCATATCGGGCGAAGGTCGAAGGATTCACGATGCCGGAGGAGGACTTATGGTTGACAGCCTCGGAGGCGAAGTCGCTTGGCTTTGTCGACGAGATACAAGACGAGGTACCGGTCGTGATGAGTGCGGGGCGGACTTTCATAAACGCAATCGGCTACGACGCCGCGCAGGTCAAAGGGCTAAGCACACGCCTTCACGAGACTCAACCGGCGCAAGTCGGGCTTGAACAGTTAAAGGCGTTGATAGCAGACCAAATGGGCTCGGGGGCGCAAGGGGTCGGCAGTGAGCCGCCGCCTACGGCAGAGGACATGTTGATAAAAAGAATGGTTGCCTATGCGAACGGGAGGTTAAAGTGATGAAATACTATGAAGAGACTGAGGGCTTTGTCGAGGACGGATTGATAGGAGGGAATCAGCCGCAGGTGGTGCACAACGTGAGCTTAGCGGCGAACGCGTCAATCAGTCGCGGGGAATTGTTATGTTCAACGGACGGAGTGTGGTCGCCGGCGACTACTGCGGCAGACAGTAGCAAACCACTTGCGATAGCGGCTAGCGATTGCGTGGCAGACTCAATCGGGGCAGTGACGCCGGCATACATGGCGGGCTGTTTTAATAGTGGCAAGGTGATAGTCGGCGGCGCGGATTCGTTGACTGCTGGAACCTTCGCGCAGAGTTTGAGGACGCAAGGCATTTGGCTAACGAAGGAGGGCTAATCATGACGCCGTGGAATTTAACAGATACGTATTCGCTGATAAAGGTCGTTGAGCAATTCGAGTTGCCGACGACTTTTTTGCAAGAGGTGTTCTTTCAGCAAGAAGTAGTGACGATGCAGGACGTCATCAGCGTGGAGTTCATTAAAAAGCACAGGCGGCTTGCGCCGTACATTGAGCGCGGGAGTCGGGGCTTGAACATGAGCCGGGAGAAGTCGACGGTAAAGGATTGGCGTTGCCCGCTAATCGGAGCGCGTAGGACAATCAGCCTAGCGGATATCAGTCGGCGAATCGTGGGAGAGTTGCCAGTAATCTCGACAATGACGCCTGAGGAACGCGCCTTGCGAATGCAGACCGATGACTTAAAAGACCTAATGAACATGCTAATCAATCGTCGTGAGGAGATGGCGGCTGAGCTGTTGACTACTGGCGCAATCGAGGTGCGGGGCTTCGCTGATGACGGGCAGGTCGTTGACATACAGACAATCACCTTCGACGCGGATTGGCTGACGAGTGTGCAGACGCCTTGGAATAACACCTCGGCGACGATTTACGACGACTTGAAAGCGGCAGTGGAGTACATAGCTGAGGAGACGGGGTCATTGCCGGATATCGCGATATGCGGGCGCAACGTCGAGGGCTATCTCCTGAAGAATACGCAGCTCAAAGAGTGGTATGCGGTACAGAATCGGGCGAACTTGACGATGATGACATTTGCCCCGAAATATCAAAGCCCCAACGCGCGCTATATCGGTTCGATAAACGCATTGGGCTTGGAGCTGTACAACTATTTGGGCACGTACTTTGATGACGCGACGGGCACTGTTAAGCGGTATATCCCGGATGACGTGGTGATAGTGGGCACTAGCGGCGCAGGTCGCATGATTTACGGACGAGTTGATTTGGCTAAGGACGGAGTGTGGTCGAGCTATTCTGGCGCGAACGTGCCGTTCTATTCCCATAACAATGACAACCAGACGACTTCGCTGACGCTGTACTCGCGAAGCTTGCCGATAATGGAGACGATAGACTCAGTGCGGGCATTGAAGGTCAAGGAGTAAAGTGGGCGTCGAGGAGGTTAGCGGCGCGGATTAGGATTTGTTGTCGCTGAGGACACGGCTCCATTTTATCGGCGATAGAGATGAGTTTATCGACGAGCGGGAGTTCCGGCAGGGCGATAGGCAATTCACTGGTAGCGAGGACTAGGGCGCGGCAAGCGTCCTCGAAAGGCACGTCGAAGAATTCACCTTCGCGGCGTTTATCAGCGAACTTGTCATGGAGGAACTTCTCTAAGGCGGCGGCCGCTTCGCGATTCATCAGCACGCTATTGTAAATGCGTTCAACCTGCGCACCGCTTTGCCGTTCGATAATGCGTGCCCGCTCCAAGATGTCGCCGGTCATGCCAATCTTAGTCAGCGCGGAGTTCATGCCCAGCACATACACGCAAGACTTTTTCTCGTCAATGACAGGCTCCTTGGACTTGAGGGAATAGCTACCGGTCTTTCTGAGAGTGGGTAGGATTTCATCGGCAATCTTTGTCTGAAAGGCCTTGGCGGTTTGATTGTTCGCCTTCATCGCCAGCCGATATACCATGTTTTCGGGCAGATAGTCGTCGGCTTTGATGGGCGGGTAACTGTAGTCGGCAAGGTAGGAGTTAAGGCGTTCCCAACGCACATAATTTTCTCCACTTGTGGAGAATTTTTTGTCCTCCACGAAGCCTAATCCCCTTGCTACGTCCTCGGCATTGAACCAGATAGTTTGAAAGACGTCTTGGTAAAGCCGCACTCCTTTTACCGTCAACACTTGCGACCCTTCAGGCTTCGTCTTACCGTTGAGCTCGTTAATTATCCAATCGCGAAAGACCTCAGCGACCGGCAACTTGCTAGCCCGAACGAGGGCATACAGACCGCTTTCATTAATGATAGTCATGCGGCGACGAGTGGATTGATTAATCGGCACCAGCGCGACCGACTTATCCGCCTTAGCAACATGCCGCTTGATTGCGCTTTCAGTCTTGACATAGCCGAGGATAAGGGCGATGTCTCTACCGACAAACCACGGCGCGTCCTCAAGAATCACCGCGCGGATTTGCCCGAACTGTTCGCTACTAAAGATTTGAAACTCCATTGCTGATTCCTCCCATTTGACAGGCTCAAAGTTCAAAGCTATACTATTTAAGAAAACTCGACGCCGTGGGCGTTTTGAATATAGAACAAAGAGAGAATACCAAAGGCTCCAGACCTAGTCAAGCCGATGGTATTCTTTCGTTTTAAAGGGGTGATAAAGATGAAGGCAGACAAAGCGATAATCATAGGCGGGAAGTTGTACAGGCGCGGGGAAGAGTTGCCGGTTAAAGAGGAGCAATCGGAGCCTGAGCCGGAGCTTGAACGCGAAGAGTTACCGCCGCTGAAAGGCAAGAAGAAATGAGTTTCAAAGAGGAACTGCGGGAGGACTTATTCACGTTCGTGGCGGTGGATGAGTTCGGGGAAGTGGTGGAGGTTGACGGGGTACTATGTCAGGCGCAGTTGATTTCCTACACGGCGGACAAGTCTAATCGGCAAAGTGAGACGTTCGCGGGCTTACACGGACAATTCAGCGAGCTTTACCTCGTGACGGAGCCTTACTTGAAGAAGCATAAGAAACTGCCGCATCGAGGGGACGTGGTGAAAGTGGACGGGCAACGCTATGAAGTCGTGCGAGCCGAGGACGAGTTAGGGTTGATGCACTTAGTCCTTTCGAGTTACCGGGCGAACAAGCCGCGTTGGGGTGATAGACGTGCAGATTAGGATAAGGCCGCGCGGACACCTTGAGGCGGCGCAGATGCTGGAGAGTCGGCAGATAAAGAGTCGGTTGACGCAAGCGATACGCAAGAGCCTGCAAGAGGGCAAGCGCAGTGGCAAGGGCTTAACTGACCCGCGCTATACGACGACGATAAGCAAGCTCGGTAAGATAAGTAGTCGGGCGAGTGGTCTGCGCGGACAGTTGAAAGTCTCCGGCAGTCGCAATCTGATAAAGCGTTTCAAGCTGAGTCCTTCGAGTCGACCACCGCACAATCCGCCGGGAGGATTGCATATACAAGTAGTGCGCGGTCAAGGCGGCGTCTTACCACATGCCTTCGTGAATCGGGCAGGGCTAGTATTCGAGCGCACGGGGCGCAGTCGCTTACCGATAAGGCACCTAAACACAGTGAGCCTCGCGGGGGCATGGAGTCGAGTATCAGCGAAAGTCGAGGCGGCAATCAGTCATCATTTGGAAAAGAATTTGGAGGCGATAATATGAGTTACGGTGAGCAAGTAGCTTGGGCAATGCGCGTGTTGGAAAAGCCTGATGCGGCACGCGAAGCCTTGAAGTCGGTGAACTATTTCACGGAAGACTTCGCAGAGCTTTACGCTGAACACGAGCCTAAAGAGGCGGCGGCTAAGCAGTTTTACGCTGACATGGTCGCCAATCAGTTAATCGAATTCGCATTAGAGATAAGGAGAGATTGAAAATGTTAGGACAAATCAAGTTGGAACAATTCGAGGCAATGGAGAATATGCCGCAGAAGTATCAAAGTGCGTGGGACGGGGCGAACTTGTCGACGTTGACGGGCGCGAAGTACAAGCCTTTGCTTTGCGCAGGACAACAGACGGTTCACGGCACGAATTACTTCTATATCGCCGAGCAAACGCTTTCAGACGTGGCGGGCACTCGCAGGTTGGTACTGTTGCCGATAAACGAATGCGACGGGGAATACTTCCTCAATGCCAAGGCGTTTAAGGTAATCCTCGGATGACACACGCACGCTTAGTCGAGGAATTGGCGGCAGAGATAAAAAGAACCTGTGCGCAAGTAAAGTTGCCCTTGGAGGCGTCGGAGTCGTTAGTCGGCGTTGAGGTTTTGGAGAACTATTTGCCCGAAGACCTCTTCGAGTCGACGGAGTACTTGCCATTCGTCTTGGTTGAGTATTTGGAGACAGTCGACGACTTCAAGGACGGTTCAGCGGCGCACATCGGCTTGACGATAGGGACATACGCGGCTAATAAAGACGGCTGGCATGACGCTTTCCATTTAATGGAAGTGATTCGGCAGCGCGTCTTGGAATTGCGAGTGATTGCTAAGAGGTTCCGATTGACCGGGGCACGTTGGCAAGCTCCCGATACGCAACCGACGCCCTTTTATTATCTGGTCGCCGAGTTGACCTTCGATATCTTTCAAGCGGCCGAACAGTTACGCTAGCAAATCAAAAAGCCCGTCTCGTGATTGAGGCGGGCTTTAGCATTTGTTAGGCAAAGAGCGTCGCAAAGTAATTGGTGTCGAATTCGAGGTTGAATTCAATCTGCCGCGCAGGCGTGACGAGTCCTAGGTAAACCCTAAAGACAATCAATCCGTCGGCGAGGTTAGTAGTTGGGTTATCGTCTTCGAGGAAGGCGACGCGTCCGCCGAGCAAGGCTCCTTGATTAGTCAAGCCGCTGAGGAAGAGATTGACCTCATCTAAGACGCTATCGACGAGGACGCGATTGACGGGGCTATCAATGCGGCTGAAGTAGTTAACGGCGAGGGTATTGCCAATCCAATTCATCATGCGACGACAGGCGATAAAGCTGTCCTTAGGGTCGTCGTTAGTGGGATAACAACTCGTACGATTGCCCCAGAGCCGCCAGGCATTGAAGTTCAGAGCCGTAACGATGCCTTGAGAATTTAAGGTGTTAGCCTCGGCATGACTTAGGGGTTCGGTATCGGGCGTCCTATCGCAACGAATGAGTTTATTGCTGGGCGACTCGTAAGGGATTTGTCCTCGCGAGGCGTCGACTAAGTTCATAAGCGCGGCGGCCTGTGTGGAAAGGTGATAAGTGTGTTCGCCGAATGCGACGCGCGGCCAGCATACGACTAAGAACTCGTCGGCGAGGCTGTTTGAGTTCTTGACGGTCGGAGCATTAGTCGCGGAATCGGCATTCAAGTCGGCAAGCGCGATGGTTTTGAATATGCCGTTAATGAGACGCGCCTTGCTAGCCATGACGGTTGCAATCTCCGGCGTGGTTGAGAATTTGGGCGCGATAACGCAACTGGGAATCATGCCGAGCCTTGGATAGACGCGTTCGATTTGGTTAATGCCGCTGATAACGTCGTCGTTGGTGACCTTGGACGGGTCAGCGGTCGAATAGGTGACGTTGATAGAATCGCCGGTGATATTCGTCTGCTTGAGGACGGTGATTGTGACGGTGGAGGCGTCTTGCGAAAGGGAATAGTCTTCGCCGAGGGTCAGAGTCTTATCGCCGGAAGTAATCGCGATTGAGCTGAGGAAGATAGCCCCTTGAATAGTCAGTGGATTGCTAGTGCCCGAGAGCGTCTTAGTCGTCGACTTGCAATGGCGGCTAGGGTCAAGGACATTCACAAAAAGAACCGGTCTAGTGTTAAAGAGATTGAAAAAACAATGGGCGACCTCTTCTAAAGTGAAGCTGTCGAAGTCGTCGAGGAAGCCGAATTGCTCCTTGAAGGCCTCGAAATTGTAAATGGGCGTCGGGAAGTTGATTGCGCCTTTGAAGGCAGTCCCGATAGCCAGTACAGGTTGGATGACGGTAGTCATTGGCGTTAAGGCCGTGGCGGTTTCCGTGATTTTAATGCCGTGTGCGTACATTGTGATTCCTCCTAAAAAAAAAAATGCCTTAAAGGCGATAAATCAGCGAGTGCTGCGAACTCGGCAGTAGCCGTCGCTATCAAAGCGTGCGTTCGCAACTCGATTATAACACCTAAGCAAATTAAAGACAAGGAGGTAATGGGGAATGAACATTCAGCTAGCGTTGATACAATTCGAGGGCTTCGACGAGGGCAATCGTATGTTGGGCTTGACGACGATTGACTTGCCGGAAATTGAATTGGAGCAGACAGACATAAAAGGGGCTGGGATAGCGGGCACGGTTAGTTGGCCGGTGCGCGGGAATCTCAACAACCTAGCGGCGACGCTACATTGGCTGACCTTGACTGAGACGGGTGCGAATTTCCTCTCGCAAGGGGCAAGCCATATGTTGAGCCTGCGCGGAGCGCAAGAGGCTTACGACGCCGGCACTGGTGAACGCAGGGTCGTAGGGGTACGGCTTGACTTGCGCACACATGCCACGAAGTTAAGCCTAGGCAAGTTCGAGCCTGGTGAAACCACGGAGACAGAGCTTGAAGTGATGATTGATTGGCTGAAACTGTCAATCGATGGCAAAGAGGTCACTGAGCTTGACAAGTTCAACTACCGGTTCAATGTCAATGGCACGGATTATCTTTCGGACGTCAAACAGGTTTTGGGGGTGTAATTGATGATTGATTACAAGAAACTGGAGGCGGGTTTGAATAAGCTGACGGGCTTTGACCTTTTGACGCTCGAACAGGAAGAGCGCATGGCGGGCAATAAGACATTGGAGCTGTCGACGTCGAAGAGTTTTCAAGCCCGACTTGCCGCGAAGGCTCTCGATATGAACGTTCACGACCTCTATCAGCTACCGCTTAAGGAATTCAATACGGTCTGCGTGTATGTGTTTGGTTTTTTAAACGAACCGGCGGAGGCGACGACGTAAGGCAGATAGCGTTGAGTCTGTGTCAAGGCGGCTGGGGCAGTATGGACTTCTGGCTGAATCGACCGCTGGCAACGCTCGGCGCGTGGCTAAAGTGCATAAAGAAGATAATCAAAGCTCGCCGTCGATGACTTTGCGGACAATCTGCTGACTGATGCCGACGGTCTTAGCAATGATAGTGACGCCGTAGCCGTGCGAATGGTAGCGATAAATCTGTTCGCGGGTAGCCTGGTCGAGTTCCTTTTTAGGAGCCTTCGGCGGCTTGAAGTTCTCAACCCATTTACTCATAGTGGCGCGATTGATGCCGTAAATCGACTCCAATTCGCGCAGAGATTGCCCGCCCTTGAAGGCGTCGATAATCTCCTGCTTAGTGGCCTCGTCGACGGTCTTGCGCGTCCTTATCGCAATGCCCGCCTCAAGTAGCACTGACCTTACTTGCGGACGACTCAAGCTGAATCGCTCCGCCAATGCCTTTACCGATAATTGCTCCTCGTCATGGGCGACGATAATTTCTTCCTTGAGGAAGTCCGGCACGTCGACTGCAGGGCGCGGTTTCTTAGCGGTTTCGACTTCCCTTAGGATATTGGCGATAGTCGCAACGGACAGATTGTATTTGGCGGCTAAGGCAGTGCGCGTGGCGTCCTTGACATAAGGTTCATACTCGGCAACGATCTTAGCGCGCAATTCGTCCGTGACCTTGCCCCGACCACTAGACTTGCCCTTTTCACGAAGAATCTTAACAATGGTCGTGGTGGAAAGGTTAAAGCGTTCAGCCAAAGCCTCGATGTTATTATCTTGGGAATGGGGCACGTAAGCGGCGGCGATTGCGTCCTTAATCTTAGTACTAATCCTCGGCCGCGACGGGTGAATCGTCCCGCCATACTCACAATAAGTCTTGCCGTGCACCAAGTCTTTCATGAGGTCGCGGCTTACGTTGAACTTGCTAGCCAGACCCTTCAGCCCGAATTCCTCGTGCCCCGGTAAATAATTCTCCCGGCAGTAAAGCACTTGCTCCTTAGTCAGTTTCATTGTTATATTCCTCCTTAATTGTTATCGACCCGTCGAGGATTACCCGCAGGACGTTTGCCTCTTTAAGCGACGAAGTGCACCTTGAAAAGCTAGGACAGATTACACATTGCCCGTAAAGCGGGTGCGTCGTCACTGCGTAGTGGCATGCCCAAAATGGGTCATCTAAGTCATTGTGCGCTAACCAGTAGTAATAACTCATCTTCGACCCTCCTTGTAAAACTTTTCATCCTCGTCAGTGAAAAGGCCGCATTCGCCGAAAAGACATTTGGGGCAACGGAGGCAATCGCGCGGACAATCCGCCGGAATTCTTTCGGGGTGCAGTTCAAGTTTTTTCTGCCGCGCCGGCAATCCGTACCAACTGGCAAACGGTTCCTCCCCTTGCAGAGCCTTCAAATAGTATATGCTCATCTTCAACCCTCCTCAGGTGATTTATATGGCTAAATCAAGAACAATCACATTCACAATCGAAGGTTCAGACCGATTAAGCTCAGTCCTTGCCAATGCTCAAAAGAACCTGCGCGGTTTGACTAGCGCGACACTCTCAGCCAATGCCAAAAGGTTACAGGCGGCGCAAGGTGTCTTGAAGAACGTCGAGGCTTATCAGAAGTTGCAGCGGGCAATCCTGGCTAACAACGTCGCTCAGATACAAAATCGCGCTGACCAGGCTAAACTCCTAAAACAACGTCAAGAGGCAGTCGCGCAACTGTCCGACATGAAAAAGGCTTACTCGCAACTGCAGGACGCTTTCAAGGCCAATCGACGTTCAATGGGTACTGCCGCCGCCAATACCTTTAAAGAACAGTTACGCTCGGCCGCGCAGGAAATCAAAGCTCAGGAACGGACTGTGCGCAACCTCGACCGAGCCTTTGATTCCTTGCCCAATCAAGCGCAGAAGCTCCGTGAACAGTTAGCCGCTCAGCAGTCGCAATTGGCAAGCTTGAGGACGCGATTGCCGACCGCGAACCTCGCCGCCGCTGAAGCCGCCCTCCGCGCCCAAATTCAGCAGACAACTCAAGCACTCAATCAAGAGATTGCCGCCCTCGAACGTCGCAACCAAATCCATTCCAACTTCACGCAACGTCAGCAGGATTTGAGTAACGCTTATTCAAACTTTCAATCCTCGCTCGACACCGCGCAGACTTTGATGAATCCCTTCACTCAAGCCGCCGATAATGCGATGACTTTCGAGAAGGGCATTAGCCGTTTGAAGTCGCTGACTCAAATGCGCAACATTAGGGCGGGCGATATGGCGACTGTCCGGCGCGAAATGGAATCGTTGACTGCCACTATTGAACACCTCGGCATGACCACGGAGTACACCTCTAATCAAATCGCGGGCGCGGCCAACTTCTATGCGATGAGTGGTTGGAAGTCGAATCAGATTGAATCAATCCTCGCCCCGACTACTGACCTTGCCTCGATTGCCCAAATCCCGATTGACCGCGTGGCCGATATGCTATCCGATGACATGACCGCATTCGGAGTCAAGGCCGGCGAGGGTTACAAACTTGCCGGAGGACGCCTCGTCGATGGCGCGAGGTATTTCGGCGACGCCGTGGCTTATGCGACCACTCAATCGAACATGGACTTTGCGACCTTCCACGAGGCTTGGAAGTACAATGCGCCCGTAGCTCGCGGTATAAACTTGTCCTTGGGCGAATCGATTGCTCAGAATATGGTGCTGGCTAATGCCGGGATAAAGGGCTCTATGTCGGGCACGTCGCTACGTCAATTCTGGGTTAGGATGTCTGCTCCGCCCAAAGCCGCCGCTAAATCTCTTGAGGAAATGGGCTACGCCGCCAATGACGTGACCCAGCAAATCATGGACACGAATGCCGCTATGCAAGAGGCCGGCGTAACTATGGAAACCCACTGGCTGGACAAATTCGCGGCTCTACAGAAATATTATCAGGCGGGCAAAGCCGCCGGGCGCGATATGACTGGTTGGGTTAAGGCATTAAGTGGTCAAACGGCATTGTCGGCGGTCATGAGCTTGCTTGATGACGGCCGCCTTGACGAGATGCGCAAATATGCCGAAGAAATTGACTCAGGCTTCGCAAGCGGTTGGGCGGCTGATACTGCTAAGATTATGCGCGATAACACCCGCACTTCGATTGATTATCTGACAAGTGCCCTCGACGCCCTGCAAAAGGCTGGCGGCGATGCGCTATTGCCGTCAATCCGAGGTATGGCTGAGGCCGTCACTCCGATGATTGCCTCGCTTGCTGAATTCACTAAACAAAATCCGGCTGTCGTCAAAGGCTTAGCGATGATTGCGACGACTGCCTCGGCGGCGATTGTCGGATTGGCAGGATTCTCCTTGGCGATGGCTGGCGTGAGGTTTGCTCAAGCCGGCATTGCGACTGCAGGTTTGATGTTCGGAAGAATCGCCGCAGGAGCCGCCGCCTTGAAAACAGCATTATCGGGACTCGGCGCGGGACTCGTGGCTAGGTTGTCCGGTTTAGGAGCCGCGCTATCGGGCTTGACGTTGTCGGGAGCTTTGACCGGCGCAGTCTCTGCTATGAAAGCATTCGGTGCCGCGACCTTATCAGCCGCAAGAGCCGGAATCGCCTTCATGTTCACGCCGATTGGAGCCGCGCTCACTGCCATTGCCGCCGCCGCCTACTTTGCTTACAACAACTGGGATAAAGTCTCGGCCGCATTCGGCAAACTCGGCGACGCCCTGTCGAGTTCGTTAGCTCCGGCATTCGCGAACCTCGGAACGTCGCTTAGCAACTTCATGACCGCATTCAGTCCTTTAGCCGGAGTCTTTGAAACGTTAGGCGGAGTGATTGTCAGCGTCTTAGTCGGCGTATTAGGCACTGCTGGCTCCCTTTTGAGTAGTCTGGCCGTCTTAGTCACTGGCCTTTTCAAGTCGGTTGCTGAACTCGGTACCGGCATTGTCGAGGCTTTCGGCAAGATTAAGGACGGTGACTTTGCTGGCGCGTTTGATTCCTTGACGCAAGCCTCCTCTACTGCCGCTGATTCTTTTAAGAACTCGTGGCTCGATGCCGCCGCCGCAGTCAAGACTGGTTTGCAAGGAACTGATGCCGCAATTCAAGCCCTATGGACGACGCCGCAAATCTCTGGCGGTGGCGTGGGTGCTATACAAGCTCAAATCACGCAGGCTGATACGACAGCGATAACTCAACCAATCGCTGACGCCTCAACGCAAGCCGGACAATCTCTTCAGCAAGTGTCTATGTCCTCCGATATGACAGGGCAATCACTCATGCAGTTGCCGCCCGCAGTCGACGCCTCGACTCAAGCGACTAATCAACTTGCCTCAGCATTGCCCGCCCCGATTGACGGGCTCAACGCCGTAGGAGTCGCCGCCTCATCTGCCGCCGCCGCCTTAGAAGGTGCCGCCGCCCGTATCAGCTCTATCCAAATCAACGTGCCGCAGATTAATTACGTGCCTATGACCGTTCCGACTGCGCCGGTTGCCGCCAATGCCGCAGGCGGTATCTATTCCAAAGGCGCGTTCCTTACCACCTTTGCTGAGAATTCTGGGGAGGCGGCGATTCCCTTAGATAATTCTGCGCGGAGTCGCTCACTTTGGGCGCAAACTGGCGAACTCCTCGGCATGAGTCCTTCGCCGATTAGTCTCAACCTCACCTTCAATATCAGCGGCAATTCCTCCGACGACACTATTAATCAAATGCGCTCCGAGGTCGTCCCACTCATTGAAAGGACTTTCGCTGAACAACTTCGCGCCTTCCATCACGAACAGCGCAGGAGGTCTTTCGCATGACTTATCAAACAATCAGCGGCGATAGCTGGGATTTAATCGCTTGCAAAGTCTTGGGCTCCGAACGCTACGCCCCCGACCTTATCGAGGCTAACCTTGATTACGTTGATGTCTTTATCTTCGACGCCGGCATTGAACTTACCATTCCGCAGATTCAATCAGTCAAGCAATCGCTCTTGCCATGGAAAGATTAGCTTGCTAGAATATGCACGAGTTCCCACTCTTTTGGCATCACTCACCGCCATTGTAGCCGGAACTCAAAGATTTTACAAGGTGATAATATGCTGAAAGCCGAAGCCACAATCCTCTTAGAGGGCAGGGACATCACCCAAAGTCTAGAAGGACGCTTGCTTAACCTGAACTATCGCGACCGCCTATCGGGCGAGGCTGATACGATTGAGCTAACGCTTATGGATAAGGACAAACTCCTCTTGACGGACTCATTCCCGCCCAGAGGCGCGACAGCCTCAATCACCGTTAACGACTTCGACCTAGGAGCCTTTGAACTAGATGAGGTTGATTACTCTGCGCCGCCGAACGTCATGCGCGTCAAGGCCACCTCAATCAGCCAGAATAGCGGCCTTCGCCAGACGGACGAGTCTAAGAGTTGGGAAAGCGTCTTGCTGAGTAAGATTGCCCGTGACATTGCCGAGGCCTCTGCCTTGGAGCTTTTTTATCAAGCCGGTTACAATCCCGAAATAAAACGCGCCGAGCAAGGTGAGCAATCGCGCTTAGCCTTTCTCGATAAGTTGTGCGCTGATAACGGGCTGATTGTCAAAGTCGCCGACGGCAAGTTAATCGTCGTCGAGGAAGTGACTTTGGAGGCTCAAGACCCCGTGACCGCTTTGACTTGGTCGGACATCACCCGCTTTGACGCTAAGGCGACACTCAACGAGGTTTATCAAAAGTGCGAAGTCAATTACAAGCACGCTAAACAAGACAAGTTGTTCAGCGCGACTGCCACCGACGATTCAAAGGCGCAGGGTCGCACACTCAAAATCAATCGGCGGGTGAATTCTCAAGCTGAGGCTGACCGCCTAGCCGCCCACGAACTCCGCAACGCTAATAAGAAGGAGTTTCAGGTTACAATCACAATGCCTCTACGTTTGAACTTGCTAGCGGGCGTCGTCGTGACTTTGGAGGACTTCGGCTTTTTCAGTGGCAAATGGCTCGTCGATGAAAGCTCGCACGACGTATCCGATAGCGGCAGTGTTACCCGAATCACCCTTCATAGAACGGAGAATCAATCATGACGATACCGAACATATCCTTTGTTAATTTGGATGTCGACGCGCTAGAGGTTGCCGCTAAGAAACTCGCTGAAGACGCACTCGGCAGGACGCTTTACCCTAGCGACCCCGTCTTACTGCTGATTAAAAGCCTCCTCGCTATCATTGCGCATTTGTACAAGCTCCTCGACTTCTGCGCCAAGATGAATCTGCTAGCCTTCGCGAAGGGCGAATATCTCGATTGCCTCGGCGCACTCGTCGGAGTCGACAGACTCCCAGCGACCTACGCCTCTTGCCAAGTCGAGGTTCAACTATCAGCCGCGAGGCAGACCTCCACTACCATTAAAAAAGGCACCCGAATTACCGCCGACAATCAGACTTTCTTCAGCCTAGATAGCGAGCTCGTCTTCCTAGCCGGCGAAGTTTCTAAGGAAACCTCTGCTACTTGCCTTAGCCTCGGCGCAATCGGTAATGGCTTTGCTATCGGCGAACTCAATCAGATTGTCGACCCGCAACCCTTTTTATTGTCAATCAGCAACACCACGACCTCGGACGGCGGCTCCGATATCGAGGCTGATGACGCCCTGCGCGAACGCATCCACATTGCGCCGGAATCATTCGCCTGCGCGGGTCCCGAAGGCGCATACATTGCCCGCACTAAGGAAGTATCCGCGCTGATTGCTGACGTCGCCATTACCAGCCCTAGCCCCGGTCACGTCGATGCTTATCTGCTTATGCAAGGCGGCGCACTCCCCTCTGACCAAATGTTAAGTCTCGTCAACGCGCACCTTTCCGGCAAGACCGTCCGTCCGCTCAACGATATCGTAACCGTTAAGGCTCCCGCGCAGGTAAGCTACGCCCTAGACGCCACTTGCTACCTTGCTAATGACGAACGCGCTAACGCCGCCCAGATTATCGCCGACGCTGAAAACGCTATGGAAGAATTTATCACTTGGCAGAGTTCAAAGCTCGGCAAAGACCTCAACCCCTCGAAGCTGATTAGTCTTCTCATGCAAGCCGGCGTCAAGCGTGTCCAAGTCAATGCGCCGGCTTTCACTGCCCTTGACAATGTCTCCGTCGCCATATGCACCGATAAACACCTCACCTTTGACTATGAGGACTGGTAATCATGACTAGCATTTACGACCTCAGCCTCGCGCGAATCCTTCCCGAATCCTTGAAGGCTGATTCACAGTTTCTGGCAATCGCTGAGGCTCTCGACCCGCTACTGAGGCAATTCGCCCACGATACCAAATTGGCTATGCACCTGCCCAGACTCGACGAACTCACCGGAACTATCCTTGACGTCCTCGCGGAGCAATTCCACGTCGATTATTACGACGCAGTTAATCTCGACGACCAGCAGAAACGCAACCTTATCCGTCAATCAATCGCCCTGCATCGTCGAAAGGGTACGCCTTGGGCAGTCGAACAGGTCACTAACCAATTCTTTAACCAACCAGTCGTCGAAGAACTCGACGACTTTTTGTTTAGGGTTAATGCCAAAGAGTACACCGCCACGCCTGCCGCCTTCGAGACCTTTTGCCGAATGCTATGGGACGCTAAGCCCGTGCGCTCGTGGCTCGAAGGCATTTACTCAGATATCAGTCCGCCGCCTACTAAAATCTACACGCGCGGCGCAATCCTTACCTCAGGCGTCGTCAACGTCAACACTTTCCAAATAAAAGGTTCAGTCACGCGCCTCCGCGCAGGCAATGTCCTTTTGACTACCGGTTCCGAAACCCACGACATTTACAAGCCCAAATCGACTAAGACTTGCCTCAAGGTTGGCTGCCCCTTCATGGTGATTGGGCAAGTCCTTATCGATTCAGTCGACAGACCCGTCCTGCAGAGTGTGCGCGAAAATCCCACCGCCGACCTTGCGATTGCTAACGTCTCTATCGCCAGAGGTGACAACTTCGTCGAGCCCTTCGGCTATGACTTCTTGAGGATTTTCTTCAAGTTCCCGACCGCTACCTCTCGACGCTCCATTACTATCAATCGTCCGCGCGAAGACCTCACTAAGGCTCAGATTAAAGCTGTCGCCGACTACGCAGTCACTAACGACCTCTTACTCAATCGCTGTGGCGAGGACGTTGTACAGGCTCCGCGCGCCAATCTCATCACCAAGCGCATTACCAAATTCATTTGAAAGGAGTGATTGCCATGACGCTTGACGAACTCATTGCTGACCTTAACCTTTCCGACGCGCAGATTAGGAAGCTCCGTAACAACCTGCAAGTCATTGAGCTTAGTCGCTTGCAAGGGCTAGCCGCCGACGTTGCTCGCGCTGAGGAAGGCTCTATCATGACGCGCAAGGGCTTAGACGTTTTGGCCAAGGGTTGTGCCGGCAAGCAGATTAAGTACACGCGCGTCGCATTAGGCGATTCCATCCGCGACGGTAAGCTTGTCGAACTCACCAACGCGCAAATCGTCGAACTTACTGACCTTATCCATTTCAGGGAAGACTTGCCCCTCGTCGATTGCAAGTTCCTCAATAACGGGACAATGGTTGTGCAGAGTATGTTGCAGAACGCCGACTTCGACGACGGCTTCTGGTGCAGGGAAATGGGACTCTTCGCTGAAGACCCCGACACTCACGAGGAAGTTCTTTACTCTTACAAGAATACCGGCATCCTAAGCGGCTACACGCCTTCCGGCAAGGGCGCAGTCCTCATGAATCTTTTATTAAACCTCGTGACCGTCGTCGATAACGCCACAAATATTGTCGCAGTCCTCGACGCCTCACTTCTTTACGTCAATCAAGCCCAACTGCTCGAACACATTAACAGCGCGACTCCGCACCCCAATATCCCGCAACTCAAAGACACCTTGGACTCCGCGCCGATTATCTGGGCAAATGATTCCGATAACCAACTACACCCTCTGTCTATCGAAAACCTCACCGCGCAAGTCCTCTCTACTGAAGCTGAACCTCTCAAACAAATAAGCAATCGCCTCATGCAGGTTGAAAACAACGTCGCCAATCTCTTTATGCAACTCGGCTCCCCCGACGCCAATCTCATTGTTTACGACGACTTGATTGCTTGCGATAGTGTCGACTTGCTCAAGGTCAAAGTCCTCAACACTGCCGGCGGCCCCAGCGACGTTTATGTCGAGTCTTTGGAAGGCATTCGCGACGGACATTTTTATAACATCTCCGACGGCTCACGCTCTTTATACTTGCGCTCAAAGGCGACTGCTTGCAATGACGGCTTGTATAACGTCATGTTCGAGGAGCAGATTACTAAGACTTTCAACCTCGACAAGACTTACCTTTACCGCTCGACGGCTAGTGTTGGTTCAGGCAGGGCAATCGGTTCGACTAAGGAACTTCAAAAGGTTTTCGCGCCCGACGACACTTTCAGCGGCGTGCAATCCTCGACGACGCGGACTATCACCTTGAAGACCACGCAGGCGAACGCCTCCAACTTTGACTTGCAAGGCGACGCCTCTTTTAATGCGTCGGGCTTTTTCACTATTGTTTAAGGAGGAATCACTATGGCTTACGACATCATAGCCGCGCGAGGTTACGGCTCGTCCGAGGACGGCGACGCTACCAATCCCGCGACCGTCAACCACTACGCGCGAGTCACCGGCTTTAATCAGTCAGCCAAGACTATCACGCTTGCCGGCGACGACCTTTCAGCCTTCACCGTCGGCACTGAAATCCTTTTGCACCTCAGTGGTATCCGTTCAGCCTCGGCTAATGCCAAGTACCTCGGCAAGTATCGGTTCGCGAAGATTATGGCAATCGACGGCTCGACCTACACGCTATCGGCGACGCCGCTCAATGTCACTGCTGATTATTGGTTCTATCAAGCCGTGACCGTCCCGCATTACAACACCCTAAACATAACCGGCACAGTCAGTCCTGCCGCCTTCGACCCGGAAAAGGGTTGCGGCGGTATTTTTATTTTCAAGGCCGCGCGCCTGAATATGTCCGGCAAGATTAACCTCTCGAACAAGGGATTGACTGAGGACGCTCAACGACCTCTTTTGAATCAGGAGCAAGCTGGCACCCTCGACACCGACACTTATTCCGGCTATGAGAACTTCGACGCGGCGAATCATTTCACATTGCAGAAAGGTGACGGCGCGGCATTCATCATAGCTAAACGCATCGACTTCGAGGACACTGCCCGCATCGGCGACCCTAATTACAAAGGCATTGCCCGTTGCCGAGGTGCTGCTGACTCTTACAATCGCAACTCCGAGGTCTCGAACATCGGCGGCTCCTCTATCGTGATTGTCGCCCCCACGATTAACGACTTCGACCCCGCGATTATCTCTAAGTATCGCCGCAACACTCTCGAAGCTGGCAAGGGCTTAGCGCGTTGTTATATCGCCACTGAGTCACGCTTGCCTAACGACGAGGGGCTTTACGCTTACGACATAATCAACACGCCCGAACGCCTCAAGAAGAACACTTGCATTTCGGGTTTTGGTAATGGCATGCACGGCACTGCCCGCACCGCTAGCGTCCAACAGAATTCCTACGCTAAGGTTTCCAAGTTCAATAAGAACACTTTCACCTTGACCAACGTCGATTCGGGCGGCGTAGCTCAATTCAAACGCGGCGAACTCGTAATGATTCACGCCACTGCTAAGGACAACTACGCGCACGGCTCGCGCTTTATCGTCTCCGAAATCGTCGGCATCACTAACGATAACTCCGGCAAGCTCAAGTCAATCACCTTGGAGCATTCCTTAGATGAACTTAAGCTGAACAATTTCACCACCGACCTTTACAACTTTCAAGCAATCGCCATTCCCCAGTACACCTACTTTGCCACCAGCAATTCAATGACGCCCGCTTACAACGGCAAGCGCGGTGGCATTTTCGCTATCGCCGTCAAAGGCGTCTGCGACCTGCGCGGGCAAAGGATTAATGTCGAGCATAGGGGCGGCGCGACTTACTACCTAACTCAAATCTCGAACGCGCAGATGAAGCACCGCTTGCCAATCGGCGAAGGTCACGGCTCAGTATTTATCCTCGCCGAGACTCTGCAGGTTGATTCGTCCACGAGGATTGGCGCGACTTATTCTGGTAATGCCTTCGGCGGCGCGGCAGGCTATTCAGTCAATCGCGTAAGCGACGGCGGTTATATGGGTAAGCGTTGCGACTGGGGAACCCTCGACAAGTACGACGGCTACGGCGGCTCCGGGGCAAAGGGTGGTACTCAAAAGAAAGGTCACGACGGCGGCTTTCATTCCAACGCGCCGAGCATCGTTTCTAAATCCGGCAAGCAAGGCGCGAGTATCTTCATCGTCGCCGAGACTATCGACGGTTTATGTTTGGAATGTCTTTCGACTGGCGGCGGCGCAGGTCATGTAGTGGTTAGTTCTTCTTCTGAACCAAAAGTTGTGGCGGAGGACTTGCGCGGATTGCCGGGCGGATGCGGCTACGGAGGCGGCGGCGCGTCTTATCAAAATAATTTCGGTGCGCAAGGCGGCGTTCATGGCGGAGGCTCCGGCGCGTCTACCTCTGATGGTTATCCTTACACTGAGGGCGGCGGCTCTTCGGGATTCTGCGTCGTCTACGCCAACAAATTCACCAACCAATCGACTGCTAACCTTTCCTTTGATTGAGTCTGCTTTCCGAGGGAGCCGGCTTAAGAAAGGATGATTCGTATGGCATTCAACTTTGTCACGAAGAAGACTGCCACCTTGACTGCGACGCTTTCCGGCTCGACCAAGACGATTAACATTCAAGGTTGCAATCCCGACGAGACCAGCGGCGATAATGCCGCCACTCAAGCGAACAAGCTCTTGGGTATCGGCGGCAAAGCTATCGTCGCTGATGCTAAGATGGCTCTCGATACTAAGAAAGGAGTTGCTGAAGTATGAGCACGACTTACAACATCAAGTTGGGCTTGGGCTACGAGGGCACCGACTTTGAACGCAAGCTCGAAATCAAAGACGTTGCTACGGCCGACGCCGCGACTGAGACTGTCCGCGCCAAAGTCAAAGGCCTCAATGAGTCCCTCGCTGGCGGCACTGCCGACGGGCTCGACGACTTCTTCCGCTCCGACGATTACGACGCCTCGCAGGATATCGGCAAGCTCAAGGCCATTACCACTTGCGAAATCCTCAAGCGCGACGTTACTAAGTACATTTGAAAGGAGGAATAACCAATGGCTAAAAGTTCTCTAATCGTAACCACTGAAGACCACACTACCGGCAACACTCAGCAGAAGACTATCACCGATATCAATCCGCAAGCTAACGATGCGCACCTCAAGACTTGGGGGCAAATGGTCGCCGGATTGAGCAAGGATTCTTACGTTAAGAGTGACCGCGTCGATAAGCGCAACCTCGATACCGATTCCAAGCCCGATTACAACGTCATCATATCAACGACTAAGATTGACATGTCTACTGGTAACAATGGATTCGGAGCTATCAGTAATGACGCTTCCACTGTCGACATTAATGTCACGCCTTATGCTAGCGGCGGCACTATCAACCTCAGATTGCGCAATTTAACTCCGTACACTGCGCCCTATTACACTGAAATCACAGTCAACAGCGCAGAAGGCACAGTCGAGAATAGAAGCATACTGTACTGCACCGACACTTTCCAGACTACGAATATGCGCCTTCTTTGGACTATGGATTTAACTTTAATAGGAACATTCGCGGCGGGCGATTCTATCACCGTCAATATCAAAGTCAACGAGGATTCCACTCATAACGCTTACACGCGCACCCTCACTTATAACCTTGTCGAATGGACTTCAGGAGGTGAAGGATAATGGCTGACGTTACCACGACTAAAAGCACGTTGCAGAATGTGTTCAAATTCGCCGACGATGACACCCGCATTATCAACATTGATGAGCCGCAAGACTCAATCACTGCCGCGCAGATTCAAGTGATGGCTGACTACGCCACCGAGCACCAAATCTTAATCGGCGATAAGGCGGGCGCGTCCCTTACCGGCATTGCCTCCTCTGAACGCATTGACCTTACCAGCACCAAGCTCGACTTGAGCTAAGATAATTCGCCGGCTCCCTCGGAAAGCAGACTTAAAGGAGGTTCCCTTATGTTAGAGTCAAATACCATTCGATTTACGACTGACACTTTCGGCGCAAGCTTAGCCTTCGTCGAAGAACCCATTGACGGCTTGCCCGAAGACCCCGATTCACCAGACATTCCCGAAGAGCAAACCTTCATGAAGCAAGCCTTTTTGGTTAGTAAAGTGCCGCTCAATTGCACCAAGAAGACTGCCGTTGACCAATTCGTCATCACCGGCAACGAGCCGACCGGCTCTAGTCGCCGCGTCATTTTCAAGATTGATGACGTCCTTTACAAGTTCAAAAACGGTCGCCTCGCCACCTACAACGACGTCGGCGAATTCGAGGACGTTATCAAGTACGGCAACAAAGTCAGCGTCCTTAATAATCTGCCCAACGTCAATGACTTTGTCGGCAAGAAAGTCTACCCGATTATCGCTATGCAAGCCCCCTCCAACGCCGACGACTTCCCGACTATCAAAATCGGTTTGGCGACGCGTTCAACCACTGAACAACTATCTGATACTCAAGATAGTCCGATTTATGAACTCGGCGACGAGGCTCAGACTATCGTAAGCATTGTCCCTAAAATCAATACGACTGGCGCGGGCGAAGTCTCAATCACCGTGCGCCTACGCAAGGACAATCAGTGGTCTGTTTACATGCCACTAACCGACGCCGTCGACCGCGAGGCTGATGCCTTACAATTCCGCATGAAGTACACCGTCGAGACCGCCAGCGGCACTGATTCCGCGCAAGTTGAGTCAATTACCGTCACTCATTCTTTGGGTAGGGCTGTCGTCACCGGCAACGTCGCTAACTTCTACTCGACCGTCGCCAATTATGAAGAGGACTTGAAAACCGCTTACTGTTTAGTCCGTCACGAGCCTCTAGTTGATGCCGCTATCGAGTGCTACGTCAACTTCATGCCAGAGCCTAAGCACAGAGAACTCATTACGATTGGTACTGCTAACGGTAACCGGCAAGAACTGACCCTCGGCGACCCTGACCCAAACATTGTCGCCACTTCCATTCAGCTTTTCCAAGACGGCACCCCCTTCTACGACTTCGATTTCTCAACGGAACTCAGCACCGTCATTTTCACTGCCAAGAAGAATTCAGTTATCACTGCCAGCTACGATTACGACACCGGCACCGAAATTTGGCGCAAGATGACTCCCGATAACTCCCAGCCCTACAACGACGATGACGGCACTTACTCCACGCGCTTTACCTATATCAATGATGAACCTAACATGAAGGTTGCTAACATTCGAGTAAGGCTCCGGCGGCTAAGTGGCTCGGCTAGTGGCAAGCTCGGCACTGCTACCGGTAAAACGCAACTGTTCATGCTAAAACATAAGCCCGTGCCTAGCTCGATTACTTTCACGCAGAATATCAAGCACAGCTACGACGAGGAGACCGGCATTCTTTCCTGCGTAGGGGCTAAGGGTACCGCTATCAATATCAGCTACAATTACCTCGGCGATTCACCGGTTGTACATTCCTTCGCAGCAGGTTTCGCCGTCGCTTAGAGGAGGATTTGTCATGATTATCAAAAGACCTATGACTGAGGCTCAAAAGGAAGTCGTCGCCAATCGCGATAAGCCGTCCGATAAAGAACAGCTGCAGGCGATGAAGGACTTCATTGAGTACGCCGCCTTGAAACTCCTTGAACTGGAGGATAAGCAAAATGATTCGTTACCTGCCGTTCAATCCTGATTCAACTGTGCGCGTGTCCGAGGACGTTCACGTCAGCGGCGGCAAAGCCTTCCTGCGACATATCCCTAAGAAAGGCTCGGTCGTTATCGACGGCTTCTTGGAAACTGATTCCGTCATGCCGCAAGCCAATCAGTTCAGTTGCCTCTACGCGACCGACTCCATGTATCGCGATGCTAACCGCGTGCTCAACTTCAACAAAACTCATAACGGGCAGGATATCTCGGTTAGCTACGTGGCGATAGGCACCGTCATCACCGCCGACGATATGAACGAAATCAAAGCCCACATTGAAGACACTGACCTTCACGGAGGCACGCCCTTTATCGCCGGCGATGGCATTGCTTACGACGCAGTAAACGAGATTATCAGCGCGAGGCTCGGGCAAGGTTTGCACTTCGACGAGCAAGGGCGCATTGCTATTTTCCTCGGCAATGGCGTCGTGTACTCCGCAGTCGCGCACGGATTACGCGCTAATGACAACGGCACCTTTTCTATCCTCGTTGATAATCTGACTGTAGGTTTCGACGCCAACAACGCCATTACCATCAACGTCGATAAGGGCTTGGACATCACTGAGCGAGGCATCACGATTAAAAAGAGTAACGGGCTTGCCTTCGACGCTGACGGCGGACTCTTCGTGCACTGCGGCAAAGGTATCGCCTATGACGAACTCAATCGTATCTGCGTGCGCCACGGACGAGGCTTGATCTTCGACGGCTACGACCTCATTCCGGCGTTGGGTAATGGCTTGGCCTTCGACTCTAGCGGCAATATCGAAGTCTCCGCGCAGATTGCTAGCTCCATTCCTCTCGGCGCAGGACTCTACCTCGACGACGAAGGACACCTTACTACTAATCCTCCGGTTACTCAGTGGGCTTATCACGATTCCGGCTACGACGACATACCTGCCGCGCCACTTATCTATGTCAATGATACTCAATTCTATCAGCCCGAAATGAACGCCACTCGCAACGACATGTTCAATACTCCCGAAGGTGTCATGGAGGCTTGGATTCGTTGCGACCTTTGGCACGGCAATACTGGCGATATGTGCGGCTTCGGAATCCCCGGTACTTGTATTCAATGCGGCGGCGGTTGGGGCACGATTTACGGCGGGAGTAGTGGACACATGTCTGGCAACATTGTCGCTATGACTGTAAATTATGGCGTTTTGTTTTACACCGGACTAAGTCTTAGCACGAACAATCATTTCCTTATGCATATCGTAAGCCACCCCACCGACGGTTATGTCGAAGTCACTTGCAACTATGGCACTTATCGCTACACCGGCAAAGTCAACGGCGGCAATCCCCTCAGGAAGTTCTTTGTCTACAGTTCCTCTGCTAATAACCTTTTCTCGAACTTTGAAGTAAGCAACACTCCGCTCGAATACTAAAAAGGAGGTGATACTATGTCTGAAGAGATGATTGCGCAAGCCGTCGCCAATATCGGCGTCCCTACCGCGCTTTGCTTTTACGTCCTGTTCACTCTCAATAAAACCGTCAACAAGCTAACTGACAAGGTCGGCCAGCTAATCGAGTACATCAAGACGCTTGAAAATGACATCCGCGCCTTGAGGAGGGATTAAGCCCCTAATGCCCGCAATCGCGGGCTCTTTTTTTATACCCCCAGGCGGCTTGATTATTCTTTTTCTTGTGGTAAATTATCAGAAAACCTAAAGGAGTGAACGATTGAAAATCCTAGTCGTAAACCTAATGCAAATCGGCGACCTTGTCTTAACGACGCCTGTCTTTAAGGCTCTGAAGCTCCACAATCCTAACAACTTCATAGCCGCCGCCGTCAATAAACAATTCGCCCAGCTCGTTCAATTTAATCCTTTCTTAAATCGCGTCTTCACTATCGATAAGCATTCCCTTTCCCAATCCTTTCATACCCTCAAGCTTATCCGGCGCGAACGTTTCGACTTGTGCATTAATCTCAATCGCTCCGAAAGAGCTTGCGCTGTCTCTATACTTTCCGGCGCAAACCTCATCATCGGTTACTCCAAATCACTTTTTTACCCGTTCTTTGATTCCGTCTGCCCTAATCTTAAACGTTCAGTACATCAAATCATCTCCCACTTCAACGTTCTCGATAAGGCGGGCTTCCATGATTTACCTATTCCTAATACCGACGTCTTTATCGGCGATACTAACCTCGATTCTTTCATGAAATCTAACTTCCCTCACAAACCCCAAATCGTCGCTTTTAACGTCGGAGCATCGTGGCTCTCTAAGCGTTGGCTCCCAGAATACTTCGCCAAGGTCGCCAGTCACCTCATCAATCGCGGCTTTCACGTTGCTTTCCTCGGCTCTATCGACGACTTGCCACTCGTCAAACTCTGCACCAGCTCTATCCCCTATTCCAACCGCTTGCACGTTTTTACCGGCCAATTCAGCCTCTTGCAACTTGCCGCCTTCTTTGACCATTGCCGCTTACTTATCACCAACGATTCCGGCCCGATGCATATTGCCGCCGCGAGGAACCTCCCTGCCCTTTCTATTTTCGGCTCCTCGCCTACTATCGGTTTCTCACCTAGACTCCATTCCCATACTATCCTCTTTTCTAGTCTTAGGTGTCAACCGTGTTATAAGCAAAAGTGTGAGGGAAGGGAATATATGAAATGTATGAAAATAATATCGCCAGAAGTAGTTATAAAATATGCGCTAGAAATGCTAGCGCAGTTCGATAAACCAGCTAAAGACCTGCCCATTATTGAAGGGGCTTATGATTGCAAGATAATCGACTTAGCTAAACAGAATTAAAAAGAGACCGTTCAGAAAAATCTGCGCGGTCTCTTTTTTTATTCAGCTAACATCTTCTCGAAGTCTTCTTCACTAAGAATCGTAATGCCAAGTTCAAACGCTTTGGAAAGTTTGGTTCCCGCCCTCTCGCCCGCGATAACGTAATCAGTATTCTTGCTAACCGACCCTTTAACAAGTCCGCCGCGTTCGATGATGAGTTTGCTTGCCATGTCGCGTGTGAACCTCTCAAGCTTGCCCGTGAGTACAAAACTTTTGCCCGCTATCGCCGACTCAATAATTTTTTTCTCCTCTTCCATTGTTAAACCAGCCTCTTTAAGTTCGTCGAGAATTTTAAGATTGTCCGCGTCGTCGAAGAATTCCTTAACATGTTGCGCCGTAATTGCTCCAATGTCCGGCACCGCTTGCAATTCTTCTTCCGTCGCCTTGGAAAGTTCACTAAGCCCGCCGAAGTGTTGAATCAAATCACGAGCCGCCGCACTGCCCACGCCGAATATCCCTAAGCCCGTCAACAATTTGGCGGGCGAATTTTTTTTGCTCTCCTCGATTGCCGCAAGCACTTTATCCGTCGCCTTAGTTAGCCCAAAGATTTTCTTAGTAAGCAACTCCTCGCGGCGCGTGTGAAGTTTGTACACGTCCGCAACAGTCTTGATGAATCCCTCCGCAATGAGTTTCGGGATTGAAGTTTCGCCTAGCCCGTGAATGTCCATTGCATTGCGTCCGACGAAGTTGAGCAGGTGATTCTCCAACTGCGCGGGACAATTCACATTGACGCAACGATAATCAGTAGCGGACTCTTCACGCTCCAACTTGTGATTACAGACAGGGCACGTGTCAGGGATTTTGAAGGGCACCGAACCTTTAGGACGCTTGCTCACGACAACGCCACTTACTCGCGGGATAATCTCGCCCGACTTGTAAACTTTAATCGTATCGCCAATGCGAATGTCAAGCTCGTCGATAAAGTCTTGGTTATGCAAGGTCGCCCGTTCAACGCGTGTACCATTCAAGCTCACTGCGTCAAAGACTGCAGTCGGTGTGATTCGACCCGTGCGCCCCACGCTTAGTTCAATGCGGCGTAAGATTGTCTCGCGCTCGTCAGGCGGATACTTGTAGGCCACTGCCCACTTAGGCACCTTACTTGTCGCGCCGAGTTGCTCACGCTGTGCAAAAGAATTCACCTTAACTACTGCGCCGTCAATGTCATAGTCCAAACTTGCTCGCCGCTCGCCAATGTCCTCTATCGCCCGCCAAACCTCCTCGAATGTCTTGCAAACTTTGTAGGCGTGAATAATCTTTATCCCGTTGCGCGTCATGAAATTGTAAGCTTCGACGTGGCTTTGAATCTCGACGCCCTTGACCTTCTGCAGATTGAACACGAACATTGATAGCCGCCGCTCCTTAACAATCCTGCTGTCTAGTTGCCTAAGCGTACCCGCCGCACAATTCCTCGGATTGGCGAACGTCTTTAAGCCGAGCCGTTCTTGCCGTGCATTAGTCGCCGCAAAGTTCTGCCGTGTCATATAGACTTCGCCGCGTATCTCAAGATATTTCGGCGCATCGACCAGCCGTTGAATCACATCATCAATCACGCGTGCATTCTCCGTGACGTCCTCGCCTTGATGAAGTCCGTCGCCGCGTGTGATTGCCTGAATGAACTGCCCGTCCTCATAACGCAGAGCCAATGATAAGCCGTCAATCTTCTCCTCAACGACGAATTCGGGCGACTCAAGCTTAGATATTGCGTCGCTTATGAAGTCTTCCACTTCCTCGCGGCTGAACACGTCCTGCAATGACAGCATAGGCACATCATGAGCGACAAGCTTGCCCGCCTCGCGACGTGCAGAGCCTCCAACCAGCTGCGTCGGTGAAGTCGGCGTGATGAACTCCGGATAAGCCGCCTCTAACTCCTTTAGCCGCGTCATCAACTTATCGTACTCGTAATCGGAAATCTCTGGCGCGTCCTGCTCATAATACTTTTTATTGTGCCGCCGAATCTCCTTGCGAAGTCTTAACAGTTCCGCCTTGACTTGAGAAATCTCCAAAGTCATCGCCTCCTTAAAGCTTAGTAATCGGAGCCGTCTTGAGTCCCAAAACCTTTATGCCGCGTTCAGGATTGGCAAAAGAAATCGTAATCTTCTTGCTGTCTACCGCCATGACCGTGCCCAAGCCCCACAGCTTGTGATTGATTATGTCGCCCACTTGGAAAGTCTCTGGCGTTTTCTCAGTCTGTTTCTCGAAAGGAAGAACTTTTGCCGAACGATGAGCCGTCGGCGGTCTGTAGCTTGACTTTGGCGACGAAGCTTTTTTCTTGAAGCCTTGCGGTATGTTGCCGAAGTATTTAACGTAATCGGAGGGAATCTCTTGGATAAACCGCGAAATCTTTTGCGGCACTATCTTGCCGAAGAACATTCGCCTTTCCGCCGCCAAGAGATAAAGTTTTTGTTTAGCACGCGTGAGGGCAACATAGCAAGCGCGCCGCTCCTCCTCCAATGCAGAGGGAATGTCCAAAGAATTTCTGTGCGGGAAAAGTTCTTCCTCCATGCCCACGACGAACACAACTGGGAATTCCAAACCTTTCGCCGCGTGCACCGTCATTAACCTAACGCGTGATTCTTTCTCTTCAATCGTGTCAATGTCAGTTATCAAGGCGACGTGATTTAAGAAGTCTCCAAGCGACGCCTCAGGGTTCATCTCGACGAATTCTTTTGCACTGTCAATGAACGCGCCTAAGTTCTCCTCGCGGGAAAGACCATCTCTCTTGCCCTCCTCTGAACCAGTGCGAAGCATTTTAATGTAGCCCGACTCATTCATCACGAGGTTTATCAACTTGTCAATGGAGCAATCTCTTGCCCACTCCGAAAAACTCATCATCATCGCCGCGAACTTCTTGACACCTGCGCGGAAACGCGGAGTAAGTCCTTCCACTTGCGCTAAGAGTTTGTCGTCAGAGACGACCTCAAAGATAGAAAGTCTTTGCCATGTCGCGAACTCAGCAAGCCTAGCTACGTTCGTGGAGCCGAGTCCGCGTGCCGGTACGTTGATTATCCGCCTAAGATGCAAGTCGTCTCGCGGATTGTCAATGACATGCAGATACGCTACAAGGTCTTTTATCTCCTTGCGGTCGTAGAACTTCAGCCCGCCGATTATGATATACGGTATGCCCTCCTGCATGAACCTTTCCTCGAACAGCCGCGATTGTGCGTTCGTGCGGTAGAGTATCGCAATCTCATTGTAGCGAAAACTTTCCTGCTCCACGAGCCGCCGAACCTCTCCCGCCACAGTAGCCGCCTCTTGTCTGTCGCTGTCGCAGTTGGCAAAGATAATCTTATCGCCAAGATCGTTCTGAGTCCAAAGATTTTTGGGCTTGCGGTCAATGTTGTTCCGAATAACTTCGTTAGCCGCGTTTAATATGGTCTTCGTAGAACGATAATTTTGCTCCAACATGATGACGCGTGCCCTAGGATAATCCCGCTCGAAGTTTAGGATATTGCGCATGTCCGCACCCCGCCAACCGTAAATCGATTGGTCAGCATCGCCGACCACACACAGATTTTGATACTTCGCCGCCAACAACTTAGTCAACACATACTGCGCAACGTTCGTGTCCTGATACTCGTCAATCGAAATGTATTGGAACCGCTCCTGATACTTCGCCAAGACATCGGGATAATCTTTGAATATCTTCACCATGACAAAGATTAGGTCGTCGAAATCCAACGCGTTATTCTCCTGCAACTTCTTCTGGTAAAGCTTATAAATATTTTGGACGCCCGCCCGGTAAAAGGGTCTCTCGTTGTGAAGAACCTCGCCGCAGTGTTGAGGGTCAATCAGATTGTCCTTGAGTGCAGAGATTGTTAAGTTGACGTTATCAAAGACGGACTCGGCAAGGTTTAGTTCCGCAATGCACTGCTTGATGAGGCTTTTACTGTCGCCCGCGTTGAAGATTGCAAAGTTACTGTTGAACTTGCCGGTTATCTCAATCTCCCGACGAAGTAACCTTGCGCAGAAGGAATGGAACGTGCTTAGCCAAATGTTTCGCGCTGGCTCACCGATTAATTTTTCTGCGCGGGACTTCATCTCGTTAGCCGCCTTGTTCGTGAAGGTTATAGCCAAAATATTCCACGGCGAAATCCCCTGCGCGATTAAGTTTGCAATCCGACAAGTCAAAACGCGTGTCTTGCCAGAGCCAGCCCCAGCCATTACCAAGAGCGGTCCTTCAATGCAATTAACTGCCTCTTGTTGTTCGGGATTCAAGTTCTCAAAAATCTTTGTCGTGTCAAAAAAATTTTGCTCGTCCAAAGGAGCATCCTCCTTTCGATGAGCAATTATATTTTGTATGCGGTTTTTTATCAAGCTGTCACGTTGCTTAACTTGAACTTGCGCCGAGATAATCGCGTAGCTTATCGCCGAGCAGATTGAACGTCACGACCGTGATAAAAATCGCCGTGCCAGGCGCAAGGATAACCCAAGGCGCAGTCTGCAACATTGAGCGACCATTATTCATCATCGCGCCCCATTCAGCAGTTGGCGGCATGGCTCCTAAACCTAAGAACGACAGCCCAGCAAGTTCCATGATGATTGTCCCAATGTCAAGCGCGGCAGTCACGAGGATAGGTCCGGCGATATTCGGCAAGACGTGTATAAATAAAATCTTCGTCGAGCTGGAGCCTGCCATGCGTGCCGCGTCGAAGTAAGGCATTGACTTAATCGCTAAGACTAGTCCGCGGGCAATGCGTGCGTACTTAGGCCAACCGATTACAGCTAAAGCCGCCGCCGCGTTTAGGAGTCCTCCGCCGAGTGCTCCTGCCGCCGCGATTGCGAAGACCATTTGCGGGAAGGCAAGAAAGACATCGGACAGCCTCATCAAGAACACGTCGAGCCACCCACCCTTGTAACCGCACAATGCACCGATTAAACTGCCGACAGTCGCAATCGTAGCCAAAAGAAGCAAAGCCGCGCAAATTGTCGTTTGCGAGCCGACGATAACCCGCGATAACACGTCGCGCCCGTAGCGGTCAGTGCCCAGCCAGTTAATCGAGTTCGGCGGCGTCAAGGCTCCTTCCAAATCTTGCGCGTAGGGGTCATAGGGCGTCAAATGCTCCGCGAAGACCGCAATAAGAATCAAAGCTCCTGCCGCAGTGAGGTAAGGGGCTAATTTTTTCATGACGTTTCACCGTAACGGACACGCGGGTCGAGCCAATAATAAAGCAAGTCCGCCGCAAGATTCATCATCACATAGATAATCGCCATCCACACGACGTAAGCTTGAATCAACGGATAGTCGCGGGTGAGTATCGCGTCGACTGCCAGCTTGCCGACGCCGTCCCACATGAAGATAGTTTCAACAATCGCCGTGCCGCCCAAGAGGGATCCCATACTCAACGCAAGCAACGTGATAATCATGATAAGCGTTGAGCGGAGCACGCTTTTGATTAGGATTGTGACTTCATCGACGCCGCGACTCCTTGCGCCCAAGATGTATGGTTTGTCGAGTTCTTCTAGGACGACGGCGCGAATTTGCCTTGTATACTTCGCGCCCATTGCAATCGTCAACGTAAGCGCGGGCATGATGACACTTTGTCCGATTATCGGCAAGAGATGCAACTTCAACGCGAGGAAGTAAATCAATAGCAGTCCGCAAAAGAAATTCGGCATGGAGTTCCCGATAAAACTAAGAGTGCGTATCAGGTAGTCGAGCGGGCGATTTTGATTGACGGCGGCGAGGATTCCCAGCGGCGTCGCGATAAAGATTGTCAGCAGGATTGAGACGAGCATTAGCTCAATCGTGGCGGGAAGCTTGTCAGCGAACGTCGCGAAGACCTCCTTGCCGCTGATAAATGAACGCCCCATATCGCCAGTTAGTACTCCGCCAAGCCACTTGCCATATTGAATCAAGAACGGTTGGTCAAGTCCGAGCTGTGCACGTTTAGCGGCTTTGATTTCTTCCGAGACGCTACCCGTTTGCTCATAGATTATGTCAACGGCGTCATCAGAGGTGAATTGCATCATGCCGAACGTCAGGAACGTTATCCCGAACAGTATCGGCACCAGTTGCACGAGCCGTGATAAAAGATATTTCTTCATGCGCCGAATTCTAAACGAGCCGCGCAAAAAAAATAAGCCCCGTTTGGGGATTGAGGGGCTTAAAAGTTTATCGGTCTTATTTCTTGTCGTTAATGTCTAATATATCTTCAGACTTCTTCAATTCGGGGGCGTCAGCAGAGATAGCGGGCGCAGTTTGTGCTTCGCGATACTCCTCAAGGTTCTTGTCCTTCTGCAGGACTTCATCGCCTTGAGCTTGCGCCTTCTCAATCGGGAACGTGATAGTTTTCAAAGCCTTAATCGTCTTCCACGCGCCGACCTCCAAAAGCGTGTAATCGCGCAAATCACTCTCGTTAGCGCACTTATGCCATTTACCCTCGGCGTCTTTGAAGTACATCTCGAATTCAAGCTGGAAATGTTTTTCGTCAGCGTACTTGATATGAAACTTGCCCGCGCTATATTCAAGCCCGCGTTCCTCGTACTTTTTAATCATATCGTCAAGCCGCGGCGAGACAACCTCCGAGATTTTCTCAAGCGTCATATCGGGGCGGAACAGGTCGACAAAAAATTTCTTAGCCGCCTCGATTAAATCGGCGACCATCTCAATTTTATTTTCTAATGCCATATCAATTCACCTCGCTCAAACGCTAAGCTCAAGTTTCTCTTCGTAGCGGTCGGTAACATCGCTTTCTTTGGCAGACAAGCCTTCCTTAGCCCAAGCAGGCACTTCGGATTCGTCAATCTCGCGGATGGTGGTCTTTTCTACCCATTTACCATTCTCCTTGTAATAAAGCCGATGAACGAGGCGCATTACGTTGCCTTCAATGCTGGAGAAAAGTTTCGCCGCGTAATCGTAAATGCCAGCCTCTTTAAGTGCGTCTTTGACTTTCGGCAAGAATTCATTCAACCAGCCTTCAATCTCTTTCCAATTAGTATAAACCAGATAAGCTGCGGCTCCCAAAATCAGAACAGGAATCATTTTATCAACCTCCTAATTAAAACTGCGTGTATTTTAATCGAAAACTTTCAATCCGTCAAAGGCTCTTGCCCATATTGATTGCTACCGACTGTGCCCTGAGCAAAGAACAGATATATCGAGAAGAAAAATCCGATAACTGGGACGAGCGCAATCAACGCAAACCAACCGCTTCTGTCTATGTCGTGCAAGCGGCGTGTCAGTATCATAGAAAAGCCAGTTAGCCCAATGTAAAACAAAAGCATAGATATATTTTCCCCCATGTCAGAATCGCTCACAAAGCTAGCCAATTCAGAACCGGTCGTTTCGGCGAGCACGATAAGCATAATCCAAATCAGCTGATACTTTGCGTGAAGGCTACGGTTGAGACGTCCCTTCATCGTGAAAATCTCTTTGAAGACGTCTATAAGAATCCCTCCCGCTTAATCCGTCAAAGGGTCTTTACCGTATTGATTCCAACCGACTTGACCGGGCGCGAGGAACAGATAAATCGAGAAGATAAAGCCGATAGCCGGGATAATCGCAATCAACGCAAACCAGCCGCTCTTGCCTATGTCGTGCAGACGACGAATCATCAGCATGATATTGCCAACACCCGCGACGAGTCCCCATATAGCTGTTATCGCGTTGACTAAAAAGCCTGTGGGGTCACCCGTCAAGAACGTTGCCATAGAAGACATTACGAACGTAGACAAGCCCGCGACTATCGCCAAGAGTACCATGTACTTCAGGTAGCGCAGTCGATTCAATCTGCCTTCCGTCGTGTATATTTCGCTTAGTATCGTCATGAATATTCCCTCCTAAAGCGTCTTAGACTTTTCCGTAGCCGCAAGCACTGCCTCAATCAGTGAACTCCTAAAGCCGCCACGTTCCAAGACTCGCACACCTTCAATCGTCGTACCCGCTGGACTGGTGACTTTGTCGCGCAAGGCGTCAGGGTGTTCGCCAGATTGCAGAACCATCTTTGCCGCGCCGAGCAAGGTTTGTGCCGCAAGCTCAAGAGCCTGTGCTCGTGGCAAACCCGCCGCTACTCCGCCGTCAGACAAAGCGTCAATCATAAGGAACGCATAAGCCGGACCCGAACCGCTCAAGCCGGTTACAGCGTCCATTAATCGTTCCTCGACCTCGACCGCCCGCCCCAACGTCGACCAGAACTTTTTTATCGCGTCGCCGACCTGCGCGGCTCGTTCGTTTAGAGTGTAAGCCGTCATGCTCTCTGCGACTGAAACTGCGACGTTCGGCATGATTCGCACGATTTTATTTGCGGGGAATGCCTCTTCGACGCTAGCCAACTTCAAGCCGGCAATCGTGTAAGTGATAATCGTCGAGGTGGGAACTTTTCCTTGCAACGCGGCAAAAGTTTTCTCAGCGTCCTTAGGCTTGACTGCGACAATCAGCAAGTCAATCGCGTCGAGGAAGTCCGCTTGCGTCGAGGCATTGACGCCATAGCGCGTGATAAGTTCCTCGCAACGTTCAGGGCGAATCTCCGCAATAAAAATATCGTTCGGAGCAAAGACCTTGCCGCATATGCCGCGAACGATTGATTCGGCAAGTGCACCACCGCCGATAAAGCCAACCTTGTGTATCATTTGCCTAACCTCCCGTCAACGAATTCTATACTGTCGAGTAAGCTCATGACTTGCCCGCGTATCGCCGCCAGATAAACTTTGTATAGCCTCTTCTGCTCGGCAAGTTCTTCTTCCGTTAAGCCGACAGTGCGTTTCTTGCGTGCCAATTCGTTTATCCGCGCTAACAGTTCGGGCGTTATCGTCGTGTCCATTGAAAGCCTCCTCCCTTCGGACGTATTTTATCACAAAGCCGCGCCTCTTGCACGCTTGACGGCTTAATTGACGGCAAATATAATCTGATAAAGTTCACACAAGCAAGGATGATGAATCATGGACGAAAGAACAGCTCCGAAGAGTGTCGCGCCACAGAAAAAGGCAGTTGCGCTTAAATACGAGGCAGAACGTGACCTTGCCCCAAAAGTCATTGCCAAAGGTCGCGGGCATGTCGCCGAACACATTTTGGAGACCGCGCAGAAAAACGCCGTGCCAGTCTATCAGGACAAGACGCTTGTCAATATGTTAATGGCTCTGGAGATTGATAGAGAAATTCCGCCCGAACTGTACAAGGCGATTGCTGAGGTTATGGCTTACGTCTACAAAATGGACAAGTCGCATGGACAAATTGCCGCCGCTCGTCAACTTGCCGCACAACGCCGCCGCTCTAGTCTCTTCTAAAAAAATATTTAAGTCGCCGCCGTCAAGTTCCGATATAGTTAGCGAAGTTAGGCAGGAGCTTAACGGTACATTGAAAATATCAGGTCAGACGGTTAGGAACTTCGGACAAGGAACAGTCAAATACATCTGACCTTCAAAGCAAAGGAGAAGTGATTAAAATGATGCGTTCCCTGTTCTCCGGAGTTTCCGGCTTGAAAGTTCATCAGACGCGCATGGACGTTATCGGCAACAACATAGCAAACGTAAACACTATCGGCTTTAAGTCTAGCCGCACGACGTTTTCAGATATGCTCTCGCAAGTGCAACGCAGTGCATCGGCTCCTACTGACGGACGCGGCGGCACTAACCCAAGGCAAATCGGTCTCGGCGTCGACGTTGAGAGTATCGACCTGGTCTTTAATGATTCTTCGCCGCAACAGACTGGCAAGAACACTGACCTTGCTTTAAGTGGCAACGGACTGTTTGTCCTTCGCGACGGCAATCAATCTTATTACACTCGTAACGGCGCGTTCATGTTCGACGAGTCGGGCTACTACGTCATGCCCGGTAATGGTCTGCGCGTGCAAGGTTGGAATGCCTCTGATGACGGCGTTATAAACACTAACGGCACGGCAACTGATATTATCGTTCCCGTCGGCAAGACTATGGAAGCAACTGCCACAGCCAACATTGACTACACCGGCAACCTTAATAAAGAGTCGCTGTTGATTAGCAGTATAAGCTACGTCACTGCCACGGGCGTCACTCAAGCTGACGTAACGACGGCTGGTAGCGGTCACAATGTCGGCACGTTAGACGCTAGCGGCAATATCGAAAGTATCAACGTCGATGGCGTCAATGTCATTGCGGCAACGCTGACCATGAAGGACGGCTCCACTATGCACGTCACCAGCGGCTATTATGAAGTCGGACACACCGTCCCGATTACGACGCTTGCCACGGTTTATGATTCGCTCGGCGGCAGACACGAAGTCACCGTGCTTATCGATAAAGACTTAGACTCGGAAGACTTAGTTAATGGTGCGGCTGCCAATGAAGCGGCTCTCGAAACGCAGACTGCTATTTATACTGATCCTAATACTGGCACCAAATACACGGCAACAAGAGAAACTACCGGTGCCAATAGCACGTACACTTACACAGACGCTAATGGAAATGTTGTTACTGGTATTGCCGCTGACAATGCGAACTTGACAATAACTTATAACAACCGCTGGAGGGTTTATCTGGCTCCTGAGGCTGGGCAAGTGGGCCCCGCGTCCGACAACTACACGAATACCCTTACAAAGAGTGAAGATACTGGCAATCCTGAAAGCGACGGCACTTCGATGTATGCCACGATGAATGACGGCTCCTCAGTGTCTTATCTTTACTTCAACGACAGAGGACAATTCGTCACCAACGGCAGAGACCAAGACGCGCAGATTACTTTTACTTATGGCGACGGTAACGGTGCTGCAGAAAATATCGCAGTCATTGACTTCACGGGGCTGACGCAATACGCAAACTCAACAACCTCTTTCCCGATAACCGACGGCAACGCGGCGGGCATCCTCCAAAGTCTCGCGATTGACGGTAGCGGCGTTATCACTGGTACTTACACCAATGGCTTGCTCCGCTCCGAGGCTCAAATCGCCGTCGCGCAATTCAATAACTCTGCCGGTTTAACCAAAGCTGGCACAACGATTTATGCAGAGTCCAACAACTCCGGCGCGGCGAACATTAAGACAATCTCCGACTTCGGCTTGAATGTCATCTCCTCTGCCCTTGAGATGTCTAACGTCGATTTGGCAACTGAATTCTCCGATATGATTATCACGCAACGCGGCTTCCAAGCCAACTCGAAGGTTACCACCGTTTCCGACGAAATGCTTGAGACTCTCGTCAACATGAAGAGATAAGCTTAGCGGCGTAAAATAAAAACGGCTCGCTCCTTCGGGAACGGGTCGCTTTTTTTCTTGATTGAAAGTAACAAAGTCGGCTTCTATCTTGAGGTTTGTTATGAATTCATTTTTAATAGGGTTGCAGTTCTTGACGCGGCTATTTGTCGTTAAGCAGACTGTTTGGACGGAGCAAGGCTTCGGCAAGTCGGTGAAGTACTTCCCTGCAGTCGGGGCAGTGCTCGGCTTAATCTGCGCGGGCGTCGTCGTGGCAGTCAATCAACTGTGCTTGCCTCTGTTCACGGGGGCAATCGGCTTTGCGACATTGATAATCTTAACGGGCGGCATTCATTGCGATGGGCTAATGGATTCGGTGGACGGATTGTTTTCCGGTCGCGAACGTGAAAAGATTTTGCTTATCATGAAGGACAGTCGGGCAGGCTCGTTTGGAGTAGTCGCAATGATTCTGGTTGCAGTCTTGGAAGTGTCGACGCTAACTGAATTGGCGCAGCTGTCGACGTGGTGGCTGTGCGCGGCGATTTACTCTGCTCCGATAATCGCCCGATTGATGATGGTCGTGACGATTGGCGCATTCCCCTACGCCAGAGCCGACGGCATGGGCAAAGCCTTTGCAAAGTTCACAACGCGTCGGACGATACTCTTTGCGGCGGGCGAGACGCTTTTACTTTTATTGCCACTTGTCGTCAGCGAAATGTTTTTCCTTAGTGCGGCGGTGGCAAGTGTCGTTGCGTTAATCGTGGCATGGAAGTTCGCGAGCTTCTCGACGGAAAAGATTGGCGGCGTCACGGGCGACATATACGGCGCAATCACGACGCTTGCTGAATTGTCCGCGCTGATAACTTTCCTGCTTATGGCGGCTCTGCAATGACGATTATTGTTAAGATGCCTGGCACGTGCGGAGAATTGGCGCAAGGTTTTTATCGCGGCGAACCAGTGCTGATGACTTGCCCGATTGAAAAGTTTTCGACAGCTGTCGTGTCCGATGAGTTCGAGGGCGTCTTTGGTCTCGGCTTGAAGTCCTTAGCAATCCTCGATAAGGTCTTGGGCGTGCGTGAATTCAAATTCGGCGTGAGGCTGAAGTCTGAACTTCCTCGCGGCAAAGGCATGGCATCATCTTCGGCAGACATGGCGGCAGTCGCTCAAGCCGTCGCGTTGTCAATTGGCAAAAGCTTATCGCCCGACGAACTCGGCAAGCTCTGCGCCTCAATCGAACCGACTGACGGCATATTTTATCCTGGTGTCGTCGTGATGAATCCTCTGACTGGTCGGCTGATTAAAAGCATTCGGGCGCAGGAACGCTTTCAAGTCGCAGTCTTCGATTACGGCGGCGAAGTCGATACGCTGACATTCAACCGCCGCAGTGATTTTGAATTCCCCACGCTAGCCGACGAGCTTGACTTCACGTTGACTGAACGCTCCGCCCTTGCTAACCAAAACATTCTGCCTAAGCGAGGACTCGAAGACCTCATGACCTTTGCAAAGGACTTGGGAGCCGTCGCCGTCAACGTCGCACACTCCGGAACCGTCGCGGGGATTTTTTTTCGTGCAGATGATTCACACGTTGCTGAGAAGATTGCCGCCGTCCGAAGTCGCTTTGACTTCCTAGACTTCATGACGTTGACGCGGCTTGCCTTGTAATTCTATAATGACGCAAAACTTTTAGGCGGTGATGTGTTGAAGAGAAAATTTTTGTCAGTAGTCGTCGCGTGTCTTTTAGTCGTTGGTTGCGGCAAAGAGGATACTCAAGCCCTTAAGCCGCCTCTGGTCAAAGTTCAACAAGTCAAAGCCTCCGTCGCCGCGCAGGAAGAAGATTATTCTGGCGTGGTGCGCGGTCGATACGAAACGGCTTTATCATTCCAAGTCGGCGGCAAGATTATTTCTCGCGACGTGCAGACCGGCTCACGAGTTCGGGCGGGCGATGTCTTGATGACGCTTGACCCTAAAGATATTGTCGAACAATCGCGCAGTGCACAGGCTCAAGTTGCCTCCACGCGTGCGCAACTGCAACTGGCTAAGGCTAACCTCGACCGCTACGCCGAACTGTTCAAAGCAGACGCAATCGCCGCCGCTGTCCTCGACCAATACCAAACTCAATACGACGCCGCGCAGGCCGCCTACGATGCCGCAGTTGCTCAAGCTCAGCAAAGTCAAAACGCCCTTGAATATACGACCTTAACAGCCAATGCCGAAGGTGTCATCTCGGAGATTCAAGCGGAAGTCGGGCAAGTCGTTGCGGCGGGTCAAAGTGTCTTGACGCTCGTCCAGACTGGTGAGCTTGAAGTCGTTGCCAACGTTCCCGAAAACAAAATCTCCGCCGTAAGTCAAGGTCAGCGCGTGTCGATAACGTTCTGGGCTACGGGCGACGAGGTAACGGGCACTGTTCGCGAGATTGCTCCTATGGCTGATTCGGCGGCGCGGACGTTCACCGTTAAGATTTCTATTCCCAACGCAAGCAATGTTCAGCTGGGCATGACGGCTAACGTTATCATGCGCGAGACTTCAGCAAGTGCGATTGTCTTGCCGATGAGTGCGATTTATCAGACGGGCGACGCCGCGCAAGTTTGGATTGTCGACGGCGGCAAAGTCACGCTTAAGGCAGTTGAAGTCGTTGCCTTTGACGATAACGCCGTTCAAGTGCGCGGGCTTAAGGCGGGCGATGTCGTCGTTGTGGCGGGCGTCAATAAGTTACGCGACGGACAGGAAGTCAGGACTGGTGCGTAATGAGAAACTTAACGGAGCTTTCTTTGAACAATCGCCCGCTCGTCTGGTACTTTATCGTCATTGCATTCGTCGGCGGAATCTTTTCTTACTTCAGCTTAGGACGCATGGAGGATCCAAAGTTCGTTGTGCGTAAAATGATTGTTGCGGCGTATTGGCCAGGCGCGACGGCTTACGAAATGCAAGAGCAAGTAACTGATAAGCTAGAGAAGAAGTTGCAGGACATTCCACACCTTGCCCACCTAAGTAGCGAGACGCGTCCAGGTTCAACGATAATTTACATTGAGCTTGATGACGAACCTGCCAATGACCAAATCCGACCGACATGGCGCGACGTTCGCAACTACTGCGCGGACATTAAAGGCGACTTGCCCGAAGGCATCTTGGGACCGTTCTTCAATGATACTTTTGATGAAGTCTTCGGCTCAGTCTACGCAGTGACGGGCGACGGCTTTACTTATGAAGAGCTTAGACGCTACGCCGAGGAGATTCGCCGCTTGATGCTCGGTATCGACGACGTTAAGAAGATTGAACTTATCGGCGAGCAATCGGAGGTTGTTTACGTCGAGATTGAACAGATGAAGCTTTCGGAACTCGGCATAAGCCCGCAGACGATTTCGGACACGCTAGCCGCGCAAAATGCAATGACGCCCGCCGGCATGTTGGAGACTTCAAGCGACAACGTTTATCTGCGTGTGACTGGTATCTTCGACGACGTGGAGGCGATAAGAAATCTGCCACTCAACGCGGGCGGACGTATCCTAAGGCTGGCGGACATTGCAAAGGTTGAGCGGCGATTCGTCGACCCGCCCGAACCAAAGATGTTTTTCAACGGCAAGCCCGCGATAGGAATTGCGGTTGCCATGAACGACGGCGGGAACATTCTGCAACTCGGCGAAAACCTTGACCGCATGGAAGAGCAAATACAAGCGGAGCTACCTTTGGGCATGGAACTTAATCAGGTTAGCGACCAACCTCAAGTCGTGGAAAAGTCAATCGGCGAATTCGTGGAGACTTTGATACTTGCAATCGTGATTGTCCTTGCCGTGAGCTTTGCAAGTTTAGGATTGCGGACGGGGCTTGTCGTTGCCGGTTGTATACCGCTTGTCTTAGCGGGGACATTCTGCTTTATGTACGCGTTGGGCATTGACCTGCATAAAGTGTCGCTCGGCTCGCTGATAATCGCGCTAGGCTTACTCGTCGACGACGCGATAATTGCCGTGGAAATGATGAGCGTCCAACTTGAGCGCGGGCTTAGTCGATTCGATGCGGCGTGTCATGCCTTCAACGTGACGGCTAAACCAATGCTGACGGGCACACTGATAACTTGCGCTGGCTTTATCCCGGTTGCGTTTTCTAAAGGCATTGCAAGCGAATTTTGCCGCGACATGTTTTGGGTCGTGAGTATCGCGCTTATCTTGTCGTGGATAGTTTCAGTCATGGTCGCGCCGCTGTTCGGCTATTACATCATCAAGACGCCTAAGAAGTCGGAAGGTGAGCTTTACAACAGCCGCTTTTATAAGGGTTTCCGCCGGGTGCTTGAGACTTTTCTGCATAATAAAATCCTTGTGCTAAGCGGGACAATCGCGACGTTCGCGGCGACAATCTTCGTGTTGAATTTGGTTCAACAGGAATTCTTTCCGCCGTCGATACGTCCGGAGATTTTAATCGAACTGCGCTTGCCAGAAGGCTCATCACTTGCGGCGACTCAAGAGGAGGCTGAACGCTTTGCAAAGTTCCTAGACACTAAGCAAGCCGCCCTGAAGAATTATGCTTACTACGTCGGGCAGGATACGTCGCGTTTCGTGCTGACGGTTGACCCGAAGACTGCTGCCGATAATATGGCTAAGTTCGTCGTCACGGCTCACGAGGACAATCGCGACGATTTGATTGCTACGATTCGCACGGAGCTTGAGGACAACTTCCCGTTAGTGCGTGCGAATATCCAACTGATTCAGACAGGACCGCCCGCCGATTATCCGATTATGCTACGCGTTTCCGGCACTGATATTGATAAAGTTCAATCGCTTGCCGCGCAGGTTGCCGACCGTGTTGCTCAAGACTCGAACGCTACGAACATTCACCTTAACTGGCAAGAGAAATCTAAGGTTGTGCGCATTGACCTTGACCAAGATAAACTTCGTGCGTTGGGTGTCACAAGTCAAGCGGTTAAGTCTATGCTTTACACAGAGATAACCGGCGCGAAGGCTTCGGAGTTCTACACGGGCGACAGGACGATTGACATTGATTTACGGCTGGCGGCGGCTGACAGGAATAATCTTGCCGCGTTGAAGACGTTGCCAATCTACCTAGGCGCGGCGGGCTATGTTCCTCTTGAACAGATTGCAAAGCTTTCCTACGACGCGGAATACGGCTTAATTAATCGTCGAAACCTCAAGCCGACTGTCACTGTGCGAGCCAACATCATCAGCGGCACGGCTAACGACGCAACGACTAAGGCATTGGCGGCGACGGAGGACTTGCGCAAAGATTTACCGCTGGGCTATTCAATCGAACCGGCTGGCGACTTAGAAGAGTCCGATAAGTCGACGAATCATTTGCTTTCAATGATACCGCTTGTCGTGTTCATCATCATGACTTTGCTAATGTTCCAACTGGGCGACGCTAAGGCAATGGTCTTGACGCTTTTGACTGCGCCGCTCGGTTTAATCGGGGTCGTCTTCGCATTGATAATCCTTGCTAAGCCGCTGGGATTCGTCGCGGAGCTTGGAGTAATCGCCTTATCGGGCATGATAATCCGCAACTCCGTAATCCTAATCGACCAAATACAACAGCACTTGCGGGCGGGCGAGGCACCCTTCGACGCGATAATTGATTCAGCAGTGCTAAGGTTCCGTCCGATAATGTTGACTGCGGCGGCGGCGATACTGGGCATGTTGCCGCTTATGGTTAGTGTCTTCTGGGGGCCAATGGCAGTTGCAATCGCGGGAGGGTTGCTCGTCGCCACAGTCTTGACGCTTTTAGTTTTGCCAGTCATGTATGCAAGCGTTTACTTCAGCCGCGAATGATTGACTGCGGAAAAATTTTTTAGTAAAATCTGTAACGAAATCGGATTTGGAACGTATAAGCTACAGAAAACAAAAATAAAACTAAAGGAGACTGATAAAAATGGCAACACGCGAAGAAAATCTCAAAAAAATCAATGATGAACTCGAACTCATGAGCGACGAGGAACTCGAACAGGTCGCGGGCGGAAATTACGATGAATGTGTAACAGATATGAATTATCTTAGGCAATGTGGAGTTGATGTTGATTGTGATCCACATGAAATTGGCTTTGCCTTAGGTATTAGAGAAGCATGGGCTAAGGTTGGCATAAAATGTTCTGCATGGGATATGGACTATAATGTAAGTGTCTATAAAAATAAGTATTACCTTGATGGAAAAGAGATTTCACATCTCAAAGCATGCGAACATGCTGCAGCTGTACAGGGTTTAAACTTAAATTATCTGCAGGTGATTCTTCTTATGGCGCACTGCAGCCCGTAATAAAAAATATAAAAACTAAAAGCCCTTCGGCACATGTCGGAGGGTTTTTTCGTTGACGGAGGCAAATTTTTTTACTAAAGTGTGTAACGCAATCAGAATTCTAACGTATAAGGGACAGAAAACAAAATCAAAAACTAAATCAAAGGAGATTGATAACAATGGCAAAAGAAATCTTGAAGGACGAAATCTTGAAGGACGAGGAACTTGAGCAGGTTGCAGGCGGCAATCGCGACGAACTGGCACTCGACACGCAGCTGTTCAACGCACTGGGCGATCGTTTTCCGGCTTACACGCTCAGAGAAATCACCAGCAAAA
>JAFWCT010000085.1 GCA_017534385.1 Selenomonadaceae bacterium
AGCGTCTTAGTCACTGGCTACGATATAATTTTCTTCTGGGTGTCGCGAATGGTGATGATGGGGCTGAAGTTCCGCGGCGAGGTTCCGTTCCGCAAAGTGTTTATTCATGGCTTGGTTCGCGACGAGTTCGGGCGCAAGATGAGCAAGTCACTTAATAACGGCGTCGACCCCGTAGAGGTCATAGAGAAATACGGCGCGGACTCTCTGCGGTTCATGCTTGTCACTGGCAACACGCCCGGCAACGATTTGCGCTTTTATTGGTCACGGGTGGAGGCGGCTCGGAACTTCGCGAACAAGATTTGGAATGCGTCGCGGTTCCTGCTGATGAACTTGGAAGACTTCGACCCGACGTTCAAGCCGACGCCCGACGATTTGGAGCTGGCGGACAAGTGGATACTTCGTCGGTTGGCTTATCGAATTGAAACCGTCACGGACAATCTAAATCGCTTTGAACTCGGCGAGGCGGCTCGTCAGCTGTATGAGCTTATCTGGTTCAATTTCTGCGATTACTACATTGAACTGGCAAAGACGCGGCTTTACGGTTCCGACGCACGGACAAAGGAAACAGTCCTATTCGTGCTGGTGACTGTGCTTGAGACTGCGCTTAGGTTGTTGCATCCGTTTATGCCGTTCTTGACGGAAATCATTAGGCAGAAGCTCCCGAACGTCGAAGGCTCAATCATGCTGGCGAAGTATCCGACGACCGAGGAGCTTTCCGAACTAATCGTTGACGACGCTAACATTGATGACGCGGCGGACTTAATCTTTAACACGGTAAGGACAATCCGTAACCTAAAATCGGAGCTGGGCATTGATTCACGCAAGAAAGCGTCTGTAGTGTTGAAGGTCACGCGGGCAGAGTTCAAAGAAGTTCTGCAGGAGAATTCGAGTTATCTAACCACGCTTGCCTTTGCCGAGCCGATAACCTTCGCCGAGGAAAAGCCCGCGCACGCAATAGGCGCAGTGATTGACGGCGTGGAAGTTTATCTGCCGCTGGAAGGCTTAATCGACACGGAAAAGGAAATCGCCCGCCTGACTAAGGAGCTTGATAAGGTTCGCAAGGGCGCGGCGTCGACGGCTGGCAAGCTTAACAACGAACGCTTCCTTAGCAAAGCCCCCGCCGAGGTCGTGCAATCGGAGCGTGAAAAACTCGTCGCGGCACAGGAAAAGATTTCGTCGCTTGAGCAGAGGATTAAACAGCTTGAAAACTTATAAGGACGCGCTGGAGTATCTGGACTGGCTGTGCGTCTTCGGGATAAAGGAAGGTCTGAAACGGATTAAAGCCCTCGCCGAGGCGTTGGGCAATCCGCAGAACGCTTACAGGACGATTCACGTTGCCGGCACTAATGGCAAAGGTTCCGTCTGCGCCATGATTGCGGAAATGCTTAAGGCTCAAGGGCTTAAGGTCGGATTGTTCACGTCGCCGCACTTGGAAAGCTATTGCGAACGAATCCGCGTTGACGGCGTGAACATTCCTGAAGACGACTTCGCCGAAATGATTTTCCGTGTGAAGGCTTGCAACGTCGAGGCGACGCACTTTGAAGTTCTGACTGCCGCCGCGTTCCTTTACTTCAAAGTCCGTGCGGTCGATGTGGCGGTTATCGAAGTCGGCTTGGGCGGCACGTTTGATTCGACGAACATTATCACGCCGGAGCTTTCAATCATCACGAACATTGCCCTTGATCACGAAAACATTTTGGGCGACTTGGAAGGCATCGCACGCAATAAGGCGGGAATCATTAAGCCGAACGTCCCGACGGTGACTGGTGCACAGGGCAAGCCTCTTGAGATTATCCGAGCCGTTGCTAAGGAAAAGCATTCCACACTACACGAGGTCAATCCCTTAAAACTCAAAGCTCAAAGCTTAAAGCTAAACCTGCGCGGCGAGTATCAGCAGATGAATGCGGCGATTGCGATTAAGGCGGCTCAGGTTCTCAGCATTGAGGACGCGGCGATTGAGGCGGGCTTAGCTCGTGTGCAATGGGCTGGACGCTTTGAAGTCATCGACACTGCGGCGGGTGTCGTCGTGATTGACGGGGCGCATAATCCTAACGGAGCGGAGGCTCTTCGTCAAAGCCTAGATAAAACTTTTCCGCAAGGTCAACGCGCTTGGCTGTTCGGTGTGTTGAGGGATAAAGCCTTCGACAGCATGATTAAGATTCTCTTCCGCGCAGATGATTTGGTTATCGTTACGCCGCCCGATTCTGAACGCGCCGCCTCGACGGATACCTTGTGCAGGTGTCTGCATGAACGCGGCGTTAAGTGCTTAGCTGTCGAAGATAACTTAGCGGCTCTCGAACGGCTAATGAAGACTTCAAGCGACGTTAAGATTATTGCCGGCTCGTTGTACTTAATCGGTGCAGTCAGAAGGTTTGTTGTTTAATAAGGAGGCGAGGCATTGGATAGAGTGAGCGTCTTTGCTCGGCGTCGACGAATAAGGAACCTTGAAGATTGGACGCTTTACGCCGTCTTAACGGAGGCATTCTTCCTTGCACTCTCTCCTACGGTTGCGGCAACGGCGGTTGTCTTCGGCGTGATAACATGGTTCTTGCGCAGTCGGATTGATTCGCATTACAGGATACGGAGCTTGCCCTTCGACGTGCCAGTAACAATCTTTTTGCTAATCGGAGCGGTAAGCGTCTTCATGTCGTCGGCGCGGAGTTTCGACTTGATTTATAATTACTGTTCGCTGGTGGGCATATACGCCTTGACGTATCTAATCGTCGGTCAAACAATCCAAACGCCCGCGCAAGTCAAGTTGGTAGCGCAAGCCCTCGGTGCGTCGGCAGTGCTAGTAGTGCTGTGGGGTTTATTTCAATTCGTTTTCGGCGTGGACGTGGCTGACGTGAAGTGGACAGACCCCGAAGCCTTCCCAGAGCTAAGGAAGCGTATCTTCTCGACGCTGGAGAATCCTAACGTGCTGGCAGGTTATCTGGACGTGATGATTTGCTTAGCGTTGGGACTCTTGACTATGGCGGAGCGTCGTGCGCAAAAGATAATCCTAATCGTCGCGATTGGTATGTTTGCCCTGTGCTTAGTGATGACTTATTCACGCGGGGCATTCATTGCGATAGCGATTGTCTTTGCTGTCTATGGCGTGTGGAAGGATTGGAGAATTCTAATTGCGTTCGCGGCGATTACGGGATTGCTTGCCTACAGCGATTCGACCTTCACGAACAGAATCTTATCGGCGTTCAGCATGGGTGATTCATCGGAGGCTGTGCGCGTCGGCATTTGGGTCAGTACGTCGGCTATGATTAGTGACCACCCGTTCACGGGCATTGGTTGGGGTGCTTATCAGTTCGTCTACCCGCAATACAATTACTACGTCGCCGACCCGAACATCATCATCTATCACGCGCACAACATTTATCTGAACTATGCGGCGGAAGTCGGTATCGTCGGAGCTTTAGCATTCTTCTGGTACTTCTTCGGAACAATGTTTATCTCGTTCGGTGTCAGTGAACGCGGCGTGGAGAAATGGTTCAGCGAGCGCATTGAGAAAATTTTTGCGTCAAGCACATTCTTACAGGAGTTGGCGGAGCTGATTAACGAGAAGTTCTCCGAGTTCGCTAACAGGTTTCTGGATTTGTTCAGCAAGAAGAAGCCGCCCGACGTTAAGAAGACAGAGGAGCTTGTCCACCACGAGGAAATGAATTTCAGCGAACACACGCGGCAAAAGTTTTCGGACGAGGAACGCGTTGCCTCCGTGGAAAATATTCCTGTGGGCGGCGAGAATCTTTCCGCGAAGATTATCAAGCTAGACGACGCGATTGACGATAAGCAGGAGAAAATTAATTGGGACGACGCAACGAAGATTGACGATAAGAAATTCCTCGACGGGCTACGACTGGGAATCGGGCTGGCATTCCTGTCTATGGCGTTGAATGGGTTCACAGACGATTTACTTTTCAATATCCCAAGCTCAATGCTAATGTGGCTACTGGGTGCATTGGCGGCGGCGATTGACAAGATTAAACACTAAGGGGGCAAGCACAGTTGAAGAAAACAATTTCACAGGCGACGATTGACAGATTGCCGCTGTATTTCAGGACGTTACGATTGGTCGAAGAAGAAAAGTTGAACATAATCTCATCAGACGAGCTTGGACGACGATTGGACATCACGCCGGAGCAAATCCGTAAAGACTTAGCGACGTTCGGGCAATTCGGCAGGAAAGGTATCGGCTATGACGTGCGCGAGTTGCGGGATAAAATCGGAAACATCTTGGGCTTGCATAATAAGTGGCGGCTTGCGATTGTCGGTGTGGGACATTTGGGCGGCGCGCTTGCCAATTACGTGAACTTTGCACCGCTTGGCTTTTCAGTCGTGGCACTCTTCGACAACAATAAAGAAATCATCGGCAGTGAGGTCAATGGGCTTGAAGTCAACGCCGTGTCTAACATGGAAAGAATCATTGCGGATAGGTCGGTTGACATCGGAGTTATCACGGTTCCTGCCAATGAGGCTCAAGGCGTGGCGGATTTGTTGATTGCGGCGGGTGTCAAGGGCATTTGGAACTTTGCACCGATAAAGCTTAACGTGCCGATTGATATTCCGCTTGTCAATGAGGATTTGTCCGTTGGCTTGAGTGCGTTAAGCTATCATATGTCACAGGATTAGGAGTTGGATTGAGATGATGACGGTTTTAATGGTTTTGGACGCGATAATCTCGGTCGCGTTGATTGGAGTTATCTTAGGGCAAGAGGCAAAGTCTGGCGGTATGGGCGGCATGGACGGTAGTTCGGATGCTGTCTTCTCTGGCAAGGTTCGCGGCATAGATGCATTGCTTGCTAGAATGACAATTATATTGGGAGTTCTGTTCGCCGTGATAACTTTGATTATCGCTAAGCTTTCAATGTAGCTTTGTGGCTAACTTTTCTTTGCTCACCCAAAGAAAAGTTACAAAAGAAAGGGTGCCTCGCAGGGGCGCAAAGGTTCCGTACTACGAACGCGTCCTCGACAAGCGGAGTTGGTGCGCCGCATGAAACTTCCATGTTTCAGTGCGGCGGGAGCCGCCGTCCTTGGCGGCTCCTTTATTACGGAGCTTTATTATTAATGTCTTTTTGGAGGCGAATATCTTGATTGACGGTGGAGAATCTTTTTTGCTTAAAGGCGGCTCAAGCGGTGTGTTGCTTATTCATGGTTTCACTGGCTTGCCCGCCGAACTTTTTTTGCTCGGACAATTCCTCAACCACGCCGGCTTTACTGTTCATTGCCACAGGTTAGCGGGTCATGCCACCGACGAGAATGATTTAATGCGTACCACTCGCAATGATTGGTTTAATTCCGTTCTCGACGGATTTTTTATTCTGCGCGGGGCTTGCGACCAAATCTTTGTCGTCGGACACTCTATGGGCGGGCTTTTAACCTTGAAACTTGCAAACGAACGCAACGTTGCTAAGATTGTCACACTAGCCGCTCCGATTTTCATTGATGACGGGCTTGGCTTAAAGAATCTGCCGCCTAAAGAATTCTGCGGCAATGCTTGCATTATTCAGCCACGCAAAAAACTTTTGGACGTGCCACAAGCCGCTAACGACGTTTACAAGAAGACGCCGCTTATCAGTGTGCATGAACTCGTTGACCTGATTGACGACGTGAAAAATCTTCTGCCGAAGGTCACAACGCCGATTTTAATCATGCACGGCGAGGACGATCATACCGCTCAACCGCGCAGCGCACGCTACATCATGGACAACGTAGGCTCACGAATTAAAAAAGTTGTCACCGTGCCCAATAGCGGACATCTGCTACCACTCGACGATAATCGCGAATTAGTCTTTGAGGAAGTGTTAGACTTCATAAGAAGCTGACTATTACCTCCTCTGCGTTTGAAAATATTTTCATTTACTTTAATGGTCTTTCGTGTATAATGCAGGAAAAATTTTCAAAGGAGAGCGGTGCCTCTTTTATGAACACTGCAGAAAATGTAAAACTCAAATCATACCTATCGCCGCTAAATGTGTGGGCACTGTCCTTCGGATGTGCAGTGGGTTGGGGAGCCTTCGTCATGCCAGGAACAACCTTCTTGCCCATCGCTGGACCTCTTGGCACTGCGCTCGGCATGGCGGTCGGCGGTATCATAATGCTCATCATCGGGTACAACTATCACTTCATGATGAATCGCTATCCCGATGCCGGCGGCACTTATGCCTATGCTAAAAAAGTTCTCGGCTATGACCACGGCTTCTTGAGTTCGTGGTTTTTGATTCTTGTCTACATTGCTATCACTTGGGCGAATGCAACTGCGCTCCCCATTATCTTTAGAAAGTTTCTCGGCGACACCTTCCAATTTGGCTTCCATTACACAATCGCAGGCTTCGACATTTATCTGGGCGAGGTTCTCCTAAGTCTCGGTGCTCTGTGGATTTTCGGCGCAGTGTGTATGCATGGCGGCAAGTTAGCGGCGTGGGTTCAGACTATCGCGGCAATAGTTTTGTTCAGCGGCGTGCTTATCGGCTTTGGTGCAGTCTTGGCTAGCGGCATAAATCCCTTCGACATTAAGCCGAACTTCCCGCCCGATAACGCAAGCTCCTTTGCGGCAGTCTTCGGAATTGTCGTCTTAGCTCCGTGGGCATTCGCTGGCTTCGAGTCTATCTCACAATCGGTGGAAGGCTTTACCTTCTCCGTTAAGAAAACCTTTGCTGTTATCTGCGCGGCGGTCATGTCAGCAGTCATCGCTTACACTTTCCTTGCAATAATATCTGTCTCCGTCTTGCCCGAAGGCTACGCGAATTGGGCTGAATACATTGACAACCTCGACAGCTTTGAAGGGCTTATGGGGCTTCCGACCTTCTACGCGATTTATTCTGTGCTTGGCGACACCGGCTTATTGATTTTGGCAATGGCGGTTATGGGCGGCGTCATCACCGGTCTTGTAGGCAACTACATCGCGGCAAGCAGATTAATCTTCGCGCTGACTCGTGATGATTTACTTCCGCCGTGGTTCGGCAAGCTCAATGAAAATCGCACGCCAATGAACGCCGTATTCTTTATCATGCTTCTAAGTCTGCCGATACCTTTCCTCGGACGCACGGCGATTGCTTGGATTATCGACGTAAACACAATCGGCGCGACAATCGATTACGCTTATACGTCTCTCGTCACGATTATCACGGCGCGGACAATGGGCAAGGAACTCCCGCAACTGACCGGCGTTATCGGGCTGGTCGTGTCGCTAATCTTCTTCCTGTACTTCATGGTGCCCAACGCTTGGACAGTCAGCGCAATGACTACGGAAAGTTATCTGATTCTCATCTGCTGGAGTATCTTAGGCTTTGTCTTCTTCCGTTATATCTTCCAACGCGACGAGGAGCTTAGACGCTTCGGCAAGTCGACAATCTCTTGGATAGCGTTGCTGTTCTTAATCTTCTTTACATCAATGCTTTGGGTGCGCGAGGCTACAAGCAATTCAGCTAAGGCGGTACTCGGCAACCTCAGCGAATACTACACGGAAGAACTTAACGAACATGGCGTGCCACCGACTGCCCGCGAGAAGGCTGATTCGCAATTCTATCTGCAAAACCAAATGCAAGCCGTCAGCGACACTTTGACGCGCCATAACCTCATACAAATGGGCTTGGTGACAATCGCGCTGTTTATCATGTTCAATATCTATAACCTGATGATGAGGCGCGAACGCAATATGGAAGTGCAAAAGGTTCAAGCCGAACGTAGCAATAAAGCAAAGTCAACGTTCCTATCGAACATGAGCCACGACATACGCACGCCCATGAACGCAATCATCGGTTACACCAACCTAATCAAGAAGGAGCCAGGATTGCCGCAGAGGACTAAGGAATATCTCGACAAGATAGAGGCCTCGAACAATCACCTGCTCAGCTTGATAAACGATATACTCGACATGAGCCGCATTGAGTCTGGCAAGATGGAACTCGACCCGCAGAAGGCTAACCTTGTTAAGGCGTTGAATGAAGTTCGCGACCTCTTCGCCACGCAAATGGAGACTAAAGGCTTGTGCTTCGCCGTCCATATCGAACACGTCATGAATAAGGTTGTTATGTGCGACACGCCCCGCCTTAATCGTGTCTTGCTTAACCTGATTAGCAATGCTTTTAAGTTCACGCCCGAAGGCGGCTCGGTGACTGTCACGCTAAGGCAAGTCGGCGGCACGGACAAGGTCGGCTCCTATGAATTGCGCGTCAAGGATACGGGCATGGGCATGACGCCGGAGTTTGCTAAGAAAGTTTTCGCCGCCTATGAACGCGATAGAACTGTCAGCAACATTCAAGGCACAGGCTTAGGCATGTCGATTACTAAAAGCATCGTCGAGCTAATGGGCGGCACGATTGACGTTGAGACGGAGCTTGGCAAGGGTACGGAGTTTATCGTCCGCGTCGAGTTCCCCGTTATCGACGAGCCTGAAGAGGTCGAAGTCGAGACGCCTGAAGAAGTTAAGGAGCTTGACTTCAGCAAGATTAAATTGCTGTTGGTTGAGGATAACGAAGTCAACCGCGAGATTGCGTCAATGATTCTGACGGAGTTCGGCTTTAATTTGGACACGGCGGAGAATGGCAAGATTGCTTATGAGAAAGTCGCGGCATCGAAGCCCGGCGATTATGACTGCGTGCTAATGGATGTGCAAATGCCAATCATGAACGGCTACGAGGCAACGGCTAAGATTCGTGCACTGCCAGACAAAAGGCTTGCGCAGATACCAATAATCGCAATGACTGCCAACGCCTTCACCGAGGACATACAGGCTGCAAGGGAGGCGGGCATGAACAGTCACATTGCTAAGCCGCTTGATATACAGAAGATGATTGAAACGCTGACGGAGGTCTTAACATGAAGAAAGCTTTAGCTGTACTAATGATTCTGGTCTTTGCACTGTGTACGGGTTGCGGCGGAGGGACTTTCAAGCACTTGACGCACGACGAAGCTCAAAAGATGATTGCTACCAATTCCAACGTGGTTATCGTCGACGTGAGGACGCAAGAGGAGTTCGATAAGAAGCACATACCCAAAGCTTTGCTCGTGCCGATTGAAGACTTGCAGGCGGGCGACTTCTCTAAGCTACCCGACAAGGACGCGACGCTTTTAATTTACTGTTGGACGGGTCGGCGTGCTGAGGATTCGGCGAAGATTCTAGCTGACGAGGGCTATAAGAACGTCTACGAAATGGGCGGGCTTGTTGATTGGACGGGCAAGCTTGAGGGTACGGAGGTCGCTAAGCAAATCAGCCAAGAAGAGACGCAGGATATTATAAAGACTAATCCCGATGTGGTTCTGGTTGATTGTCGTTCCCAGCAAGACTACGAGGCTAAGCGTATCCCTGGGTCAGTGTTTATTCCGCTTGAAGCTGTTATGGCGGACGACTTGTCAAAGCTACCCGATAAGGACGCAATGATTATCTGCTACTGCGCGGAAGGTAAACGCTCCAGTGAGGTTGCAAAGCTTTTGGTCGAGAAAGGTTACACGAATGTTTCTGTTATGGGCAGTCTTAGAGGTTGGACGGGTGCGCTTGAAGGCACGGAGGTAATAAATGCTAAACACCTGAGCCACGACGAAGCGCGGGAGATTTTGGCGACGGATCCTAATGCTGTTCTGATTGATTGTCGTTTTCCGAAGGACTACGAGGCTAAGCATATCGTCGGAGCAATATTCGTGCCTAAGGAAGCTGTCATGGCAGAGGACTTCTCTAAGATACCCGACAAGAATGCAACGCTTATCTGCTACTGCGGAGACGGCAACCGCGCTCGGCAGACGTCACGGCTTTTAATCGAGAAAGGTTACAAGAACGTTTACGAGATGGGCGGCATTATCGATTGGACAGGACCGGTTGAAGGTACGAACGTGAAATAAAAATAAGCGGCGAGGATTTACCCCGTCGCTTTTTTGTTGCGTGAAATTATATCAGAACTCTTGACTGCGCGTCGAAATCTTTTCTTGAACGTAAGCAATGAAGTCGTCGACGTTCATGCTTAGGCTATCCTTCGCGCTGTACTTCCTAATCGGCAAAGTGTTCGTCTCAACTTCCTTGTCGCCGATGACAACCGTGTAAGGAATCTTTCTAACCTGGCTGTCGCGAATCTTCTTGTTAATCTTCTCATTGCGCTCGTCGACTTCTGCGCGGAGGTTGAGCTTGAAGAGTCTATCGGCGAGTTCTTTGGCGTAGGCGGCGTGCTTGTCGGTTATCGGAAGCAATTCAATCTGCACGGGAGCCAACCATACGGGGAACGCGCCCGCGTAGTTCTCAATCAATATGCCGATGAACCGTTCAATGCTACCATAAACGACGCGATGAACCATAATCGGACGATGTTTATCGCCGTCCTCGCCAATGTAGTTGAGGTCGAACTTTTCAGGCAGGAGCATGTCAAGCTGAATCGTGCCGCATTGCCACGTACGCCCGATTGAGTCTTTAAGGTGGAAGTCAATCTTCGGACCGTAGAAAGCACCGTCGCCCTCGTTGATGACGTATTCAAGCCCGCGATGCTCCAAAGCCTTCCTTAGTGCGTCGGTAGCAAGTTCCCAAGTCTCGTCGTCGCCCATTGAGTTTTCGGGACGCGTCGACAGTTCCGCCTTATACGTCAGCCCGAACGTCTTATAAACCTCGTCGAACAAGTCAATCGTCTTTTGTATTTCCGGCTCGACTTGGGCGGGCGTCATGAAGATATGCGCATCGTCCTGCGTGAAGTTGCGAACCCTAAACAGGCCGTGAAGCACGCCGCTTTTCTCGTGACGATGAACCAAGCCGAGTTCGCCGAGCCTAAGCGGCAAGTCGCGGTAGCTGTGCACGTGCGTATTGTAGACCAACATACCGCCAGGACAATTCATGGGCTTAACGGCATAATCCTCCTCGTCAATCTTCGTGAAGTACATATTCTCCTTGTAATGATCCCAGTGCCCAGAAGTCTCCCACAGCTTGCGATTGAGGATAATCGGCGTCTTAATCTCCTGATAGCCGTAGCGACGATGAACCGTCCGCCAATAGTCAATCAGCTCGTTGCGGATAATCATGCCGTTTGGGTGGAAGAATGGGAATCCGGGACCTTCGTCGTGCAAGCTGAACAAATCCAACTCCTTGCCGAGCTTGCGATGGTCTCGACGCGCCGCCTCCTCCAGCATAGTCAGATAAGCCTTGAGGTCGTCCTTAGTCTCAAACGCCGTGCCGTAAATCCTCTGCAACATCTTGTTATGTTCATCGCCGCGCCAGTAAGCTCCGGCAATGCTCATGAGCTTGAACGCCTTAACCTTGCCCGTAGATTGAACATGAGGACCGGCGCAAAGGTCAGTGAAGTCTCCTTGCGTGAACAAACTTATCTGAGCGTCTTCAGGCAGTGCCTCAATCAGTTCAACTTTATAAAGCTCGCCCTCGTCCGTGAACTTCTTCAAAGCGTCGGCTCGTGTAAGCGTTGAACGTTCCAACTTGAGGTTTTGCTTAACGATAGCTTTCATCTCGCGTTCAATGTCGGCTAAGTCCTCGTCGGTTATCTTGTGTTCGGTGTCAATGTCGTAATAAAAGCCCGTGTCGATAGCCGGACCGATTGCAAGTTGAACGCCTCGACCGTCCGCCCCTCCGTAGAGATGCTTTATCGCTTGCGCCATGATATGCGAAGCGGTGTGCCTCAACGCGTGCAGAGCCTGTGCGCCGTCGACTTCCGCCAAACTTCCGTCCTTCGTGATGATTGTCATTTGTATTGAGCCTCCCAAAAATTGTATGTGTGTCGTGATTAGTTTAATCTCCGTGCAATGTTACATTGAAAGAAGTTTAAAGTCAAATAAGCTCAACAAAATAGCCCCTGCGCCTTTCGACGTGGAGGCTTTTGTTGCATTTAAATATTACTCTTTCCCACTTTGTCGAACGTCTCTTGAATGTCGCGGTCAGGCTCGGCGTCGAGTTTGCTGACGATATAAATTGCAATCAACGCGAAGATAAAGCCTGGAACGATTTCATACAGCCCGAAGAGTTCAAACTGTTTCCAAGCAAGAACCGTGACGCCGCCGACGATTATCCCAGCGATGACGCCGCGACGGGTTGTCCTCTTCCAAAACAGACTCATCAGCAATGCAGGACCAAATGCTGCTCCGAAGCCTGCCCAAGCATACGCCACCATGTCAAGGATAAAGCTATCGGGATTGAAGCCGAGGAACACTGCGATTGACGCGATGATTAAGACGGACGCACGCGATATCCAAACCAGCTCTGCTTGGTCGGCGTCTTTACGGAGCAATGTCTTGTAGAAGTCCTGCGCGAATGCCGATGCCGCGACTAATAACTGACTGGACGCCGTGGACATGATAGCCGCGAGCACTGCGCTTAACATCAAGCCGGCGATTATCGGCGGGAACAGCTGATTAGTCATGACTAGGAAGACGGTTTCAGCGTTGGTGCCTTCAAGTGGTGTCGTCAAGTAGACAGTGCCGACCATGCCGATTGCCACCGCCGCCGCTAAGCTCAAGATAACCCAAGTCATTGCGATGCGTGTTGCTTGCGGCAGTTCACTTGTCGACTTAATAGCCATGAACCTAACCAAGATATGCGGCTGTCCGAAGTAACCGATACCCCACGCCAGCAAAGAAATTAACTCAATCGCGCCCATAGTCGAGCCGTCAGGTTTAGTCAGCGGTTGGAGCATCGATTCTTTGTAAGCGGAGATAGCCGAGACCGTATCGCCGAAGCCGCCTAAACTCATTGCCGCGCAGGTCGGGACGATTAGGATTGCAAAGAACATCATCACGCCCTGGATAAAGTCCGTACGACTGACAGCGAGGAATCCGCCAATCAGCGTATAGAAGACGACCGAGCCTGCGCCTAAGAAGATTGCGTATTGGAAGGGCAGACCAAAGACCGTCTCGAAGAGTTTGCCCGCCGCTACGAAGCCAGACGACGTGTACAGGATAAAGAATATCAGGATAAAGATTGCCGGAACGATTCGCAGAAGGTTGCTCGTGTCGTGATAGCGGTTCTGCAAGAATTCGGGCAGTGTCAATGCATTGCCCGCAAGCTCCGTGTATCGCCTAAGACGCGCCGCCACGAATTGCCAGTTAGCCCACGTGCCGAGTGCAATGCCGATAGCAATCCAGCCTGCGTTGAGTCCGGCAAGATATGCAAAGCCCGGTACGCCCATAAGCATCCAGCCGCTCATATCGGACGCCTCCGCACTAAGCGACGTGACCCACGCGCCGAGCTTGCGGTTGCCTAAGAAATAATCGCTCATGTTCTTCGTGCGTCGGTAGTAGTAAACGCCAATCGCCATCATCAAGCCGATATACAGCACGAAGGCGTTGATAATCATTACATCGTTAGTCAAACAAAATCCTCTCCTCTCTATAACCGCGTCATTATAACCGCTTATTCGGCAGCCCGCAAGGTTTTTATAACGTAAGTGGGCAGGGCGAAGGCTCCCGCGTGAATCTTAGTGTTGTAGTACATCGTCTGCAAGTTAAGCGAGTTCCAGCGGGCGAAGTTGACATCGTGGGTTGGGTGAAACTTCTTCGACGCGAACCCGAAGAGCCATTGCCCCGCCGGATATGTCGGAATGTGAATCTGATAGACGCGCACGACTGGAAAGGACGTTGCAAGGCGTTTATGTGCTCGTTGCATGGCGGCGGCGTCGCGGGAGTAAAACGGATTCTCGTGCTGATTAACCATGATTCCGCCCGCGTGCAAGGCATTAAAGCAGTTGCCGTAGAATTCTTTGGTAAAAAGCCCTTCGCCTACGCCGAACGGGTCAGTTGAGTCCACGATAATCAAATCGTACTCGTCGGCTTTGCGGCGAATGAACTTCAGCCCGTCAGCAAAAAAGATTTCGACGCGGGGATTGTCTAGGCAAGCGGCAGTCTGCGGAATGAACTTCTTGCAAGCTCGGACAACCGTTTCATCAATCTCCACGAGGTCAATCTTTTCTATCGTGTCGTATTTGAGAAGCTCACGAGCTGAACCGCCATCACCGCCGCCGACCAATAGCACCTTGCGGACGTCGGGATTAACACACAACGGCACATGCGTTATCATCTCGTGATAAATAAACTCGTCGCGTTCGGTTATCATGATTCGCCCGTCGAGGACGAGTATTCGCCCGAATTCCGTCGAGTCAAAAATATCTACGCGCTGAAACTCGCTGACCTCGCTGAATAGTTGCTTATCGACCTTCAACGAGAAGCGGACGTTTGGCGTGTGTTGCTCGCTGAACCAAAGCTCCATTTAAAAACCTCCTGACATGTGATAAAATATTCAAAAGGAGTGATTGACATGAGTGAAGATAAAAACTTCCGATACGAGGAACTAATCCTAAACGAATTGCGCGATTTAAAAGCTGAAGTGCGCGATACTCGAAAGGAATTAAATCAACGCATGGACAGAATCGAAAATCGCCAAGATAAGCTCGAATCCAAGCTTGAAGCTCTCGATAAGAAGGTTGATTCCAAAATTGAAGCTCTCGATAAGAAGGTTGATTCCAAAATTGATAAGCTCGAATTTAAGCTTGAAGAGACACGCAAGGAACTTAAAGCCGCTATTGATAATTCGCAGAAAGAAATTCATTCTTCGACGCGCCACAGCCAAACTTTAACGGCAACGATTGTAAGCATTGTCGTCGTCGTCATTTATTCCGTCTTAACGCATTGAAAGCTAATTGATTATGATGAACGACATCAAAGCTAGGATACGAGAGCTACGCGCCGAACAACGCGAACTTGAACGCTACAATAAAAATATGCGCGAACAAATCGAACGGGAGGAGCGCAAGCTGATTCTAATGGATAGGGAAATGGAAAAGATACGGCAAGACATCCGCGACCTCAAGAGCACGATAATTTATCTGCGGGAAAACTTTACGTCGTCATGACTTGCAGGCGTTTAATCGTCATGTCTTCGGGGCCGGTAATCTGGCAACCCTTGCGTTTGGCGTAGCGGATATAATCTAAAATCTCGCGGGTGATTCTCTCGCCTGGAGCCAATATCGGAATGCCCGGAGGATAGCACATTAAAAATTCCGCCGCCGTCTTGCCGACAGTCTCCTTGAGCGGCAGAGAAATTTTATCGGCGTAGAAGGCGTCCTTGGGGGCGGCGTCGACAATCGGGTCAATGTACTCGACCTTCATCAGCCGCGACGGGTCTTTACGATAAATGCGTTTGATGTCGGCAAGGGCACTGACTAGCCGTTCAATATCCTTAACGCGGTCGCCGACGGACACATAAGCCAAAACGTTGGCAATGTCCCCGAACTCAAGCTGAATGTCGTATTCGTCGCGGAGAATGTCATAAACCTCGACACCCGCCAAGCCAACTGCCCTCGTGAAAATTGAAAGCTTCGTAACGTCGAAATCAAAGACTGCGCCGCCGTCAGTCAGCTCCTTGCCATAAGCATACCAGCCGCCGAGGAAGTTTATCTCGTCGCGGGCGTATTCGACTAGCTCAATCACCTTGTCGAAGATTTCAGAGCCGCGCAGAGCCAAGTTGCGTCTCGAAATGTCTAAGCTTGCCATAAGAAGATAAGAACCGCTCGTGGATTGCGTGAGGTTTATAATCTGGTGGACGTAGCCGGCGTTGATGTCCTTGCCCGTCAACAATAGCGAACTTTGCGTAAGCGAGCCGCCGGACTTGTGCATTGATACTGCAGCCATATCCGCGCCAACTGACATTGCCGAAGGTGGAAGCTTATCGCTGAAATAAAAATGCGTGCCGTGCGCCTCGTCCGCAAGAAGTTTCATGCCGTGCGCGTGGGCAACTTCGGTTATCGTTTTAATATCGGAGCAAATCCCGTAGTAAGTCGGATTGTTAATCAGCACCGCCTTAGCGTCGGGATTATTTTTTATTGCGGCAATGACTTCCTCGACCTTCATGCCCAGAGAAATTCCTAAGCGTTCATCGACTTGCGGATTGACGTAGACGGGCACGGCTCCGCAAAGAATCAGCGCGTTAATCGCCGAGCGGTGGACGTTTCGCGGAAGGATTATCTTATCGCCGGGCTTGCACGTGGAAAGAATCATCGCTTGCACAGCTGAAGTTGTCCCGCCAATCATGAAGAAACTATGCGCCGCCCCGAACGCCTCCGCCGCTAAAATTTCTGCGTCACGAATCACGCTGACGGGGTGGCAAAGATTATCCAGCGGTTTCATTGAATTAACGTCGACATCAAGGCACGCTTGCCCCAAAAAGTCAGCTAGTTCACGATTGCCGCGCCCGCGTTTATGTCCAGGCACGTCGAAAGGTACGAGCCTTGCCGCCTTCATCTTAGTCAACGCCTCAAGTATCGGAGCACGGTCTTGCGTTAAGTATTCGTCTCTCAAATTTATCACCCGTTCTAAATAAAAAGCAGGCGACCTTTTACAGTGCCCGCTTTTTAATATTAAGTTCAATTAGTCTTAGCCCTCGCCCCTCAATTATAACGACGCATAGGAATCCTCGCGGCGGCACTCTCGTAATCAATGCCCGGCGGAACGTACAGAACGATTTTGCTTGAAACCATTTCCGCCCGCCCGTCAATCATGTACACGGCACCAATAACGAAATCGCCAATGCGTTGCTGTTCGATGTCGTCGACGCCCTCGAAGTTCACAATAACCGCGTTGTGCTTTAAGAGGTCGTCGGCTATTTGCTTAACTTGGTCATCATACTTTGTCGGCGCGTAGATTTTCATTGTGAGCTGAGGTGTTTTAACGACTGCTAGGCTTGGTCTAACGGAAGGATCCGAATTGCCGCTGTTGTAAGCCTCATAACGAACGCCGCCCATGCTCGTTACGCCGTTTTCAGCAGTGCTTACCATGCCGCCCGTATGCGTGAACTTCATCGATCCTCCGCCGAATCCTATTGCTTGCTTATCCGCTTGGAATGTCTGCGCGGCAGGTTGCGTAGGTTGTGTAGGCGTTTCCCGCGCAGGTTTAGGCTCTTCCGCTTTAGTTTCAGCTTTTTTAGTCTCTTTGACTTCTTCGTATTCTTCTGGCGGCTCCAGCGGCATGATTATATCCGTCAATTTCCTTATCCAGTCCATTACTATCATAAACAATCGCCCTTCCGATACTTGGATTGCTTTTCTTAAAGCGCGTCCATTTTATCATAGCACTTTACAAATTGCAAAGGGTTTTTCAAGTTTTTTTCAGGCGTCAATAAAAATCTTTGAGTTTAGCCGAGCAAGTCGGTTGGCGGAGCTTGCGCAATGCCTTTGCCTCGACGGTCTTAACGCTATCGCCGCTGACTTTGAACATTTTGGCGACCTCGTCTGTCGTGCGGGACTTACCGTCTTCCAAACCGAACCTTAGCGATAAAACTTTCCTCTCGTGTGGCGTCAGGGTGTTCAAAACTTCGCCGAGCAGTTCATTCATCTGCAAATAATTCAAGTGGTCAAAATGCGTGGGCGTCTTGCTGTCCTCGACTAAGTCCGCTAACGTCAAACCCTCTATGAAGTCACCCTCGACCGCGAATTTATCTTTATCCGTATAAGTCCTCTCGTCAATCGGCGTATCAAGCGAAACCGGCGCGGTTGCTTCCATTTCACGCAAGCCACGGACAATCGCCTTCTCTATGCATTCCTCCGCGTACTCGATAAAAGACTCCGAACCCCTCGTGGCGAACTTCTTTACCGCCGTCATCAGTCCAATATTGCCTTCTTGAATCAAATCCGAGAACGAAACGCCGTAACCTGTATAATTCTGCGCAATGTTGACGACTAGCCGCAAGTTTGCGTTGACTAAATCCATTTGCGCATCTTCGTCGCCATCAGCCGCCCTAAGTAGCAACGTATGGAACTCTTGAGCACTTAGCAACGGTATCTGCCGCACTTCCTCAAGATATAGTTTCACGTCCTCCGAAAATTCATTCCCCATAGCTTACACCGCCTTTATCAAAGAATTTTTTTCTGTGTTCGATAAGGCGGCGGTGAAATCCTTCACGCTTAGCAATTATTTTCGTGCATTCTTGGCTAAACGTCCGCGGGTCGTGCGGTCTAAAATCGCTTTGCGCAGGCGAATACTCTTCGGCGTGACTTCGACAAGCTCATCATCGTTAATATATTCCATTGCTTGTTCCAAACTCATAAATCTCGGCGGCACAAGCCTAATTGCCTCGTCGGAGTTGCTCGCTCGGATATTTGTTTGGTGCTTTTGCTTGCAAGGATTAATATCAATGTCCATCTCGCGGGAATTCTCGCCGACTATCATGCCTTCATAAACTTTTTGTCCAGGTTCAATGAACATTACGCCTCTATCCTGCAAATTGAATATTCCGTAGCCCGTAGTCTCTCCTTGCTCGAATGCAACCAAACTTCCGCGACTGCGACCGGGTATATCGCCCTTGTAAGGCTCGTAGCCGTGGAAAACGTGATTCATTATCCCGTTGCCCCGCGTCGATGTTAAAAGCTCCGACCTAAACCCGATAAGACCTCGCGCAGGGATTAGGAAGTTCAGCCGCATGTAGCCCGCAACGTTTTGCATGTTCTTTAGCTCGGCTTTTCTACGTCCTAAGCTCTCCATAACCGTTCCCATGTAATCTTGCGACACCTCGACGGTTAAATTTTCTATCGGCTCGTATTTTTGCCCGTCAATCAGCTTATAAACCACTTCCGGCTTGCCAATTTGCATTTCGTAGCCTTCGCGACGCATCGTTTCAATCAAAATCGATAAATGTAGCTCGCCACGCCCGCTGACTTTAAAAACGTCCGCTGAATCCGTCTCCTCGACGCGTAAAGCAACATTTGTCTGCGCTTCCTTGAAAAGTCTGTCGCGTATGTGCCGACTAGTTAAAAATTGTCCTTCTGTACCGGCAAATGGACTCGTATTAACCCCAAAAGTCACGCTCAAGGTCGGTTCGTCCACTCGAATTGACGGTAAAGCCTCAGGATGTTCGGCATCGGCAACCGTATCGCCGATTGAAACTTCACTTAAGCCAGTCAAAGCGACTATTTCCCCCATTTGCGCTTCAGGCGTCTCAACGCGGTTCAATCCGTCGTATGTGAAGACCTTTCCTATCTTAGCCTTCTTAATGCCGTGTTCACTAATCAAAGCGATTGTTTCGCCGGATTTTATTTTTCCGCGCTGAATTCGTCCGATTGCTATCTTTCCAACGTAATCATCGGCCTCAAGCGTCGTTACTACCATTTGCAATGGCTCATCAAGCTCTCCGGCGGGCGGCGGTATCTCTTTTAGTATCGTCTCCATTAGCGGAACTAAATTATGGCTTTCGTCGTGAATATCTAGCTTTGCAATGCCCTGCTTAGCCGCCGTATAGATTACCGGGAAGTCTAATTGCTCGTCATCGGCGTCTAGCTCCATAAATAGTTCTAAAACTTCGTCGTAAACTTCATCTACTCGCGCTTCGGGGCGGTCTATCTTGTTTATCACGACGATTGGCTTTAATTTATGCTCCAGTGCCTTGCGAAGGACGTATTTTGTCTGCGGCATGGGTCCTTCAAAGGCATCGACGAGTAAAAGTACGCCGTCGACCATATTAAGCACCCGTTCGACCTCTCCGCCGAAATCAGCGTGCCCTGGCGTGTCTACTATGTTAATTTTGACGCCCTTATAAATAATCGCAGTGTTCTTTGAAAGAATTGTAATGCCGCGTTCGCGTTCCAAGTCGCCTCTATCCATTACTCGTTCGGCTACCTGCTCATTCTTGCGGAAAATATGACTTTGCTTAAGCATTGCATCAACCAGCGTAGTTTTGCCGTGGTCTACGTGCGCTATGATTGCTATGTTCCTGCGTTCACTGTTTATTCCCATTGTATTGCCTCCTTTATGAACTTCGCTATTATACGTTCAAACATTTTCCCTTGCAACAAAAAAATCCCGCCGCATTGACGGGACGAAAGCTTTTATCTGTCAAACGTTAATCTTTAGCATTGTCAAGCGTGGGTTCGTCGTCGAAGAGGTACATATAACGGTTCTTGAACTCTTCGGGGCTCATACGGAAGGCATTAGCAACGCCAGCATCGTCGAGGTCGCCCTTTTCAAGCCGAGTCATGAAGCCGCGAGCAATTCTGTAGTGCACGGAGTTAATATTGACCTTGCGGACGTAAGTTTTGCCGGTTTCGGGGTCGCGAATGTCTTCAAAGCGCAGCGGCACGGCTTTATTGTCTTGAATGGTGATTAACGCGCCACTTTCGCCGCGCATAAGGAATTGCATAGCCTCATAGCCGAGATTGCGGGCGTAGTCAATATCATAAGCAATCGGAGCCGTGCAGCGCAGTTCGTAACCAATTTCCTTATCGACGATAGAAATTTTAATGCCGATGCGTTTGAGTTCAGCCAAAACCTTTTGCTTGAGGATTTCTCCGAAGTCTAATTCAGCGTAACGAATGTGCCCATGCTCGTCGAGTTGGACGTTTCCGAGTTCTTGGAAGTCTTCATCAGCGATTTTTTCAATGACACCCTCCGCCACGACTGCGACGCCGTAATTTTTGCCGATTAGGTAGCGTTTGACGATTGAGCCGGTGATAATGTCGACGACTTGTTGCAGACGAATTTTATCTTGCGGGAATTCTTCAGGGATAATCGTGACGGCGGCTCCAGCACTGCGCCCCATGCCTAATGCGAGGTGACCAGCAGTCCTGCCCATTGCGATTGTAAAATACCAGCGATTGTTCGAGGTGTGCGCGTCCTCCATGAGATTTTGGATTTCAGTCGTGCCGAATGCGCGAGCAGTTTCAAATCCGAACGTCGGAATGCCTTCGGGCAAGGGCAAGTCGTTATCAATCGTCTTGGGAACGTGGACAACGTTAATAGTCCTGCCGAGCTTGCGGGCGTATTCGCTGACAGCCGACGAGCTGAACGCAGTATCATCGCCACCGATAGTCACGAGGTAGCCGACGCCCAGTTCCGTCAACGTATCGACGACCGTGCGCAAGTCGGATTCCTTTTTAGTCGGGTTGAAGCGCGACATACGCAGGATACAACCGCCCGTCAAGTGAATTCTGTTTACAGCCGCCGCGTCGAGCCGGATATAAGACTTTTCGCCGCGTCCGAGGTGACTAAAGCCGTCGTACATGCCCAGGACGTCCCAGCCGTGACGATTTGCCGTGTTGGTTACCGCATTGATGACCGCATTGATGCCGGGTGCAGGGCCTCCGCCGCAAACTATCGCTACTACATTTCTAACACCAATCATTTAACATGCTCCTTTCAAGTCGCTAAAGATTTAATCGAACTTTCGCCGCCACGATAAATTTTTCCTGCCACGCCAAATAAAAAATCCCAACCGAAGTCGGGAGAGGTGACGCCACCTTATTTAAGGTTCTCCTTAAAGAACTGAGTAATCTTATCGAACGGAATGGCATTCATGTTGTCGTAAAGGTCAATGTGATTCGCGCCGGGGATAATCATCAACTCTTTGTTAGTGCCTGTCAACTTCTTGAAGGCGTCCTCGGAAAAATATCTGGAGTGCGCCTTCTCGCCGTGAATAATCAATACGGGCGTTTGAATCTCGGAGGAGTAGCAAAGCAATGGCATGTTCATAAAGGACAATGCACTTGTCGAGTTCCAACCCGCATGAGAATTCAGCGAACGCTTATGATAGCCGCGCTTTGTCTTGTAGTAAGTGTAATAGTCCTTGACGAACTGGGGCATTTGAGAAACGTCTTCAGGAACGCCGCCTGCACGTTCATAAGTTCCTGCCCTATAGTCGGCAGTGCGTTGCTCATTGAGTTTGACGCGCATTGCTTGCCGTTCCTTAGCAATAGTCGCGGCGTCCTTGTCGTAGTCGAAGTAGCCATTGGCAGTTACGCGACTCATGTCGTACATCGTAGTCGTGACAGTAGCCTTGATTCGAGTATCAATCGCCGCCGCATTGAGTGCAAAGCCTCCCCAGCCGCAAATGCCGATTATGCCGATTCGATTAGGGTCGACGTTCGTTTGCGTGCTAAGGAAATCAACTGCCGCGCAGAAATCCTCGGTGTTAATGTCGGGTGAGGCAACGAATCGGGGAATGCCTCCGCTCTCGCCGGTGAACGACGGGTCAAAGGCAATAGTCAAGAAGCCACGCTCCGCAAGCGTCTGAGCATAAAGCCCTGAACTTTGCTCCTTGACTGCGCCAAAAGGTCCGGCAACTGCAATCGCGGGAAGTTTGCCTGAATAATTACGCGGCTCGTAAAGGTCGGCGGCAAGCGTTATCCCGTAGCGAGTGACGAACGTAACTTTGCGATGATTAACCTTGACACTCTTTTGAAAGACCTTATCCCATTGCTTTTCCAATTCGAGTTTCTCCGCCTGAACTTTAAAGCTAGGAGCATTCATTGGGTCGAAGGCAGGCTTAGCCGCGTCCACACCAACAGGTAAGCCGATAATCCCCAAACACAATGCGCCAGCCAACAATCCTTTAAGCGAACGTTTCATATTACAACCTCCAAAAGTTTTTCTGTCATTATAAAGCGTCGAGTTGACTTCATGCAAGAAAAAACCTCCCTGCGCGGGAGGCTTGAATCATTTGCGCAAAACGTTGTATCGATAGAAATATCCTTCGACTAGCAGTTGCCGTGCTGACGTATCCTTTTTGAACTTGACGATATGGAGTAAGTCTTCGTGCGCCTTCTTAAGTTCATTGCCCTTGTTGAGCCTTAACATGTTGCGGATAGTCGTCATGCGCATTTCGCTAGTCAATGTCCGAACGAGTTTAGCAATCTGTCCTAGCAATGAATTATGCGCCGCCATGGAGATTGCCTCATGAAACTCATCATCCGCCACGAAAACCTTTTCAGCGTCACCGCCGTCGATTTCCGCCAGCAACTTGTGAAGCTGTTCTTCCAGCTGAAATAAATCTTCAGGCTCAGCCTTCTCCATTGCCAATTCCAAAATCCCGAAGTCCACCCACTCGCGCAGTTCCTTTAGAGAATCGATTGAGTCTGATTGGTCAAGAATGATTCCATAGAGCAGAGGATTAATCATCTTGTCTGAAAAGCCACTTGCTACGAACGTTCCCTCAGGGCGACGAATATCCAGCACGCCGAACGATACCAGAATTTTTATCGCCTCACGAATGGAGTTGCGTCCTACGCCGAAGGAAGCTGCCAATTCCATTTCCGTCGGCAACTTGTCACCTGGGCGCAGTTCTTTATAAATCATCGCATAAGTTAAGCGGTCAATCACTTGTTGCACTACCGACGTGTTGTCAATCGGGCGCAAGAAACTTTTTTCAACAACCTCGCCGACTTCCATAATGGCAACGTCCTTTCTTCTTAGAGTACGTTTCAATTATAACTTGCAAAAATTCCCTGTCAAGATAGATAGTCCGTGTCCATAGCTGTAAAATTTTGTCCGCAGTCGCTAAGGACGCCGCAAAAGTTGTTTTGCTTGCCAAGGGGCATATCGGCGATTACAATTCAATATAGGTTTAACAAGAAGTTTTTTTGGAGGTGTTATCCATGCAAGAGGCGATGCAAAAGTTTGGTCGCTTCCTCAGCGCGATGGTCATGCCCAATATCGGCGCGTTCATTGCCTGGGGTTTTATCACAGCACTCTTTATCCCTGCAGGCTGGATTCCTAATGAAGGGCTTGCAGAACTCGTCGGACCTATGGCTAAGTGGTTGTTGCCGCTATTGATAGGCTTCACGGGCGGCGAGGTCGTCAACGGTCACCGCGGCGGCGTCGTAGGCGCGATTGCCACTGCCGGTATCATTGTCGGTACCGATATTCCTATGTTTATGGGCGCAATGATTATGGGTCCTATCGGCGGCGTTGCGATTAAGAAGTTTGACGAGGCAGCGCAAGACTCAATCCCCGGCGGCTTCGAGATGTTAGTTAACAACTTCTCGGCTGGCATTATCGGCGGCGTACTTGCCTGCGCGGCTTACAGCTTTGTCGGTCCGATAGTCTCAAGCATCACGGACGGACTTGCCTCGGCAGTCGGTGCAATCGTCAGCGCGGGACTCCTTCCGCTCGTATCAATCCTCGTTGAGCCGGCAAAGATTCTGTTCCTAAACAACGCAATCAATCACGGCGTCTTTACTCCGCTCGGCATGCAACAAGCTCAGGAAGTCGGCAAATCGGTCTTCTTCATGATTGAATCAAACCCCGGCCCTGGTCTCGGCGTACTGCTTGCTTACTCGTTATTCGGCGTCGGCAATGCTAAAGGTTCTGCCCCCGGCGCGGTTATCATTCACTTCTTCGGCGGCATTCACGAGATTTACTTCCCCTATGTCCTCATGAAACCTACGCTGATTCTTGCAGTCATGGCGGGCGGTATCACCGGCGTATTTACGTTGACGCTCCTTAATGGCGGTCTCGTAGCTCCGGCGGCTCCTGGTTCCTTTATCGCGATTATGGCTATGACGGCTCCTGGCGCGTACATTTCAAACGTTGCGGCAGTAGCGGCGGCGGCGGCTGTAAGCTTTGCAATCAGTTCAATCTTTATCAAGGCAACGGCTGCGGCTGATGCTGAAAAGGAAGACGCACTCGAAGCCGCGCAAGCTAATATGAAGTCCATGAAGGCGGCGTCCAAAGGTCAAGCAGTCGAAGGAGAAAAACAAGTTGCTGGCAAAGACATTAAGTTTATCGTCTACGCTTGCGATGCTGGCATGGGTTCTTCAGCTTTAGGTGCGGCGGCTCTTCGTAAGAAACTCCATAAGGACGGCTACAAGAACATCACGGTTAAGAACTTCGCAATCGGCAACATTCCTAAGGACGCGCAGATTGTCGTTAGCCACGAGAAACTTGCTGAACGCGCTCGCGCTGACTCTCCGCAAGCCGAACACATTTGGGTTAAGGACTTCACCAATAACAATGTCTATGACGTTATCAGCGAACGTTTGAAAGGCGGCGGCGTCTCGGCTCCTGCTGATTCTGGCGGCGAAGAAGAACAAACTCAATCCCTCAAAGAAGGCGTCCTGCTTAAAGACAATGTCAAAGTCGGTTTGAAGTCTGTTAGCAAGGAAGAGGCTATCAAGGCGGCGGGCGAACTCCTCTTTAAGAGCGGCTACGTTGAGAAAGAATATATCGACGGCATGTTGGCTCGTGAACGCGACATCTCAACTTACATTGGTCAAGGCATTGCGATTCCTCACGGCGAGAACGCTGTTAAAAAGCACGTCATCAAGACCGGCTTGGTTGTCATGCAGTACCCGCAAGGCGTCAAGTTCTCCGACGAAAACATCGCGCATTTGATTGTTGGTATCGCGGGCAAGGGTGACGACCATTTGGCGATTATCGCGAACCTTGCGACGATTACTATGGAATACTCCGAAGAAGATTTGCACAAGGCTTACACGACCAAAGACCCGCAAGTACTCTTCGACATGTTCACGAAAGGCTAAGCGCATGAAGAAACTTTTGGCAACGCTGGCGGCGGTGACTTGTATCTTGACGACCGCACAGGTTGCCTCGGCTGAAGATTATCCGTCCGTCGAAGAAGTTCAAGCAAAGCTTTCGACGGCGGGCGGAACAATCTTCCCCATTGGCAATCCGAACGTCAACTACGAAAAATATTTCACAGGGCGGACGTATCTTGCGCCGCTAACGTCAGGACAATCAATGGGCGTCGGCAACGTCACGTTCATTGACGGGGCGCACACCTTCTGGCATATTCATCACGGCACATGCCAAATCCTCGTGACGGAAGCGGGCGCAGGTTATGTTCAACTCTGGGGACAAGAACCCGTTAAGCTAATGCCCGGCGTGGTGTTCACGGTACCAGAAGGCGTCAAGCATTGGCACGGCGCAGCACCAGGTAAGATGATGCAACACTTATCAATCATGCAATCGAATTCGGAAGTCTCGACGGAATGGCTTGAACCCGTCGACGAGAAATTTTTTGAATCACTTGATTAGGAGGTTACACTATGAAGAAGGCTGTACACTTCGGCGCGGGCAATATCGGACGCGGCTTTATCGGCTTGCTCTTAAGTCAAGCGGGCTATCACGTGACGTTTGTTGACGTGGCGGCTCCTTTGGTCGACGACATTAACACGCTCGGCAAGTATAACGTTCAAATCTTCGGCGAGGCTGAGAAAACTCTCGTTGAGAACGTCAGCGCAATCAACAGCAATGAAAACCTCGACGCCCTGCTTGATGCTATCGTTGAGGCAGACATCGTAACGACGGCTATCGGTCCGAATATCTTAAAGTTCATCGCCCCGAACATAGCTAAGGGTCTTACCAAACGCATTGCGACGAATAAGACGCCGCTTAACATTATCGCTTGCGAAAACATGGTCGGCGGCTCCACTGTGCTTAAAGGCTTCGTCTATCAGAATTTAGCCGACGACATTAAGCCTGAAGTCGATAAGCTGATTGGCTTCCCCAATGCGGCTGTTGATAGAATCGTTCCCTTGCAGAAGAACTACGAAAAACTTTTGGTCAAGGTCGAACCCTACGCTGAATGGGACGTTGATTCAAAGGGCGTTGTCGGTGAACTGCCGCCGATTAAAGGCATGACGCTTGTCGACAACCTCGGCGCGTATATTGAACGCAAACTCTTTACCGTCAACACTGGGCACGCCTCCATTGCTTATCTTGCTTATCAGAAAGGTCTGCCCGATATAAGCTCCGCCATGCGCGACGAGGACATTGTAGCCGCCGCCCGCGCAGTTTGGGCTGAGACTTCCGCCATGTTGATTGATAAGTACGGCTTCGACCCCATCGTCCATCAAAAATACGTCATGACGACTGAGGAACGCTTTAAGAATCCCGAAATCAGCGACGAGGTCACACGCGTGGCACGTGGTCCCAAGCGCAAACTCTCCGCTGGCGACCGTCTAGTTAGTCCCGCAATTCAGCTCATCGAAAGCGGCAAAAAGCCTGCCGCATTGGCTAAGGTCATTGCCGCCGCGCTGAAGTTCGATTACGCCGAGGACAAAGAAGCTGTCGAAGTTCAAGACTTCATCAAGGCGAACGGCATCGACGCCGCGATAACTCATTTCACGAGCGTAACGCCTTATTCCAAACTCTTCGCGCTCATCAAAGCAAACCTGTAATCCTTTGGCACTTACCTTACCATAAAAATTATCCCCGCCGCTCGCAGTGAGTGACGGGGATTTTTTCAATCATAAAGGAAGACAACCTTCAAAGTCTTTAGAAATTTCGTCGCATAGTTCTCAACCAAAATCCGATTGGAATCCTCAAGCGATACGACGGGGTCACAGTTGAAATTTTCCAGAGCAACCGCCTTGATGATAAGAGGATTAGTTCCTGCCCGGTCGACGGCTTCAGGGTCATCGACATAATCGACCATACCCATTACGATAATCTTATCAATGTCAAGGTTCTTGTGTCCATAAATCTTCGTGCCGTTGATGTTCTTAATGACGGGCGACATTGCAGTTTTTAGTCCCAAGCCTCTGCAGTCGATGATTAAGCCAGTGTAGATGCCTTCAGCCATCTCCGCATAATCGGAGACCATTCTTTTTTTCGGCTGAACGGGCGTTGAAGATTCCGTATCAACTTGAACGTCGACGTGAACGCTTGTCGAGGCACATTCGCCGCTTGCACAAGTCGCTAGGATAATCGCCGCCACTATCGCCGATAAAAGCTTCACTCTTCGCAAATTAACCACTCCCCTTTCCGGCGACAGAATATCACGGCTTCATGAAAATTAAATAAAAAAAACGCCTCGTTAATGAGGCGAAGATATTTCTAAGTCAGTGTTCGATTAGATTAAAGCTTCCTCTTCGGGTATTTCGTCCCAATTGATACCAAAAATCTTAGCGAGCAATTCTTCTTCGTTAGACGCCTCAACGTCCGCACTCTTGAAGACGACTGGCATACCGTCTTCAGGCGACGCCTTGTCGATTTTTTCCTCGGTAGCTTTCTGTTCTTCGGCACGTTTCTCCTTAGCCGCCTCCAAACGTTCCTGCTGTTCGGTGGAAAGTTTCTCAAGTTGAGCAAAGAGCGTCATGTTGCCTTCCGAATCAAAAGACGCGCCCAGTTGAGAGAATTGAACGCCCTCGCCCAAGTCCTTCTCTGAAAGGTTCTTGAGTATGTCGACGGCATTACCGACTTGTCCCATCATCTTTGCGGCGTAGTCTTCGTCGTTAGCCATCTGCTCAATCTCTTCGGCGGTGAACATGACCGAATACTCTTTGGTACTGCCGACCGTCTTTGATGTGTCCATGTCGTTGGAGACGATGAAGTCATAGTCGCCGTACTTCTTGCGCAGATTCTCTAAGAAACTCTTGGCTTTGTCGGACAGTTGCGCCTCGTCATTAGTATTGGAGTTCGCCAAGGCATTCAAGCCCTCGTCGGAGAGTTCAACGGTCGTATCGGCCATGAAGTTCGCGACGGGATTTTGCTCGGCGGCAGGTTTAGTTGAAGTCGTCGATTGATTGCCGAATTGCACGACGCTTTGATAAGACTTTAGGAAACTCGCGCTGATTGTGTTCAACATGATGTGTCCCTCCCTAACAAAAAATCATTCCGTTGTTTGAAGCTGATTCATTATAGCAAGCCGCCGCCCTGCAAGTCAATTCTAAGCGAAATTAAAATTGACAATCGGCGGCGCAAAACTTACAATGATTGCGGAGGTGCGTTAAGCATGAGGTCTAAAAAAATAGCAAAGATAATCTGCGCGGCGGCGGTCGCGACGGCGTTGACGTTTGGAGGTTGTAGTGGCTCTGATACCGATGATAAGTCGGCGGGCGAAAAGGCTACCGTAACTCAGGCGGCACATACGGAGGCGGCTCCTAAGACACCTAATCAGCCAGAAAGTAGCGGCAAGATTTCCGACGCGAGGAATACTCCCGCCGTGCGCGTGGCTAGGACGGTTGGTCCAGCGGTCGTCGGCATAACCAATAAAGCGATTGCTCGTGACTTCTTCGACAGAACCTTTGAGACCGAGGGCGTCGGCTCCGGCGTCATATTCAAAAGCGACGGCTATATCATCACGAACAATCACGTTATCGCCGGGGCAAAGGAGATTATCGTTTCGCTGTCCGACGGCAACACAATCAACGGCACGCTTATCGGAACTGACGAGATGACGGACATTGCAGTTGTTAAGGTTGACGCTAAGGACTTGCCGACAGCTGAACTCGGCGATTCTGATGAAGTTGTCGTCGGGGAACCGGCAATCGCTATCGGCAACCCAATGGGCTTGGAGTTTCAAGGCTCGGTGACGGTCGGCGTTATCAGTGCGCATAATCGAACGCTTGACTTGAACGATAAACGCGTTAAGCTTCTGCAGACGGACGCGGCGATAAGTCCTGGCAATTCGGGCGGCGCACTCGCAAACGCGGACGGAGAAGTTATCGGAATCAATAGCATAAAGCTCGCGACTACTGGCGTCGAGGGCATGGGCTTTGCAATCCCGATTAACACCGTCAAGACGATTGTCAATGAGCTTATGGAAAAAGGTTACGTGGCTCGTCCTTATCTGGGCGTGACGATTTTTGATAAGCCAACTGCCGCCCGCTACGGTTATCAGCTGTCGATTGATAAGGGCGTTTACGTCTTCCAGGTCGCGATTGATTCGCCGGCAGGTCGTGCAGGCTTCCAACGCGGCGACATTATCCTTAGCATTGACGGCAAGGACGTAAACTCTGTGGCGGACGTTCGCAACGGGGTCGCGGCTCACAAGGTCGGCGATAAGGTCAAAGTCCTAATCGACAGGGAAGGTCGCGAGGAGACTGTTGAAGTCACGTTAGAAGAGATGCCTCAACCTTCCAATCAATGAAGATAAATCTAATCGTCGTCGGTAAGCTCAAGGAAAGATTCTTAGTCGAGGGCGTGGCGGAGTATGTAAAGCGTCTGCACAAGTTCGCACGGCTTGAAGTCCGCGAGGTGCCCGAATGTCGCACAGTCGAAGAGGAAGGTCAGAAAATCTTATCACTCGTCCCGCAAGGCTCGTGGCTATGTGTATTGGACGTTTCAGGCGTGGAATTGACTTCGGAAGACTTCGCAAAGAAAATCGCCGCGCTTAACTTAGGCGGCGTGAGCAATTTGACATTTGCAATCGGAGGGGCGTTCGGCTTGAGCGAGGAACTTAAGTCAGCGGCGTCCTTCCGATTATCTTTGTCTAAGATGACGCTAACTCATCAAATGGCGCGGCTCGTTCTCGTCGAACAAATCTATCGCGCATTCAAAATCAATCGCAATGAACCGTATCACTGGTAAAAACTTTTCCTTGAAAAATCTTGGAGCGTCGCTTATAATTCAAATCGAAAACGCCCCGTCATGAACGGAGCGCGGGCGAGTCGATGTTGGCACGTCGGCTCTCTCCCGTAGTTAGAAACGTGTGGATTTAGGTCAAGAGCCGTTTTGCGGTGGCAAACCCGCTACCCGACTTAGTCGAGGTACGCGAGCACTGACACAACCAGATTGAGACCCTGGAGAATCAGAGATACGATTTCGTACTTCGTCATGGTGCGTCACCTCCCCTTTTTGAGGAGAGAGCCGACCATCTATCGCTTGGCAACGATTATAAGCAGAAAGTCAATCGTTGTAAAGCGATTAATTTTTTGTTGGAGGGCAAGACATGGAGACAACAAACAGCATTGAGAAATCGATATTCGAGTTCTATTCAAAGCGCGAGCTTGTCGAAAACTTTTCATTGGCGGAACTGGTGGACTTTGCACAACAGAGGAACTTGCAGGAGTGGTTCGAGGAAAATTTCTACGATACGGAGGCAAAGAAGGTCGCGACGGCAATCAGCAACGAGGCAAGCGACGCGGAGTTAAAACTTCTAATCTGTGAACTGTTCGACTTGCCGCTTGATACTTTATCGGCGCAGGACGTGGAGGAAGTCACTGCACTTGCCGAGCAAAAACTTTTCGCGAAGACGCCTAAGGAAAATAAGCTCGTCAAAACGCAAAGGGAACTTGTCCGCGCCATTAAAGACGGCGATAAAAAGATTTACCTTTGCGGCGGCGAGTTCAGGATTCCGCTCAATCGCAATGGCATTACTTACATCGGGCGCGATAATGCCGTTATCGATTTGGACGCGGAGCTTGACGTTGACTTTGACAAATGCGAGATTGTCCTTGAGGATGTGCAAATTTATCTACACCACCCGATTAACATTAAAGCCGAGCAGTCGCACAACGTGAAGATTATCGACGGCTCCAAAAAAGTTCTCGGCGAACGCCCGACGCTTAAGGAGATTGCTGAAGTTCTGCGCGGGAAAAATGCATTTGAGACGCCCGAAGACTTCAAAGCGCGTGTGGAAAAGATTTGCGGCGTGGCAGTCGGTTCCACTCTGCTTGACGATAAGGATTATGACATTGACGCCGCGCAGTTCAACTTCAAGCCGCGTTGGAACTTCGATTATATTCCAATCGTTAAGGACTTCGCCGCCGATAAAAAGTTTTCCGTCAAGCTCCAGCCTCATGACGCCGAATCCCTCTACAACAACGAACGCAAGCTTCAACTCTTCGCGGACTTCACTTATCAAGGCGGCAAGCTCGCGATTCGTAATCTCTACTTCGCGCCGAAGACTCGCGGCAAGGTCTTGATTGAAGGTTCTTTGCCTGCGGAGGAAGTC
>JAFWCT010000086.1 GCA_017534385.1 Selenomonadaceae bacterium
GCGATACGAACTTTTCACGAGCAACAAGAGCCGCCGAAATATTTCTCTGTATGAGCGGTTGGGTTATAAAATTTTTGCCGTTAAGCCTGCGACAGAAACTTTAACGTTCGTTTATCTTGAGAAATGTTAATTGCGTTTTCGCCTCCAACTTAGATAGATAAAGATACCGGCGGCAATCGTGAAGGCAACGACGCTAGTGACCTGCGCAGACTTCAGGAAGCCGATAACTTGACTGGTATAATCGCCGCGAAGAAATTCCAAAGCAAACCTCGCGACGGCATAGAGCATAACATACAGCGTGAAGCACTGACCCTTAACATAGTTCGTGCAACGGAAGATTAACAGCAGAGCAAAAATCACAACGTCAAGCTGACATTCCCAGACCTCAGCGGGGAAGAGCGGTTGATTGCCGTAGGTGCGATAGGCAAGGGTCGTGTCGGGGTAAATGATTCCGTAGCCCGTGCCAGTGGGAGCCCCGAAGGCGTCACCGTTTAGGAGATTAGCACACCTTCCCAACGCTTGACCGAGGACAATCGCCGGAGCCATGAGGTCGGCAAGATGAATCACGTCCAATCCCTTAGTCTTAGCGTAAAGTGCCCCTGCCGTCACGCCGAAGATTATTCCGCCTTGAACAGCCATGCCGCCTTGCCACACGTTTAGAATCTCGCTGAGATGGTTTTGATAGTAGCTCCAGTCGAAGAAGAACACGTCCCAGAGCCTGGCACCGAGTAAGCCAAAGAAGCCTCCGATTAGTCCGATGTCGACAATGAACTTTTCATAGCCGCGCCCGTCGACCTTAGCCATGAAGTAGCCGACGCCCGTTGCCAAGAAGATTGATAGACTCAGTACCACGCCATAGGAACGAATCGGGAAGTCGCCGACATAAAACAGAAACTGATGCACATGAGTCCTCCAAAAAATTTTTCTCGCGCCGATTATAGCACAAAAACTTTTTTAAAGGAAATTTAAACGGTGTGTCGAAGTCAATGCCGATTGATAAAATTTTTCGTGGAGGGATGAGTTTGGCATTCTTTCTGATAGTGCCGAGCGTCGTGATAGTCAGTGTCTTATTGGTACACGCGCTGGCAAATCGATTGGGCTTGCAAATCTATTACACAACGCTTTTTGCAGTGGCAGTGTTATCGTTTATGGTAACGCTCGCTACAACGTTTGTGACGCCTTCAATCGGTCGAGAATTCCTCTTGCAACTGGGGCTTATGATTTCGGTAGCGGCGGCTCTCCTTACCTTCGCGAACAAATTCTTATTGAACAGACAGCTTGCCGAGGAGAAACGCTTTGATGAAGAGGTTAGGGCAGCTTACGAGGAGGAAAAGAAAAAGTCTTCAACGAAGGCCGCGCCGATTGATAAATTTGAGTGGGGCGACGATAGCTCCTCACTCGACGCAAAGAACTTTTTACCTAAGGAACCTGCGACGGCTTACAACGTTGCCTTAGACGCTGAAGAACCCTCGACAGCTGATAACGTGTCCTTAGACGCTAAAGAACCTTCGACGGCTGATGACGTGTCCTTAGAGGCTAAAGAACCCTCGACTGCTGATGACGTGTCCTTAGACGCTAAAGAACCCTCGACTGCTGATGACGTGTCCTTAGACGCTAAAAAACCCTCGACTGCTGATGACGTGTCCTTAGACGCTAAAGAACCTTCGACAGCTGATGACGTGTCCTTAGACGTAAAAGAACCCTCGACAGCTGATGACGTGTCCTTAGACGTAAAAGAACCCTCTACGGCTGATGACGTGTCCTTAGAGGCTAATGAACCTTCGACGGCTGATGACGTGTCACTTGACGTAAAAGAACCCTCGACAGCTGATGACGTGTCCTTAAAGGCTAAAGAACCCTCGACAGCTGATGATGTTGCCTTAGACGTAAAAGAACCCTCGACAGCTGATGACGTGTCCTTAGAGGCTAAAGAACCCTCGACAGCTGATAACGTTGCCTTAGACGCTAAAGAACCCTCGACGGTTGATGACGTGTCCTTAGAGGCTGAAGAACCCTCGACAGCTGACGACGTGTCCTTAGACGTTAAAGAACCTTCGACGGCTGATGACGTGTCCTTAGAGGCTGAAGAACCCTCGACAGCTGACGACGTGTCCTTAGACGTTAA
>JAFWCT010000087.1 GCA_017534385.1 Selenomonadaceae bacterium
GACGCCAACGCGTTCGCTGGGTCAAGCGTTCACGCTTGCGCCGAGTACACCAATTAGAAATCCCTAAGCAGTTCCAAACTCGGAGGGGCTTTTAAATTCCATTTAGCGCGGTCATGAGCTGAAGATTATCATAGACGCCAACGCGTTCACTGGGTCAAGCGTTCACGCTTGCGCCGAGCATACCAAATAGAAATCCCTAAGCAGTTCCAAACTCGGAGCCGCTTTTAAATTTATCGTCTGCTGTGTTACAATGTGCAAAAAATTTTTGGAAGAGGAAATAACATGTCAAAAAATCCGACGACCCTAAGCACGTTTGCGCCGCCGCTTTTATTTCTGCTGTTCGATTATCTCGGCGTAGTCCTAAGCGAACACCTAGCCTTTGCCTTGCGCGATTGGTTAGACACGTGGAACCACGTCACTTATCTTTACGGCGACGCCTACATTTATGGAGCCGTGCCGCTGTTGTTTATAATTTTCCTCGGTCAATCGCGCTCGTATCGGCAAATGAAACCGATAGTCGACACCATGCGCGACATCTTCCAATCAGTCTTGGCGGGGTGGATTGCCTCAATCATAATCATTTACTTCCTTAAGGCAAGCAATCAATCGTCGCGGCTGTTTATAATCCTGTTCGGGCTGTTCGTCCTAGTCAACGTCTGCTTGATTCGTTATTGCGTGCTTAAGTTCATAAAGCGGCGAAATCTTTTCCACGAACCGATAATCCTAATCGGCGCGGGACTGACGGCAGAAAAGCTGATAAAGTTCTGGCGTGAGGACTTGGGCTATCGTTATAAAGTTATCGGGCTGATTGACGACCATCCAATCTCCGCGACCTTGCCGAAGGAGTTCCCGATACTCGGCGGCTTCGATGAGGCACGCAGAATCATTCGGGCGGCTAATGTCAAGACAATCATAATAGCCGCACCCGGACTCGGTAAGGAACGATTGCAAGCACTTATCAGCGACATTCAACCGCACGTTAAAAATATTTCGTTCGTGCCGGACTTAATCGGGACTCCTATGTCTAGCGTGGAGCTGTCGCTTCTGTTCAGCGAAAAGATTTTACTGCTCAACCTGCGCAACAACCTATCGCGACCATACAACCGAGTTATCAAGAGGATTTTCGACTTGACGCTTACGATTGTCGGCGGGCTGATGATTTCACCTGTCCTGCTTGCGATTGCATTGGCAGTGGCGATTGACAATCGCGGGCGCGTTATCTTTGCACACAGACGAGTTGGCGCGGCAGGCAAGAAGTTTCCGTGCTACAAGTTCCAAACGATGATACCCGATGCCGAGGCGAAGTTAAAGGAATACCTCGCAGAGAACCCTGAGGCTCGTCGCGAATGGGAAGAGACTTTCAAGCTGACTCATGACCCAAGGGTAACGAAGCTGGGAAATTTCCTTCGGCGGACAAGCTTAGACGAGTTGCCGCAACTTTGGAACGTGATACGCGGCGAGATGAGTTTGGTCGGACCACGTCCTATTGTTCAAGCGGAGGTCGTGCGCTACGGCAAGAACATTCGCGAATATTACATGGTGTTGCCTGGGATAACGGGCATGTGGCAAGTTAGCGGACGCAGTGACACGACTTATCCTGAACGCGTCGCAATGGATACGTGGTACGTTCGCAACTGGTCGGTGTGGATTGACCTGATGTATCTGTTCAAGACTGTTAAGGCGGTCTTCAAAGGCAAGGGGGCTTATTGAATGATTGATAGGAAGTTGACACGGCAAATCAGCGTCGGAGGCGTCAAGGTTGGTGGCGGTGCTCCGATTAGTATTCAGTCGATGACGAACACTAAGACTCATGACGCGGCGGCGACGATTGAACAGGTGCAAAGGCTTGCGGCGGAGGGTTGCGACATTGTACGCGTTGCCGTGCCCGATATGACTGCTGCCAAGTCCTTAGGCGCGATTGTTCCTGCAGTCGACGTGCCGATTGTCGCGGACATTCACTTTGATTATAAGCTGGCATTAGAGGCGATTGCTCAAGGCGTGGCGGCGTTGAGGTTGAACCCTGGCAATATAGGCGGGGCGGCTCACGTGCGGGAAGTCGTCAAAGCTGCGCGGGCGTCTCGAATACCGATAAGGATAGGCGTCAATGCCGGCTCGTTAAGTCGCAAGCTCTTAGCTAAGTACGGCGGCGCGACGGCTGAAGCTCTGGTGGAATCGGCAATGGAGCACGTCGCGATTTTGGAGGCGGAAGACTTCTTCGACATAAAAATATCGTTGAAGGCTCACGACGTACCGTTGACGTTGGCGGCTTATCGATTGGCAAGTAAGCTGACGAACTACCCGTTGCATTTGGGAATCACGGAGGCGGGCACGATTAATAGCGGCGTCATCAAGTCGGCGGTGGGAATCGGCGCGTTGCTCGCGGAGGGCATTGGCGATACAATCCGCGTGTCGTTGACGGGTGACCCAATCGCTGAAGTCAAAGTCGCCAAAGAAATCCTCAAGTCGCTGGGCTTGCGTGAAGGCGGCGTAACGTTGATTGCTTGCCCGACTTGCGGACGCACACGGATTGACTTGCCCGCAATCGCCGCGCAGGTCGAGGAACGTCTTAACACTATCAAACAGCCGCTAACAGTCGCAGTAATGGGTTGCATCGTCAATGGCCCTGGTGAGGCTCGGACTGCTGACGTTGGCATTGCCGGGGCTGACGGCGAAGGAATCATCTTCCGCAAAGGACAAATTGTCCGCAAGGTGCCTGAAGCTCAACTCGTCGCTGAACTGTTCAAGGAGATTGACGCAATCTTAGCGGCGCGATGAAACTTTTAAGCTGTCGACGGACGGCTTTTTTTATTGCTAAAGGATTTTTGCTTGCCGCGTCAAAATATAACCTAAAGCGTATGGAAAGGAGCGATTAAAAATGAAAGTTCTGTTGGTCAATGGTTCGCCGCGTGCAAAGGGCAACACGAGCATTGCGCTGAACGAAATGATTAAAGTCTTCGAGGCGGAGGGCGTCGAGACGAAGTACCTGCACATTGGCAACAAGGTCATTCGCGGTTGCGTCGCCTGTCAAAATTGTTTCAAGCTTGGACGGTGCGTCTTTGATGATGTCGTCAACGAGGTTGCGCCTTACTTCATGGAGGCGGAAGGGTTCGTTATCGGTTCTCCAGTTTATTATGGCTCTCCCAATGGCACGATGCTTGCCTTCCTCGATAGGCTCTTCTACAGCACGTTCACCAAGGACAAGACTGGCAAGGTTGGCGCGGGCGTGGTAGTGTCTCGTCGCGGTGGTTCAAGTGCGGCTTTTGATGTGCTTAACAAATACATGGCGATGACTAACATGACGATTGCCGGCAGTCAGTATTGGAATATGGTTTACGGCATGGAACCTGGCGAGGCAACTCAAGACGCCGAAGGCTTGCAGACGATGCGCACGCTTGCCCGCAACATGACGTTCCTCATGCGGAGTATCGCGCTGGGCAAAGAGAAATACGGCTTGCCAAAGGTTGAACCGTGGACGCCGACGCACTTTATCAGATGAAAGTTTATCGACCAAATTACGTTGGGGCGTTCAAGTGTGACGGTAAGGCTTGCGAGTCGCGGTGCTGTCGTGATTGGCGGATTGTGCTTGACGAGCAGACGCGTCAAAAGTATTTGACTTCGCCCGCCGCCAAAGAGATTCTTAGTCACGTCGACGAGACTGGGCAAGCCTTCCAAATGCAAAGCTCAGGGGCGTGTCCGTTCCTCGACGAAAATTTTTTGTGTAAGCTTCAACTCAAGCACGGCGAGGAGTTCTTAACGGCAATCTGTCAAAGCTTCCCGCGTGTGACGTACAAGCTCGACGCAGAAATTTATTCGCAGGCAATGACTCTGACTTGTCCGGTTGCGGCGATACTAATTCTGCTAAGGAACGAGCCGATTGCCTTTGAAGTCGTCGACGAGCTTAAGGCGCGGCAAGTGTTCGACTTCACGGAAAAACTTTCAATGCCCGCCGAAGAGTTCATCCATCGACAACGGGCGGCGATAAAAATTCTTCAGCGTCGGGAGCTGTCGATTAATCAGCGACTTGAAGAGCTGTGCAAGTTCTTCGGCGAGAAAATTTCCGTGCCCGTCGACTTTGACGCCATGAATCACGCGGCAGCATTAGCGGAGGTCTTCGGCAAGATGTACGAGGCGAACTTGACGATAAGCAAGAAGAATCAGCTAGCCGAAGTTTACTTGACGCACAGGAAGAATATCCTAGCTCAACTGCGCGGGAGCTTCGCCGTTGTCTTGGAAAATTATTTGGTCAATGAATTCGTCATGCGGAACTATCCTTGCGCGTTCGTGGGCGACGAAGCTTTTAATTGTCGGGTATTCGTCACGGCTTATCGGGCGATTGAGTTCGCGGCAGTATTGACGGCTATCGCTAAGCGGCGGCTGACTGTCGAAGACTTCTTGGAGCTGTTGCTATCACTCAATGACAAAATGGATCACAGTCGCGGCGGCATGACGGCGATTAAGACGTTTGCCGAGCTACACGACGCCGAAGTTTTTTATTCGATGATGCTTGAGAGGTGATTGACATGAAAGAGATATTGGAATTGCTGGAGCACAATGCGCGGTTATCGACGGGCGAGCTGGCTAGCATGTTGCAGAAGTCCGAGTACGAGATTGAAAAGGATATTGCCGTGCTGGAGAAGGAAAAGATAATCCTGTCGTATGGTGCGCTGATAAATTGGGAAAAGTTCGGCGATGATGTGGTAACGGCGGTGATTGAGATAAACTTGACGCCGCAACGCGAGGTCGGCTTTGATGCTATTGCGGAAAAGATTTATCGCTTCGACGAGGTGCGCACGGTTTATCTAATGAGCGGCAACTTTGACCTGCTAGTAATCATTGAGGGCAAATCGTTAAAGGACGTGGCGAACTTCGTAGCAACGAGGCTTGCGCCGATTGAAGGCGTGACTCAGACGCGAAGCCATTTCATGTTGAAGGCTTATAAGAAAGACGGCGTGATAATGGATGATGACGACCGCGACCGTAGGTTGGTGGTTTCGCCATGACGTGGCAAGATAGGCTGTCGACTTCGGTTAAGTCCATTGCTCCGAGCGGCATAAGGAAGTTCTTTGACATTGCGGCGAAGATGCAGGACGTTATCTCATTGGGCGTGGGCGAGCCTGACTTCGTGACGCCGTGGACGATTCGTGAAAGTTGCGTCTACGGTTTGGAACGCGGCTACACGAGCTACACTGCCAATCGCGGAATGCTTGAACTGCGCAAGGAGATTGCCCGCCACTACGTCGACAAGTTCAACGTAAGCTACGACGTGGACACGGAGATTTTAGTTACCGTCGGCGTTAGTGAGGCGTTAGATTTGGCGTTGCGTGCGATACTCGACCCCGGCGACGAAGTTTTGATTCCGGAGCCTTGCTACGTGTCTTATCAAGCGTGTACGTTTCTTGCTAATGGCGTGCCAGTCAGCGTGCCCGCGACGATTGAAAACGAATTCCGAATCACGCCCGAAGAGTTGGAACCGTTCATCACTCCGAAGACTAAAGCAATCTTAATCGGCTACCCGAACAACCCGACTGGTGCGATTATGGAACGCGACGACCTGTTAAAGATTGCTGACTTCGCTGAGGCGCACGATTTGATTGTTATCAGCGACGAGATTTACGGCGATTTGACTTATGGCGGCGTGCACGAATGCTTTGCCGCCCTGCCGAATATGCGCGACCGGACGATACTGCTTAACGGATTCAGCAAGGCGTATGCGATGACTGGTTGGCGTATCGGCTACGCGCTGAGCAATCCGGACTTTATCGCGGCGATGACGAAGATTCATCAGTACACGATTCTTTGTGCGCCGATAACCGCGCAGATAGCAGCCGTCGAAGCTCTCAAGCGTGGGGAAAAGTATATGCTTAAAATGGTTGCCGACTACGACAGACGCCGCCGCTTGATTTATGACGGCTTAAAGACTTTGGGCTTAGAAAGTTTCGAGCCGCGGGGAGCGTTCTATATCTTCCCGAACATCACGGCAAGTGGCTTAACGTCAGAGGAATTCGCCGAGCGTTTGATTCAAGCTGAACACGTCGCTTTGGTACCTGGTACGGCTTTTGGCAAGTGCGGCGCGGGTCATGTCCGTTGTTCATACGCCACGAGCGTTGATAAGATTTCAGAGGCGTTGAACCGTATCGAACACTTCTTGAAGGTGCATAAGCAATGAACGTAAGAGCAAGTTATATCCGTGAAGTCGAACAAGCCTTTATCGAAGTCTTGGACGCTGAACGTAGCCGCCAATAAAAAAATTTCCCTATGAGCGACCGCCGAGGGATTTTTTTTTGCTGTTATCTATTGTATAATTTCAAGAAAAATGGAGGCGATGTTATGATAAGAAAAATTTTCCTGCTTTGTTTAGCATTACTACTTGTCATGCAAGGCGCGGTATCGGCTAAGAAGAACGAGGGCTTGCCGGAGGAAGACCGAATCAAAGTTGCGGTCGAAGTCAAGGACGGCTCACGGCATAAAGAACTCGGCACGGCTCAAAGCTTGGAACTCTTCTTGAACGATAAGCTCGTTGAGAAAAACCTTGTGACCGTCGTCAATACAAACATTTCATCTGAGGACGGCTTGCCTGTTGATGAAGGCGTTGCCATTGAACAAAATTATATAGCCGAGAACATCGGAGAGATTTTGATTTTCGACGCCGTTGAGTTGCCGCGAACTTCCACCGTTGCTAAAGACTTCGAGCAATCTTTCTATAAGAACTTCGATGTGGATTATGTCGTTCGCTGTGAAGTGCTTGCGCTCGGAGCCACAAAGGTTGAAGACAAAACGATTGGACTAGTCACGGGGCTTGTAGGCGGCGGGCTTTCGTTCGGAGGCAGTGGTTCAAGCAATCGTGATAAGACGTTGCGCCGCGTCGGCACGGGAGTGGGCTTGCTAGGTTTCGGAAGTCTTTTGGACGTGACGAAACGCACCGCCCTTAATACCGTCGTCAACATGCAATTTATCAGCGTGGAGACGGGCGAGGTCGTCTGGGAAAACAATTTCACGGGTAAAGCTATAAAGCATCATAGACCGGATAAAGGTTATGACGATGTGTGGACGCAGGCTTATATGGAGTCGGTCGAGGACTCGGCGAAACTCATTGCTAAGCGCGTGAACAAATACGTTGATAAAGTCATCGTCAAGGGCAAGAGCGATAAGGACTTCCTGCCAAAAGGAATTCCTTTCAGCAAAGGGCTGTTCTAAATGAAAAGGCTAGTGGCGGCGATTGGTTTGTTAATGATGATTAATGTTCCGCAAGCGAATTCGTCTGACTTCAGCGCGGAGGCAAGGGACTTCAACGCGTCGCCCGAACTTATTCTAAAGCACAAGAACGTTTCGATTGATTGGATACGCGCTGACAACTCGGAGGATTTCTTTAAGCTCAAGATAGACAAAGAAATTATTTCGATGATGGGCACGGGGCTTGAATGGAACGTCGCCTTGAATGCCTTCGATGCCCGAAATAAATTCTACGTCTTGCCGAGCGTCGGGATAAATCTTTACATGCGAATTCGTCCGCAGTTGGACATTTACGCACAATTTTCTGGAGTACCGCTGGGCAATCGTGGTCACGTATCCGATTTCGAGTCGGGGCTAAAGTACTTCCCGCAAAAGAACCTATCGATAAGCGCGGGTTGGCGTCGAATTGATTTCCGATTGCGGCGCGGCTCAAGCAATGGAGCTTTCGAGCGGAGCGGACTGTTCATGGGTGTTCGCTACGACTTCTGACAAAACTAAAAGCGACTCTGTTAATCGGAGCCGCTAATTTTTTTATTTTTGTGCTAGAATCGCTTACAGATTTTTCGGAGGGGAGCACTATGGATAAGCAAATACGAACGGGCAACATTCAGATGAGCTACACTCTTGGTTGCTAACGTTATTGACGGCGTAGAAATCGATTGCTCCGAGCTTGAGTATATCTCCTCCGCCGGAACTCGTGTGTTGTCTGACATAAACGGGGACTGCAATCGCGGCGTAAAACTGTTGAATATCAATTTGTCTGTAGCCTTTGAAGGTCAGGATTATTTCATCAGCTGAGCGGCTAATTGATAAAACTTTAGGCGTGTGATATATTTTTATCGATGCAAATCCTCTCTTACACAGCATCAATCCGATTTGAGAGGAGGTGTTATGTGTGATTTCTCTGTTAGGCTCGCTTGTCATCGGTGTGATTGCCGGTATCGCCGCTAATTACATTTACGACAAGTTAAAGAAGTAGTACGCTAATCGTCTTATTGCCCCAGACAATCGGATTCACTAACCGGTTAGGCAAAAACGAAGCCCCGCACGGGTCACTACTCCGGCGGGGTTTTTTCTTCGTTTGGTGTTACTACGACGTCTCTGTTAGACTCTTTTTATCTATGTCGCACGGAAAATTTACCACACGCTCAATCCTTTGTCAACGCCTCGTACAGTTTCATCAGCTCCGCGACGATAGCTGATTCGTCGTCCAAGAGATTTTCAAAGCCATAGGCGGCGGCGACTGCGCGGTCGTTTTTTTTATGGGCGGCTCTAAGGTCGGCGGGCATTGTCAGTTCGTCATACAGGTCTGCCAACGTCGCCTTAGGATACTTCGCCCGAACGTCTAAGATATTCTGCGCGGTAGCCTCGATTGCCGCTCGTTGACTATCGCTCGGCTCAGCCCACACAAAATTATTGTAGACCACGCTCCCCGAATAGCGATAATCAGACTTCAATCGCCCAGCCACCGCCCGCATCCAAGCCATATGGATTGAACTCGTCAAAACCCCGAAATGATAAACCGTCGCCGAAGGAACGATTGATAGCGCGTCGCTGATGATTATCGTCGGCTCAATGAATCCCATTGGAATATATCGGCGGCGTTCAGAAGAGACGCGAGGAATTACAATGCAAGGCTCATTACCCTGCGGCGTCGAAAAGAATTTATAAGGCGTCTCGGCGGCTTTGCGGGTCGGAGCGGCGGAGCTTGCCTCTCGAACAATTCTTATTGCCTCCAAGCGTCGTTTAATCTCTCTGTTGTTTGCGTATTCATTCGGCGGCACATTGAACAGCCACAGACAATATCGAATCGGCTCGCCGTTAAGAAAATCCTTCGCGCCTAAGTATCGGTGAATCAAATGAGCTTGCGCGGGAAATTTCTTGATGAACTGCTTAGCCTCGTCAGCACTGAAGATAAAGTTGCCGTCGTCCGTCGGTTGATTGCCCTTGGTAATACGCGGCACGAAAGGTTGAAGATGTTTAGCGCGGCTCTCGATAAAAGTTGTCGGGGCGTCGACGAGGTAGGGATTGATATTGGTCGCGGGCAAGACTTCCTCACCGTCGAAGATTTTCTTATCGACAGGCAACGCCCTATCCGCCATACCGATAACGACGCAATGAATCGCCGCCTTATGAAAAGATTCGCTGTCCCATTTGAACGTTCGACGCCCGAAGATGATTTGCATACCGTATCCGTCAAAGAGTTTCCTCCAAAGAGGTGTGACTTGCTCTCCTTGAGTGATTGAGTTCGTGCTGACGAACGCGGCTTTAATCGTCGTGCCCGCCATGAGCTTAGCGGCTTTGTGATACCACGCGCCAACGTAATCGATGCTGTTGGACAGTTTGAGCTTGCCAAAGATTTTCACGGCGTCTGACTTCTGTGCGGCAGTCATCATGCTTGCGCCCACGAACGGCGGGTTGCTGATAATGTAATCGGCGTCAGGGGCAATCGTCTGCCAGTCGACGTGCAAGGCGTTCGCCTCGTGAATGTTGCTGTAAGTCTTCAGCGGGAACAGTTCCAAGCCCTTATGAACAATCTCTTCAGTCTCGCGCTTCATCTTGAGTTCGGCAATCCAAAGGGCAGTCTGCGCAACCGTCACGGCGAAGTTGTTTATCTCAATGCCGTAGAAGTTCTGAATTGAAACCTTGATTGGGTCGACGAGTTCGCCGAGCGTGATTTGACTGCCGAGGAGTTCTTTCAAGATGTCGTTTTCCAGGCGGCGCAAGCTCAGATAAGTTTCGGTTAAGAAGTTGCCACTGCCCGCCGCTGGGTCAAAGAATTTAAGCGCGGCGATTTTGTCTTGCAGTTCAATCAGTTTCTTGCGCGTCTTAGCTTTGGCAAATTCGTCGCGCAGATCGTCCATAAACAGCGGGTCGATAACCTTATGAATGTTTTCCGTGGAGGTGTAGTGCATGCCGCCGGAGCGTCGCACTTCGTTGCCGAGCGTTGATTCAAAGACAGTTCCGAAGATTGCCGGCGAAATGTCTTCCCACTTGAAGTTACTGCTTGCCTCGTCGAGCAGGAGCCTCTTAATATCGGGCGTGAAGTTCGGGAAGTCGATAGCGTCCTTGAATAGTCCGCCGTCAACGTAAGGGAACTTCTTCAACGTGTCGTCAAGGTAGGGACTGCGCTTATCGGTCGGCGTGTCGAGGACTTTGAACAGTTCGATTAAGTCTTGGCGGATATTCCTTGAGCCGCGCAGGTAGTCGCGGAAAATCTTGTGCTTGCCGAACACGTCGATTGACTCGGCATAAAGGCAGAAGACTAAGCGCACACACAGCTTGTTGAGGTCGGAAAGACTTTTAGGCGTTGTGACTTTGAGTTGAGCGCGTAGCCCGTCATAAACTTTGGCGACGATTGCGCCCGCCTTGATTGATAGTTCATGTTCGATAGACAGTCTGCTTTGTGGTTCGACGATTAAGCTTAGTTCTTTGAAACGCTTAGGCAACTCGAAGAGGGAAATTTTAAGCGGCTCGCGTTCGGGATAACGTTTATCCATGTCGAAGACGCGGAACTCACGAAAGTTGCAAGTGATAATCCAACGAGCCTTGCGCGAATAGTTCAGCGCGTTGTTGTAGCGGACGGCTTGCAGGAATATTTCTGGGTCGTCGAGGCTGACGGAGGAGCTTTTCTGTTCGATTAAAACTTTGGTCTCGGCAATGAAGGCGTCGATAAAGCCGTGCGGGATTGGAACTTCAAAGCTGATAAAAGTTTCAGGCTCGGCAATGTCAAACACGTCACGCAGTAAACTTAGCCAGAAAGGTTGCGCGTCACCCTTCTCGTAGCCGCGACTCGACCATTGCTTGACAAATCTTTTAACGTTCATGATACATCACCCTAAAAATTTTTGGCGGTATTCGACGTTTCTATCAAAGTGCCGCGCTGAATATATTATACGTTCAGAAGATTTTCAAGAAAAAATTTATCCTCTCAGGTATTCTAGGCTTGAACGTTTTTCTTTTTGGGAGGCGAGCTTGTGAAAACATTTTTAGCACGACAAAGGCAGGACGGATTCTTTGCAATACGTTTCAAATCATCAGCAGGACAATTCACGGCGACACAACTGCTAGCGATTTATGAGCTGTCAGAGCGATTCGGCAAGGGCGTCATCAATTTGACTTCGCGGCAAGAACTTTCAATCCCGTTCGTGAGGCGCGAAGACTTCGACGCGATAAAAGAATTCAGCACGGCGCACGAGCTAGAGATTTCTCCGATTGGCACGATATTTAAACAGGTGACAGCTTGCCAAGGGATACAGAGTTGTCCAGCAGGGATAATTGATTCGCCTAGTATCGCCCGCGAACTTGAACGACGACATGGCGGACGCGAACTACCGAATAAGATTACGTGTTCGGTTACGGGCTGCCCGAATAACTGCATGAAGGTCGACGCCAATGACATTGGGATTAAAGGAGCGGTTGAGCCTCAAGTCATTGCGGCGAATTGCATTTACTGCGGGGCATGCGCGAGGGTTTGTCCTGTTAGTGCGATTGCCGTTGACCGCTCGGAAAGGTCTTGGACGATTGACCGTTTGAGGTGCATTAACTGTGGGCGATGCGTCAAGGCTTGCAGGAAGTCAGCCCTTAATGGTGAAGTCGGCTATAAAATCTATCTAGCGGGCAATGATTTTCTTCCTATGATTCGCGACAAGGAGAAGATTTATAAAATCGTCGACGCAACAATTAATTACTTCGCTGAACATGCCAAGACACGTGAACGCCTAAGCAAAATGTTGGCACGGCTCGGCGTGGAGGATTTTAAGGAACAACTGCAATGAAACTTTTTTCTAAAGGACAAGGTAACGCACTCTTTGCAATGCTTCAGAACTTCGGCAAGGCGTTGATGTTGCCGATAGCGATATTGCCGGCGGCAGGGCTTTTGCTCGGAATTGGCGACACGTTATCCAATCCAAACACGCTTAAAGCTTTAAGTTTCCTGAACATTCGTTGGTTACAGATTATCTTTATGCTTATGAAGGCGGCGGGCAATATCGTCTTTGAGAACTTGCCGATACTCTTTGCCTTGGGTATATCAACGGGGCTGGCTCGTAAAGATAAAGGAACGGTCGCTCTTGCCGCTGTCTTATCCATGCTGATAACGAACGCGACGATACACACCGCACTTAAGCTGACGGGTAAATTAGCAGAAGGAAATATCGCAAGCGTAGGTCAAGGCATGTGTCTTGGAATTCAGACGTTGGAGACGGGTGTTTTCGGCGGAATGCTTGTTGGGCTTATGGTCTATTGGTTTCACGAAAAATTTTATAGAGTGGACTTGCCGCCCTTCTTAGGCTTTTTCAGCGGTTCACGTTTCGTCCCGATAATCTGCGCGGGCGCGTCAATCTGTCTTGGCATTTGCTTATACGTAATCTGGCCGGGCTTCCAATTAACGATTTTAGGATTCGGCGAGCTGTTCAAGGATACGGGTTATATAGGCACGCTGATTTACGGATTCATACTGCGAATGCTTGGACTGTTTGGACTGCACCATATCTTTTATCTGCCGTTCTGGACGACGGGTTTGGGCGGTAGCGAAATTGTCAGCGGGCAACTAATCGAGGGCACGCAACGAATTTTCTTTGCACAACTCAGCGACCCATCTACGGCGAAGTTTTACGAGGGCATTTCGCGCTTCATGTCGGGGCGATTTATAACGATGATGTTCGGGCTAATCGGAGCCGCCTTTGCGCTGTACAAGACTGCTAAGCCGCAAAATAAAAAAATCGTCGGAGGTATACTCTTCTCCGCCGCGCTGACATCATTTTTAACGGGAATCACCGAGCCACTGGAATTTTCATTCCTATTCGCCGCGCCCATGCTTTACGTCTTGCACGCCTTCTTTGACGGTTGCGCATTCATGCTAGCTCACATTTTCCAAATAACAATCGGGCAGACGTTTTCGGGCGGGCTGATTGATTTTATCCTATTCGGCATCATGCAGGGCAATGTCAAGACGAATTGGATTTACGTGCCGTTAATCGGCGTGCCGTGGTTCTTCCTGTACTACTTTTCATTCAAGTTCCTGATTGAGAAATACGACTTCAAGACGCCGGGCAGAGAGGATGACTTGCTTACCGAAGGAAAAGTTTTGAGCAACACCGAGCAGACGCAACTGATTTTATCGGGACTCGGCGGACGCGATAACATTGAGGACTTGGATAACTGCATAACTCGCCTTCGCGTGACGGTTAAGGACGCCTCCCTTGTCAACGAAGAGATTTTGAAATCAAGCGGCGCACAGGGAATCATCAAGCAAGGCGTCGGCGTTCAGATTATCTACGGCTTGCACGCTGTTAACATCAAAAATAATCTCGAAGAAGTCTTGAAGTAATCCGCTAGGCACGATTAGTCGCGCTTCAGCAAGTATTCCGCAGGCAAGCCGAAAATCTCTTCAAGCTTTGCAATATCTTTCGCCGTGAAATTTAGTTTGTCGTGCATTTTCTCAGAAACTGTAGCTTGCGATAAGCCCAATAGATTTGCCAACGCAGTATATGTGAGATTGTGTTTGTCAATCTCTATCGACAAGTTTTTAAATGGGCTGTCATGACGTTTTGACATCAAAAATTCTTCTCCGTCGTCGCGTTCCATAAGGTATTCGGCGGGCTTATTAAAAATCTCGACAAGCTGGATAATGTCTTTCGCCGTGAAATTATATTTGCCGTACATTTTTTGAGAAAAGGAAGCTTGCGGCAAGCCAATAAGTTTTGCCAATGCAGTATATGTAAGATTTTGATTGTCCATTTCCGCCAACAAATTTTTAAAGGGGGTAATATTACGTTTCGCTATCGACATATTTAATCGTGCCTCAGGCGATTTGGGTATTGCACACATTTTCGCCAGCGTTTCTTTACTATGATGACGTCCCAACCAGTATTTATTGCCTTTATTCGTTGCGGATATTTTTGCAAGAACTTCTGCTGTATGGTGCTTTCCATAGAACGGATTATCCTCTCCCGAATTTCTTTCGCCACCGCCAGTAAGATTGTAACCATTTGGGCTTTTTGTATTACGAGACTTTATAAAGTGTTTTTCCCAATAGTCAAGCTCTTCTTTGCTCTCGCACTCCTTGAGAACGACGATAGAGAACATATCTTCGCCGTGTGCACGAATTGCCCTTCCGATATAGGAATCTGTTTTGGCATGTTGCTTGAAGCGCACCTCAACGGGGCGAACAGTCTGCCCAATGTACTCTTTGTCGTTGATGCCGTCAATTAACGTGTAAATTACTCCGTACATGATAGCTCCGCCTTTCTGTTTGACTTCACAGCGCGAGCGTGCTAGAATCAAAATGCTTTTACGAAGGCTCTGCTGTGTTTGAGGATTGGGTTTTAACGGTTCAATCTTAACACCGCAGAGTTTTTTCGTCAATCGAAAAGGCTTTTGACTTAACAAGGGATTTCGTATAAAATCGGCGCACAATCTTGCTTTGGAAAGGAGTTCATATGGAAAAGCTTTTTGAACTAAAGGAACGCGGCACCGACGTTAAGACGGAATGTATGGCGGGTATAACGACCTTCATCACGATGTCGTATATCCTCGCGGTAAATCCGTTGATACTTAGCGCGGCTGGTATGGACGCGGGAGCCGTCTTTACGGCTACGGCTCTGGCTTCGGCATTTGCAACTTTTATTATGGCCTTTTATGCAAATATGCCGTTTGTACTTTCCGCCGGTATGGGGCTTAATAGCTACCTAGCCTACACGGTCGTAATTGGAATGGGCTACACTTGGCAACAGGCACTGGCGGCGATTTTCGTTGAGGGTGTCATTTTTATTGGTCTGTCGCTGGTCAATATCCGCGAGGCAATCTTCAACGCAATCCCGCCGTCGCTAAAAATCGCGGTCTCTGTATCGATAGGTTTGTTTATTTGCTTTATTGGACTTCAAAACGCGCATATCGTCGTTGCAGGTCCGACACTCGTCACGCTGTATTCCTTTAAGCACTCTGTCGAAGGCGGCATGTTCAATTCGGAAGGCATAACCGTCTTGCTCGCGCTGATTGGTCTGCTGATAACCGCGTTCCTCTTGATAAAGAACATCAAAGGCTCGGTGCTGTTCGGGATAATCGCGACGTGGGGGCTGGGCATGATTTGTCAGGCGGTCGGTTTATACGTTCCCAACCCCGAAAAAGGATTCTTTAGCCTCTTTCCAAACGGAATCATCTCAATGCCCGCGTCCTTAGAGCCGACGTTTATGCAGGTGGACTTCAGCTCGGTGCTGTCGTTTGAATTCTTTTCAATCTTGATGGCGTTCCTGTTCGTCGACCTGTTCGATACGATTGGAACTGTCATCGGTTGCGCGACGAAGGCAAATCTCCTCGACAAGGACGGCAAGCTTCCAAAAGTCAAGCAAGTACTCTTAACGGACGCAATCGGCACGACAGCTGGTTCATTGCTTGGCACGTCGACGATAACTACGTTTGTTGAATCATCTGCTGGCATAGCTGAGGGTGGCAAGACTGGCTTGACGGCACTGACGGCGGGTTGCTTATTCTTGCTAGCGTTATTCTTCTCGCCGATATTCTTAGCAATCCCCGCGTTCGCGACGGCTCCCGCACTTATAATCGTCGGCTTCCTCATGATGCAATCAGTCGCGAAGATTAATTGGACGAACGACATCTTAACGGCGGTGCCGGCTTACATAACGATATTCTCTATGGCGTTCATGTACTCAATCTCGGAAGGCATTTGCTTTGGCGTCATCAGCTACACGCTACTACATGTCTTTTCGGGCAAGGGCAAGGAAGTTACGCCGCTCATGTATATCTTAACGGTGCTGTTCATCTTGAAATACGCATTACTTTGATTGATAGGCAACGTTGCGGACAATCTGCGCGTTGCTTTTTTATTTGACGGAGGGAATCATCATGACGAAGACTGAGCTTAGAAATTTAATCGACGCGGCGGCTGGCAGAAGGCTTGCCGACCTGGTGATAAAGAACTGCCAGATTGTCAACGTGCTTAGCGGCACGATAACGGCGGGTAATGTTGCAATCTTCGACGGCAAGATTATCGGCATGGGCAACGCCACTTATGACGGCAAGCAAGTCTTTGACGCGGGCGGGAAGTATCTTTGCCCCGGCTTTATTGACGCACACATTCACATTGAGTCATCTTATATCAGCCCTGAACAGCTCGGTAGGATAATCGTCCCGCGAGGCACTACGTCGATTGTCGCTGACCCACACGAGATTGCTAACGTCTGCGGGCTTATAGGTCTACGCTACATGCTTGACGCCGCTAAACGCACGAAGCTTAACATAATCTATGCAATGCCCAGTTGCGTACCCGCCACGCCATTTGAAGACGCTGGAGCCGTGATTGAGGCGGCGGATATGGTTGAACTCCTCGGCAACGAAAATATCTTCGGGCTTGGCGAATTCATGAACGCGCCGGGCATTATCAACTGCGACGATAAGGCTTTAGATAAAATTTTGCTCGCGAAGAAGTTAGGTAAGCTCATTGACGGGCACGCGCCTAATTTGACGGGAAAAGACTTGAATGCTTACCTTAGCGCGGGTGTCAATGGCGACCACGAGTGCACGACCGTCGAAGAGATGCAAGAACGCATTGCAAAGGGCATGTACGTTTTGATTCGCGAGGGTTCGGCTTGCCACAACCTGAAGACGTTAATTAAAGGTGTCACGCCCATGAATAGCCGCCGTGTTTTATTGTGTTCAGATGACTGCCAGCCCAAGACGATTCTTGAACTCGGACACATGAACAAGAATATCCGTATGTGCGTCGAGGAAGGCATTGACCCGATAACCGCAATTCAGATGGCGACGATTAATGTTGCTGAGGCGATTGGCATTCACGACCGAGGCGCGATAAGTATTGGCAGGCGTGCGGATTTAGTTTTGCTTGACGACCTTAAGACTTTCCACGTTGATAAAGTTTGGATATGCGGCGAGCTTGTCGCGGCGAACGGGCGTTATCTTCCTGAAATCATTCCGGCGGACATCTTAAGCGTTCGCGGCTCCGTCAAAGTCAAGAACTTTTCTATCGACCGGCTTAAGCTGAATTTGACGGGCGGCAAGGTTAATGTGATTGGCATTGAACCAGGCGGCGTTGTCACGAAAAAATATCTTGCCGAAGTCAAATGCGACGAGACGGGCGACTTTATCTTTGACCCCGCGCAGGACATTTGCAAAGTTGCGGTGATTGAACGTCATCACGAGACGGGCAAGGTTGGCTTAGGGCTTTTGAGCGGCTACGGCATTCAACGCGGGGCAGTGGCAGTTAGCGTGGCTCATGATTCACATAACATCATTGCGGCGGGTGTGAGTAACGAGGAAATCTTCTGCGCGGTCGAGGCTCTGATTAAAATGGAAGGCGGCATGGTCTTAGTTGAGGGCGGCAAGGTCATTGCGTCGATTGCGTTGCCGATTGCCGGCTTGATGAGTGACTTGACTGGCGAGGAGCTTAAGGAAAGTCTCGACGACTTGCACGGCAAAGCTCACGCCAAACTTGGAATCAGTGCGAACGTCGAACCCGTCATGACTTTAACTTTTATGTCGCTACCTGTCATACCAGAGATAAAGCTGACGGCTCGCGGACTGTTCGACTACGCTACGTTCAAATTCATTCCGCTTGAAGTCAACAACTCCAGACTCTTTGCGCAAAATGAATCACTTCGTAAGGAGAACGAGGAACTGACACTGCAAATCGTTGAGCTGAAACGTCAGCTTGCTAAGCACAAAGTAGCCGAGGCAACCGCACTTTGGAAGAAGGGCATACACGAAGAGGCGATTAAGTTTTGCAATGAAGCACTCGAATTGAATCCCAATGATGAGGCGGCGTATTCAAGACGTGGCACCGCGTATGCTAGGCTAATGCAACACGAGCAGGCGATTGCCGACTTCGACAAGGCGATTGAACTCAATCCAAACTTCGCCATGGCGTATAATAATCGCGGGACTTCTTACCTTAACCAACGACACTACGAGCAAGCGATTGCCAATTACAACAGGGCGATTGAACTTAATCCGAGCTTCGCCATGGCGTATAATAATCGCGGCGAGGTCTATTACAAGCAGGAACATTACGAGCGGGCGATTAAAAACTTTGATAAGGCGATTGAACTCAATCCAGACTATGCAGACGCTTATTATAATCGTGGCAAGGCTCATGAGGAACTCGGCAATAAAAAGAAAGCTAAGGCGGACTTCGCGAAGGCTAAGAAGCTCGCTTGTAATGACTGAGGTGTTCGGAAATTTTTTGGGTAAAGAATCTTGACGAAAACCGCCCGTTAAAATATACTTGCGCGGAAGTTCACAACGTTAAAAATTTTTTGGAGGTCGAGTAGAATTGTTCTTCTTTAAAAAGAAATTCAAGTTGGCGTCGATGATAGCTTGCGGTATCTTGGCTAGTGCACTGTTCACGGGTTGTGGCGGCGGTGAGCAAGGCGGCTCCTCTGGCGGCGACGCTAAACCAGCTGGCGATGAGATTGTTATCGGCGCAAACTTTGAGCTGACGGGTAACCACGCACAATACGGCGCGAACGCTAACAACGGTCTCAAGCTTGCGATTAAGGAAGTAAACGATGCGGGCGGCGTCAACGGCAAGAAAATTAAAATTGTCGAGGCTGATGCCAAATCCGAGGCGGCTGAATCCGTCAACGCGGCGACAAAGTTAATCTCCGATGATAAAGTTGTCGCGCTTATCGGTCCGGCAGTCACAGCTAACGTTATCGCCGAATCTCAAGTAGCGACGGACAACGGTATCCCCGTTATCGGACCCGCCGCAACCAATCCTGATGTCACCGTAGAGAACGGACAAGTTAAGCCGTATATCTTCCGCGCTTGCTTCATTGACCCGCAACAATCCGAAGTCATGGCGCAATTCGCCGCTAAAGACCTAAACGCTAAGACTGCAGTCCTTTACATTGATTCCAGCTCGGATTATTCAAAGAGCCTCGGCAAAATCTTCAAGGAGAAATTCGAGGCTGACGGCGGCAAAGTCGTCATGGAAGAGGCTTTCCTTGCCAAAGACCAAGACTTCAAAGCCGCGTTGACTAAGATTCAAACTGCAAACGCTGATGTTATCTTCGTCCCCGCTTACTATGAAGAGGTTGGCAAAATCATCAAGCAAGCTCGCGAATTGGGCATAACCGCCGCTATCCTTGGCACTGACGGTTGGGACGATAGCAAGGTTGTCGACATTGCTGGCAAGGACGCGTTGAACAATACTTTCTTCTGCACGCACTACTTTGAAGGCGACGCCGAAGTTCAAGGCTTCATCAAGGCTTACAAAGGCGAATACAATGTTGAACCGAACGTCTTTGCGGCTCTGGGCTATGACGCGGGCAAAATGTTAATCAATGCTATCGAACGCGGCGGCGATGACCCGAAAAAGATTCGTGACAGCATCGAGACGATAAAGGACTTGCCGGTTGGCACGGGCAAAATCACTATGGATGCCGCCACGCACAATCCGATTAAAGGTATCGTCGTTATCGAGACCAAAGACGGTATGCGCGAACTTCGTGCGAAGATTGCTCCCGAAGGTTAAAAATAATACGTGACAATATCGCGATAAAACGTTAAAATCCTCCTTGAAAATTATCGAGGAGGTTTTTTTATGGACTTTGTGCATCAACTCATTCAGCAGTTGATAAACGGAGTGAGCTTGGGCAGTATCTATGCGCTGATTGCTCTGGGCTACACAATGATTTACGGCATTATAAAGTTGATAAACTTCGCGCATGGTGATGTTTACATGGTCGGGGCTTATATCGGGTTCGCGGCAGTTACGATGGGCGGCTTACCGATTTTGCCCGCGCTATTAATCTCAATGGTTCTGACGGCGTGTCTTGGTATGCTCGTCGAGAGGATTGCCTACAAACCTTTAAGACACGCGCCGAGGATTTCCCTGCTCATCACGGCAATCGGCGTATCGTTCTTCCTTGAGTATACGAGCATGTACTTTGTCACGCCGACGCCGCGCACCTTCCCCGAAGTCATGCCTAATATCTCCTTCAACCTCGGCGGCTTCATCATCAACGGGCAACAACTTCTAATCCTAAGCATAACGATAATCCTAATGGCATTGCTGACCTACATTGTGCAGAAGACTAAACTCGGCAAGGCAATGCGTGCGGCGAGTTTCGACACGGAGACGGCTCAGCTTATGGGCGTCGATTCGGATAAAGTTATCTCAATGACGTTTTGCATTGGCTCGGCACTGGCGGCGGCAGCTGGCGTCTTAGTCGGCGTCTACTACAACACGATTGATCCGCTTATGGGAATCATGCCCGGTCTTAAAGCATTCGTGGCGGCAGTCTTGGGAGGTATCGGAATTTTACCTGGCGCAGTCGTCGGCGGAATTGTCTTGGGCGTCGTCGAGGCATTAGTCGCCGGCTTCTTATCGTCGACTTTCAGAGACGCGGCGGCGTTCGCGATTTTGATTTTAGTCTTATTGATTAAGCCGAGCGGTCTCTTTGGCAAGAACACTAACGAAAAGGTTTAACGGAGGCTATTCATGAGCAAATACACTGTGATAAATTACACCGTCGAAACGATTTTGACTTACATAAAGCAAGATGAAATTGTCGTTCCGGAGATACAAAGACCGTTCGTTTGGAAAAGCTCTCAAGTCCGCGATTTAATCGATTCGCTTTATAACGAATATCCTACGGGCTATCTAATCATCTGGCAAAATCCAAACGTCCGGCTGAAGAACGGAGGCTCGGCGGTCGGCAAAAAGATTTTAATCGACGGACAACAACGAGTGACTGCCTTGATGACGGCTATCGTTGCTAAAAGCATTTTGACGGAGAATTACGAGGAAAAGACGATTAAAATAGCCTTCAATCCCACTGCTACTGGCGACAACGAGAAATTTGCGGTTCAAACTTCAGCGCACATAAGAAGTTCTTCTTGGCTAGAGGACATCTCCGAACTTTTCAAGCAGACGTTTTCGCAACGAAGATTCATAAACAAATATCTGCAAGATAATCCCGATGCCGATGAAGACAAAGTAGAAGCCGCGATAGAAAAGTTGATTAACATAAAGAACAGCCAGCTCGGCGTTATAGTTTTGGATTCAAACTTGGATATAGATGCGGTCACTGAAATTTTTGTGCGGATAAATTCTCAAGGTAAGCGGCTCAATGCATCGGATTTTGCCATGTCGAAGATTGCCGCTGACAAATCAAACGGCGGAAACCTTTTGCGCAAGGTGATAGATTATTTTTGCCGCCTGTCAATCGACGCCACCTTTTACAAAACTCTTGAAGGTAGCGACAGCGAATTTATGAACTCCGAATACGTCGCGAAGACTGCTTGGGTAAAAAGTTTCTCGCAAAGCATTTACAAGCCCGATTATGTTGACATGTTGCGCGTCTCGTTCATGAAGGCATTTCGGCGCGGCAAGCTTAAAGATTTGGTCAGCTTGCTCTCTGGCAGAGATTTTGTTAAGCGGACGTTCGACTCTAGCATTATCGAGGATAGCTTCAAAAAATTGCGGGCAGGTGTGGAAAACTTTATCAACGAATATAATTTCCGGCAGTTTGTGCTCGCGATACAATCTGCGGGCTTCATTCATGGTGATTTGCTTACTTCAAAGATGACTTTGGACTTTGCCTACACTTTGTATTTGCTCCTTCATGACGACGCGAATATTCCTAAGACAGAAGTTAAACGGTTGGTTCAAAAGTGGTTCGTTTTGTCGACGTTGACAGGCAGATATATTGCTTCGCCGGAATCGCAGATGGATAGGGACTTACGCGAGATTGCAAGTAAGGGATTCAAAAGATTTTTCGACGAGAACGAGGCGGCTTTACTGTCCGAAACCTTTTGGGAAGTGCGGCTTGTGCAAAACTTTGAAACGACTTCTACCACAAGTCCCTATTTCTTGGTTTACTTGGCGGCGCAAGTCTTCTCGGCGGACAAAGCATTGTTTTCAAACTCCGTCAAAGTTTCGGATTTGATTCTGAGCGGCGGAGATATTCATCACATCTTCCCGAAAGAATATCTAAAGAGTAACGGAATCACAGACCGCCAGCGATATAATCAAATCGCCAACTATACTTATCTGGATAAACCCGTCAACATTGTCATTGGTAAAAAATCGCCGCAAGAATATTTCGGAGAGATTGCGGCTTTGAAGAACTACCCTCAAAACCTGGAGGAAAATTCTGTGCCGCCGTCAGTCGTCACACAAACTTACGAGGACTACGAAGACTTTTTACTTAATAGGCGGCGTCTCATGGCGGACAAAGTGAAACGCTATTATCGCAAGCTTTAATCGCACAACATTTGGATTGGAGAGACATCATGAACTCAGCAAGGAAGAAAGATTTGGTGATGCTGGTCTTCGCTTTGGTACTTTACGGCGTCTTGCAGATGATGATCAGCACAAAAGCTATCGGCTCGTTCTGGGAGCTGAATATAATTTTAATCTGCGTGAACGTAATCATGTCGGTGAGCCTGAACCTAATCAACGGCTACACAGGGCAATTCTCGTTGGGGCACGCGGGCTTTATGGCAATCGGGGCTTATGTTGGGGTCGTGGCTACTGTTAAGTTTGGTATGCCGCTAATCGTTGCGTTGATACTCGGAGCAATCGCGGCGGGTTGCTTAGGCTTTTTAATCGGCTTGCCAACACTAAGACTGCGCGGCGACTATTTGGCAATCGCGACACTCGGCTTAGGCGAGATAATCCGAATCGTCATCATGAATATCGATTACGTCGGCGGGGCGGCGGGCTTCAAAGGCATTCCGCACTTGACGAACTTCACTTGGGTCTTTATGGTAATGCTCGTGACGCTGTTCTTTATAAAAAACTTCGTGAACTCGTCGCACGGGCGAGCTTGCATAGCGATACGCGAGAATGAGATAGCTGCGGAGGCTATGGGCGTCAACACGACTAAATATAAAGTCATGGCGTTCACATTAGGCGCGGCGTTTGCTGGCATAGCGGGCGGATTGTTTGCTCACCAGTTCTATTTGATAAGTCCAACCTCGTTTACGTTCCTATCGTCGTTCAACTATCTGATAATGGTCGTAATGGGCGGCATGGGGTCAATCACCGGCTCAATCGCAGGCGCGTTCGTCGTAACGTTCATATCAGCGGCGTTAGCGTCCTTCCCAGAGGCACGAATGATTATCTACGCCTTGGCTTTAATCTTGATGATGTTCTATCGCCCGCAAGGTTTATTCGGCTACATGGAGCTGACGAACGTCGGACCGATTAAAAAGTTCCTCGACAAGGTATCAGGTTCAAAGGAGGTGATTTAATGGCTGATAAACATTTGCTTGAGACTGTAGACGTGTCAGAGGTCTTCGGCGGGCTAAAGGCGGTTTCGGACTTCAACATTTACATTAATCACGGCGAGCTTATCGGGCTAATCGGTCCGAACGGCGCAGGTAAGACGACGGCTTTTAATTTGATAACGGGTGTCTACAAACCGACGACGGGCGAGATAACCTTCGACGGCAAGTCAATCGTCGGGCTTAAGCCGTATGAGATTACGCAACGCGGCATTGCCCGCACATTTCAGAATATCCGCCTGTTCAGCGAGTTAAGCGTCCTCGATAACGTCAAGATTGCTTATCATTGCCACGTTAAGTACGGGCTAATGGAAACGGTCTTGCGCATGGGTCGATACTTCGGCGAGGAGAAGTCTATTGAGGACGAGGCACTTAACCTGCTGAAGATTTTCAAGTTAGAGGAACATGCTTACGAGGTCGCTAAGAATCTTCCCTATGGTGCACAGCGTCGCTTGGAAATTGCCCGCGCCCTTGCCGCCAAACCGAAGCTTTTACTCCTCGACGAGCCTGCCGCCGGCATGAATCCTCAAGAGACGCAAGAGCTTATGAATATGATTCGTTGGATTAGAAAGCAGTTCGGGCTAACGGTTTTGCTTATCGAACACGACATGAGCCTTGTCATGGGAATTTGCGAGCGGATTTACGTCCTTGAATACGGAATCATCATTGCGGACGGCACGCCTACAGACATTCAGAACAACCCGGAAGTCATTCGCGCATACTTGGGAGCAGAGGCAATCAATTAAGGAGGATTTCTTATGCCGTATAAAACTTTAATCTTCGGCACAGACGACCTTTATCCAATACTGAAACCTTTCTACGACGTAGAAGTTAAACGCGGCAATTTGGAAATCATTGCTACTGCCGAGCTTAATGGTGACACTGTTAATCTTGTTTACGCTGACGGTAAACAGGGGAAGGTTGAAGATATTCCAAACTTCGACCTCGCGATAGTTTCTTCAACGAAAGATTTTTATCGTCGAATGAGACAGCTTGAAACTTTAGGTATGTCACGCAACCGAATCATTGACGGAAGAGTTTTTCGAGTACCGAATCTGGACTTCCCGCGTTTACTTAAAGAAGGTGTCGCTTATGGCGTCATTGAAAAGCAATATTCTTTTAGAATCGAGCATAGTGTTATTTATCCGCAAAGTTATTCGTTCAAAGACAACAACTCAACTTTCTTTCTTGATAAGAAAAGCTATATTTCCACCAATACCTCCATTGAGAGAGACGGAAATATACACGTCGGAAAATTTTCTGCCCTTTCATGGAATATATTATTCGAGTTTCAACTTAGCGTCGGTCACAACATATCAAACATTAGTCAATACAGCCGATTTTATTTTGATTGGTCGTACCCAAAAGAATTTATGTCACCGCAGGGCATGTGCAAAACTTTAATCGGTTCGGACGTTTGGATAGGGCGCGGTTGTAAATTGAAATCTACCAATCCTACAAAGCCGCTTGTTATTGGGGACGGTGCGGCTATCGCGGCAGATAGCGTTGTAGTTAAGGACGTTCCACCCTATGCTATCGTCGGTGGCAATCCCGCTAAGGTTATCAAGTATCGATTCCCGCCGCACGTTATAAAGGCGTTGCTCCGAATCAAGTGGTGGGATTGGAGCCTCGATAAGATTCACGATAACTTTAAGTACTTTAACGACGTGGAAAAGTTCATATCCCTGCACGACCCGCTTAAAGATGATGACGCGTCCGAAGACGAGCATTTTTCAGGTTATGGCATTGATAATACTTTTGATTTTGATATAAATAAAATATGCAACAACTTTAGATAAAGGAGGTTCAATTCATGTTCAGAAGAGTTTTAAGCTCGTTGTTGTGCGCGTGGCTGATTTTATTCGCGCAAGTAGTCTTGGCGGCTGACTTCGATGCGGTAACGGCGACGGCTAAAAATCTCTCGACACCGTACTACGAACACGCACGCGAGGTCGCTAAACAATTCGTGGAGCTTAAGACTTACAGCGACCACGGCACTCATCACGCGGCATTGGTAGCTGTCAAGTCACAGGAGGCGGCTGACGCTATTGACGCGGCGAACTTCGGCAATGTTTACTATTCGTCGATTGACCGCGTGGAATTACAAGTGGCGGCATTCATGCACGATACTGGCATGGATGGTGGACGCTTTAAAGTTTACACGGATGGCAACGCATTAAGGAAAGACCATTCGTTGAACTCGGCAATTCACGTATTGGAGAACCGCGAGGCTATTGCGGCTTTGGGCGTCAATGTCGATGCGGTTGCTCTTGACTGCATGGGGCACAGCAAAAGTTGTTCGGGCGTTCGTGACTTGACTAGCCACGAGCAATGGACGGATTGTTTTAATCGCATTGATGAGGCCGTTGCTCTTTACAATCAGAAATTCCCCGCCGCGCAGATTTACTTCGACAAGTCGACGTGGACGACTGGCGATAAATATTCAAATGACGTTTACAAGTTCAATCGCGAGACGTTGGCGAGGAGTGCGGCGGTTATCGCGGCGTTGAGGCTCGGTGACGCTAATCGTGAGGCGGCTAAATTCCCTTACACGCAATGCGGCGAGACTATCGAGGTTGACTTTGATTCATACGTTACGCCAGCTAAGGATTGGCACGCCGAGATTGCTAAGGCGAAAATTTTTATCGTCGACGACAACGGCACGAGGACTTCCCTTTTAACTCAAGGCGTGGACACTAACGGCTTTGGGCGCATGTACATGGCTGGCGAAGGCAACCTTTCTATGTCGTGCAAATACAATCCTAAGACTCAAAACGTCCGTGAAGTCTTTGAAATTCATCACGGCAAAAGCTTTCCGCTGTCAACGCAGAATTGCATTGAGGAACGTCTCGGCGAACTCGATACCATGAAAAGATTTCCCGTCGAGGCGCATATCAAGATTCTCGGCGACTTTTCCAAGGTCGACAAGAAGAAAATTGCCCGCATATACAGCCGCTACTGCCGCGACGCCACACGCAAGCATCAATTTCCCGTGACATTTGACATTTAAAAAGGAGTGTTTTTTTATGGCGTACAAAACTTTAATCTTCGGCACCGATGAATTTTATCCGACGCTGAAACCTTTCTACGACGTAGAAGTTAAACGCGGCAATTTGGAAATCGTTGCTACTGCCGAGCTTAATGGTGACACTGTTAATCTCGTTTACGCTGACGGTAGACGGGGGGGGGATTGAAGATATTTCTAACTTTGACCTCGCGATAATTTCTTCGCGGAAAAATTTTTATCGTCGAATGAAGTGGCTTGAAGTTCTTGGATTCTCTAGCAACCAAATCATTGACGGCGGCATTTTCTTTAAAAAGTTAAACTTAGATTTTACAAGATTTATTAACGAAGGCGTAGCATACAGTTCACTCGAAAAATCTTCATGTCCATTTGCAGATACTCTTCCAGGTAACGGAACTTTTGGTTCTATTCATCCCCGAGTTTACAAAAGTTTAGACAACAAAATGACTTTAAAAATTGATAAAAAAGGTTATATTGGCGGGTCAATCATCATGACCCTCTTAGGTGGATTAATAACTGTCGGAAAATTTACCTCCATTTCAGTAAATGAGATCTTTAAAATTTCTATGAATGGATTTCATGATTATCAAAAAATATCAACTGCCGCTCCTGAATATTTTGGTTGGCAAGTTCCGAAAGGCTTTCATCGTACGAATAATAGTTGTGAAATTTTAATTGGCAATGATGTTTGGATTGGAAGAGACTCGGTTTTGGTTTCAAATAATCCCGATAAACCGCTCGTTATTGGCGACGGCGCAGTTATCGCCTTAGGTAGTGTCGTCGTTAAAAGCGTTCCACCCTATGCTATCGTCGGTGGCAATCCCGCAAAGGTTATAAAGTATCGTTTCCCGCCGCACGTCATCAAGGCGTTACTAAGAATTAAATGGTGGGATTGGAGCCTCGATAAGATTCACGATAACTTTAAGTACTTTAACGACGTGGAAAAGTTCATATCCCTGCACGACCCACTTAAAGATGATGACGCGTCCGAAGACGAGCATTTTTCAGGTTATGGCATCGAGAACACTTTGGATTTGGACACTAATAAAATATGCAACAACTTTAGATAAAGGAGGTATGCTTATGGCAATGCTTGAGGTTAAAGACATCAACGTTTACTACGGAGCAATTCACGCGATAAAGGGCATAAGCCTTGCGGTTGAGGAGGGCGAGATTGTCACGCTGATTGGTGCCAATGGTGCGGGCAAGTCGACGACTCTTCGGACGATTTCGGGGTTGCTTAAGCCTAAGACGGGCGAGATAAATTTCCTCGGCAAAAATATCGCGGGAATGCCGGCGCATAAAATCGTTCGCGAGGGAATATCGCAAGTGCCCGAAGGTCGACGAATCTTCGCGGAAATGACTGTGCAGGAAAATCTGGAGCTGGGAGCCTTCACGCGTACGGATAAGGACGAAATTCAAAACGATTTTAAAATGGTCTTCGGACGTTTCCCACGTCTTGAGGAACGTAGACTGCAACAGGCAGGCACACTCTCTGGCGGCGAACAGCAAATGCTTGCTATGGGACGTGCGCTCATGAGTCGTCCAAAGCTTTTGCTCCTCGACGAACCGAGCATGGGACTTGCGCCGCTTTTGATTCGCGAAATCTTTTCAATTATCGCTGACATCAACAAGACGGGTACGACGGTTTTGCTTGTTGAACAGAATGCAAATATGGCGTTGTCGATTGCAAATCGCGCTTACGTCTTGGAGACAGGGCGAATCACAATCAGCGGCGATGCAAAAGAACTTGCCGCTAGCGAAGAAATCCGCAAGGCTTATCTTGGAGGGTGATTTCCTATGGATAACATTCAACGAATTAACGAGCTACGACGAAGTTTGAATGAACTGCGTGAGCTTGGCACGACTTTTAAAGGCGACTTGATTGAGATTGGAAACGCTATCGACTACGAAAGGTTTGCCCCTACTGAAGGACTTAAGACTTGGGGCGATCATCTGCTAGCGTGGATGAAAAAATCTACCGACTGCTTAGAGGTGTACGCCGAACTTTTCAAGGAGCCGTTGCCCGATAAATTCTCCGACGTTGAAAAACTTTTGGACGCGGAAGAAAATCGCATTCGGGCGGCGAACGTTTTGATTCAGGCGGAAAAGTTTTTGCACTTCGCCACGAACAATCCTCTTATTAAAAAGACTTTGCAGGAACATCAAAGCGAACTAACTAAGTTGCTTGCACGCAAACGGCAGAACAACAGATTAAAGACAACCCTTGAGATTTACGCTAAATTCGTCGACGCGACGGAAGAGCCTGACATTGGCAAAAAGTTTTCTATGAGTACAGAGCTAAGAGACTTCTTTGGCGATGACTTTATCGGGCGGACACTCTTTGGCGGGGAATTAATTGGGGGAACTATCAAGCCTGTCGAGAATAAACCTGTTCCCGTCGTCAAAGAAGAGCAATCTCCGAAACCTGTACGCAGGAGAGGTAGACCGAAAAAAATTGCTTCGCCTGAACCACCACCGCCGACGCCAATCAAAAAAGACGCCAAAGACATTTTGAATACGGCAGGCGTCTTGCTGACGGAAGGCGACTTCGCGCCGTGGGATAAAAAGTTTGTCATCGAGAAAATCGAACGCAGTAGGGAATTCTCTGCCGTCCGTTTCAAGCGCGACTTCAAGAACGCCGAAATGCTTAAGCCGGTCTTGTCCTATGTCGCGATGCATGGGTTGCTGGCATGGCCGGCGTTCTGCCCAAGGAAGATGCCCAAGGACATTATGGAGAGCATGGCGCAACTCTTGCTCAACAAAGGCTACATTCAAAAGTATTCGTTCGGGCAGTATGACACCTTCTACGGCTTGACGAGAAACTTTTTTGACTTCATCAAGAGCGACAACGGCAGAAAGTTCATAAGCTCCAAGCGCACTCGTGCGGAACTGGAGAATGCTTTCTTCATCACGGACAAGGCGAAACATGCTTTGGTGCGTTCGACTTATATTTACCTGTACGCCATCGAACGTGGGCACGGAAATGTTTTCTTCGACGTGGAGTTCTTTTCTATGGCGTTTCGTGCAGACTTCATCGGCAATGAGAAGCATGATTTGTTAATCGGTTGCTTTTGGGAGTCGGCTGACGAGACTGAAAGATTTTTTAAGCGGCTGAGGGTTTACTTAAAGACGTTCAAGAAGATTGACCGCCTGTTTGTAGTGGGGCTTAGCCTTCAGCATGCTAGGAAGATATTCGACGCCCTCGAAGAGATTTTCGCTGACGACTTCCCCAAGAACACCGATTACTATCTCTACGACGCCGACGAGGACGAATTCTATCGCAAGGACACGTTGGAGGTAATTACTCCGCCGGAAATTTGGAATACTCCTTTGCCGCCGAAGAATGATCCTGAACCGCAAAAAGAAGTTATCGACGACGAACCCGAAGTGGTTGAGGAGATTCCCACCGTGCAAAAGTCCGAGGCTCCACCTTTGGACATGACGGTCAAGGAAAAAGTTTTGAACGACGTTAAAGCCTTGCTCGCGGACAAAAAGTTTTATTGTGCGACGGCTTATCTTAGGGCGCAGAGTTTGTCGCTTGAGGCAGTCGAGCCGATTTATAGGCAGCTTGCCTTTGCACTCGACGACCCGTGCCTTAAAGAAAGCTACAGTGCCGGTGCGATTTCAACTTTGACTCTGCAGAATGACGACGACTTCAACGAGGCTTTGATAACTGCCGCCGCTGTTCGTGCGCTGTTTTATAATGACTTCGGCATTGATTACGGCGTCCCCGCTCTGCACGCCATGATAAAAAGTTTCGGGCTTGTCAAGAAGAATTCGCCGCTTGCTGAACTGATTGACGCTCTGAAGAATTTCAAGACGGAGCAGAGGAAGGGCATTGACCTTTACGCCGATTATCAGACTAAAGACAGGCTCGCCGCCGAGGACAACCTTGCCAAGATTATTCGCGACGCCGAAGACTATTACACGCGCTACTTTGAAGGCAAGCTCACTGACCGCGCAGATAACGAAACCTTTATCCGCATGGAACAGAATCTTTTCTCGCGCAATGGAGACTTAGCGCAAATCTTCACGGCGATAAAGGATAAGGCTGAGGCTCGCTCGGCGGACACGCTCAGCTTTGTAAAAGACTTCTTGGCGACGACTTTCATTAAGAAGAACGCGGGCTTTGACAGGCTTAACATTGACGGCGACAAGTTGAATCAGTTCATCGACGACAAATGGGACGAGGCTTGCGGCAAGAAGAATCCCGGCAAGATGATAGGTCGACTTCGCAACAACATCACGAAGAACTTGGAACGGGCTATCGAGATAATGTGCGCGTGGGTTAATTGTGCTCAAGTGCTCTGCGCGGTCGGCGAGGATAGTGGCAGTGCCGAATACAAAAGGATTCGTTCGCGACTCCTTGAAGACATTCAACAGGCTCGCGAGGCTTTAAGTGATGATGCTGGCTCGACTGTCGTTGCTAAGACTTTGGAAGAAATTCATTCGCGCCTTGACGGTTCTTACAGCAAGCTCAGCCACAAATATTTTTACGCAGACTTCTTGCGCGGCAATAAGGTTGCACTCAATGAAGATTACTTGCCGCAGTTCGACTTGAACATTTCCGACGGCACAAAGGACGGTTTGCCCGAACAGATTAAGCGGCACGCGGCGTTGAAGTTGCCGAGCTTTAAGGAACGTATCGAACAAATCTTTGAGGCGGGCGGCGATGACTTCGGCTTTGCGCAACTGATTGATGATTACCTCAAGGCTACTGACGGCGCGTCCCTTATCGAGAAGAAAGAATACGACGTGGCGAAGTGCATAAAGAGTACGGCTAAAGATGCGCCGCGTCACTTGGAGAGCTTTATCGGCGGTTTGGAGCTGGCGCAGAGTTATGGACAGTTCGACACGTTGCCCGAAGGCGAGAAGGAAAAGATTCTTCAGCTCGTGGATAACTGCTACAAGTATGCCGAGGCAAGCAAGAATTACGGCGTGTTCTTCCGCGTGAAAAGGCATTGGGAGAAAGTCATTGAGGACAACGCTGCTAAACGTGCGGAAGTTCTTCAAGCGGAACTGCAAGAGGCAGCCGATAGTTGTAAGAATGTTGAAAACCTCTTCGCGGCGGCAGACCTTGCTGACGGTGTTGCGGAGATTGAAAAGATAATCGAGTCGCGGAACTTCACGGCGGCGCAAGGTCTTATCTTCAAGCTCAATCGCGGCGAGCTGTACAAGAAGTTCGACGACACGGAAGAGACACCCCTTGCCCGTTTCCTTGACGCCGAAGAGTACAGCGACTGTTATAAGCGCGTCAATGATAGCGGCGATTCCTTGGAGAACTTAATCGGCAGAAAGATTTTCCCGCGTGATAAAGTGTCGCGTGCTAAGCTCAGCCTTGTTAAGAATTGGATAACGAATCCCACTGGCGAAGACAAGATTAAAACGTTGCTTGAGTTGCTCGGCTTCAACGTCGAGAGCGTGCAGAAGCTTTTCCTGCTTAGTGCTAACACTGTCAACTTCCACGTGAAGATTTTCGCCACGGGGCAGAAGTCAAGCTATCCAATCGCAGCGTTCGGTTCGGAAGCGGAAGTCAGCGGCTTTAACGTGTCATGTCTGTTCGGCAAGTTCGATGAGAAAAATTTGGTCGAGAAGTTCAAGGAGCTGGGCAATAGCAAGCACACGCTGGTATTCTTGGATTACGCGCTTGACTTGCCGACGCGCCGCCGCCTTGCCAAAGAGATTAAGCTGGAGAAGAGTTTGACGAAAGTCTTTGCAGTCGTCGACAGGGTGGCGATAATGTACCTGCTCAAGAACTGCGCGGCGCAACTTGGCACGAAACGCATAACCGATACGCTTATGTCAATCGTCATGCCGTTCGCGAGGTATCAGCCGTATATCTGGTCGCCGAGGATACCCTTGCCGCCGGAGATGTTCATCGGTCGCGAGAATGAGATTAATGAAGTCATGAATCACGGCGGAGTTAATATCGTGTGTGGCGGTCGGCAGCTGGGCAAGTCGGCTCTGCTTAAGATGGCGTGCCGTAAGATTGACGGTAACAATAACGAGCGGGCGATATTCATTGACATTGACGACAAAAACTATCGGGAGGCGGCGTTACTTACCAGTCGCGAGCTTAGCGATAAGAATTTCTTTGCTGAACCCTTTGAGACGGACGATTGGGAAGAACTTACCCGCGCCATTAGGAACCGCCTTGCCTCTGATACGCCGACGAAGATTCCTTACTTCTTGCTTATGCTTGATGAGGCGGACAAGTTCATTGACTCCTGCGCGGAAAACAATTACAGCCCGATAGTCGCCCTTGCTAAGACGCAACAAGAGGACTACAACGGCAGTCGGTTTAAGTTCGTCATTGCGGGTTTGAGGAATATCATTCGCTTTGAGCGGGAAAAGACTTTCGGCAACAACAGCATTCTGCCGACGCTGAAGTCACTGACGATTAAGCCGTTCAACGTGGAAGACGCCCGCAAGCTTTTGGAGGTGCCGCTTAGGTATCTGGGCTTGTACTTCCCCGACAACGAAAAGGATTCACTGATACTGACGATTCTGGAGACTGCGAACTATTTCCCCAGTCTGATTCAGCTTTACTGCGAGAAACTCGTTAAGGCGTTGTTTGAGCCGAGTTACGCGGGCTACGATGCTGACACGCCGATTTATCGGATAAGCGAGGAGCATATCAAAAAGATTCTTGCCGACCAGGAGTTCACCAAGGACATCAAGACGAAGATTGAAATTACGTTGCGGCTCGGCGAGGACAAATATTATTTCGTTATCGCGAACCTGTTGGCGCATCTTTACTACAAGCAAAGCAACGTTGAAGGTTATTCGCCGCGGGACATCTTGAAAGTTGCCGCCGAGGAGTATGACTTGATTAAGGAACCGTTCCTGCCCGACTCCGAAGACAAAGTTGGTGCGCTTATGGAAGAGCTGTGCGAGCTGAACATTTTGCGCAAGACGAATGCTGATAAATATCTGTTTTCCCGCCAGAGGATTCTTAGGATAATCGGCACGTTCAATGAGGTTGAGGACGCACTCCTTAAGCTTATGGTGGAGGCGACGCATGAATAATTTATTTGGAAAGATTTGGTGGGAAGACTTGAATGGTCCGCGCAGATTCCTAGTCGAGGCGGCGGATAAATTATCGGGTGGTCAAAGCGTGGTGCTTAGCTTGCCGGAGCGTGTGCCGTGGTCAGAGACGATGCGCGACGTGTTGGAACGGTTGTTAAGCAAAGGTACACAGACGATTAACGTCATTGACGCGGAAGATATTTCGACTGAGCCGCAGGAATATGTTATGGAAGAGTTCTGCGCGAACAAGGACGGCTTCCGACCCTACAGCAAGAAGGCTTACGCGAAGTTCTTAGCGGAGAGCACTGGCATTGCCCTGAACGACAGCTGCATTTGGATTCGCAACGCCACGTCCGCGCAGGTCGATAGTTGGTTCACGTTCATTGCAGACTATCAAAACTTCTTATCGGGCAAGCGCGGCGGCGTCTTCCTGCTTGAGACGATTGGCGAGCTAAGCAACAAGTTTGGCGTGGAAGTTCTCTCTTACGGCGACAAGGTCAGCGGCTACGACAGCTTTGCTTTTAATATCTTCACGGCGGCGGACTTTGGCAACGATAATCACCTAATGAAGCAGTACCTTGCCGAGTTGGTCTCTGCCTTGACGGAAGGCGACGTTGAGTTTGCGGCGGCGTGCATTGGTCGTAGCGAGGACTTCCTTAAGGCTCCCGACGCGGCGTTTGAAAATCTTCTGCGCGAGGGCAAGTTCACTTCCCGCAAGACGAACGAGGACATTGACCAGGCGATTTGGATGACGCAGTTGAAGTTAATCTTCCCGCTCGTGGAGAATTTCCGCCGAAACTTTATCAAGCAGTACGAACAACAGATTAAAGACACGCCGCCTTATTACCCAGTGCCAGAGGAAGTTGAAATCGGCTACCTGTATGGGCAATTCAATCAGCGTCGGTGGCTCGTAAATGAATCGGACGCTGAAGACTTGGAGTTTTATCGCGAAGTCCGAAATAAATTGGCGCATTTGACGCCGCTGACGTTTGACATGTTGCAGAAGGTCTTCGAGAAGAATTCGCGTCGATAATTTAGGAGGTTGTTAATCATGGAAAATCAAGAGAACTACGAACGCTATATCCCCGTCGAAATGTCGATTCTCGGCTCGTTGCTGGAGATTCGCGATATGCGGGAAGGAAGAATTCCCGAAAAAACTTGGCATGAAGTGCGTGCGGAAATCGAAGCGGAAATCGCAGCTGAGGAGCGTGAAAAATTGAATGGACATAATAGCAACAAAGTATTTTAAAGCGGACATCAAATTTTATCTCAAGAAGAAAAAGTTCTCCAAAATAAATGATGACATAGACACTATAACTAATGAGCTTGAACAGGGCAATTTGGTCGGCGACAGGTTGGAAGGCTTGGACGTTCCTGAAAATATTGCGGTGTATAAAGTGCGCATTGCAAACAGTTCGACCAACGTCGGCAAATCTCATAGCTTCCGCTTAATTTATTATGTCGTGATTGAGGGAAAAATTTATCTCGTATCAATCTATTCAAAAAAAGACGATAACCGAGTTCCAAGCGATAAACAAATTGAATTGCTGATAAAAGCTGTGTTGCAGGAGGATGAATGATAAATGTTTGTGGCAACAAGAATGACGCGGCACCCCGTATCAGTGACAAGCGATGCGACGATTCAACAGGCGGATAGGCTCATGAAAAAGCATAAATTCCATAGAATGCTCGTTGTGGACAATGGAAAGCTCGTCGGCTACTTCAGCGACCGGGATATTATGCGCGTGGCTCCCAGTCCGGCAACTACGCTATCTAAATTTGAAATTCGTTCGTTGCTTGATAAAATTTCCGTCAAAGACATCATGCACGAAAAAGTTATCACTGTGAACGAAGGCGCGACTTTAGAAGAAGCCGCCTTGATTATGTACCAAAATAAAGTTGGTGGCTTGCCTGTTGTCTCTGATGTCGGTGCAGTTGTTGGAATTATCACCGCGACTGATATTTTAAAGACTTTTATCAAAGTGATGGGGCTAATTGGCGGCAAAACACGCTTGACGCTTGAAGTTGATAACAAAGTCGGCGTCATGGCGGACATTACAAAGATTTTCGCTGACAATGGAATCAATATCGACAGCTTTATCACTTGTCGTCATAAAAATAATCGTTATGAACTCGTTGTGCGCCTCGACGAACACGCCGCCCTTGAAGACGTTAAAAAACTTCTCAATGCTCGCGGCTATAAAATCGTTCACAGCGTAAATATCGGCTAAGTCATCGTTGATTTTTATTTGGCGGTGCATTTTACAATGCCGTTGTAGATTTTGACACGGACGCCCCGACAGAATCATAGTTAATCAAGACGGAAAGATTATCATGTCGTCAGAAAGGGAAGGGCTTTTTAGTATTGGCGATAAGGATATGCGCCTTAATGAAGATGAAAATTTATCTGCGGTCTTCAAAAAAATGACGGCAATGAATCACGCTATTGTAAGCCTGACTTTTTCCGGCACTAAACTAAACGCGACATTGAGCAAACTTTTTTAGGTTTAATGGTGTTCTCCTTGATTGCGATTGTCGTCATGCTGGCGTTCTTATTGTGGCTGGGCATTCGCGAAAGAGCTTGTGTTTGAACTGATTTATTTTGACGGCAAGAAAGTCAGCCGTTTAAGTCCGCCCGTTCCCGATAAAGTAAATGGTATCTCGGTGCAGAATTCAGCTTTTAATTGTACTGTAAAGTTTCAGTAACGCGACGGCAATATTAGGTTCGTTGTCCAACATATTTTCAAGACCATAGACGGCGGCAATAGTGCGGTCGTTTTTTTGTGCGCGTTGAATCTAAAATCTTCTGCGCGAGCCTTAGTGAGATATACTTAGCGGGGATTTTAGAGCGTCCATTGCTTGAGATTGTTGAAAGATGATATAATAATATTGTTATTAAAAGGAAGGTGCTGTTATGTTTCAAGGACTAACTCGAAGAGAATTCATCAAGACAGCGTCGCTGGTGGCGTTGGCAATGACAGTTCCCGCTGAAGTTTTCGCGGCAGAAAAGAACAAAGCCGACTTAGTAGTCTACGGCAAGATATTCACGTCCGAAGGCAACAAGATTGTCGCGGCGTTCGCGGTAAAGGACAGCAAATTTATTTACGTCGGCGACAAAGCTGGTGCTCAAGCCTTTATCGATAAGGGCAAGACGGAAGTTATCGACTACACCGACAAAGGGCTTGTAATGCCAAGTTGCGGCAACGGTCATGCGCATTATTCTATCGGGCACGGCATTCCGAAAGTCGGAACGATGATTGACAGAGAAATCACTCCGGAAAAATTTTTGACGGAAATTGTTCCTGCGACAGTCAAAAAGGCAAAAAACTCCGACGCAACATCTGTATTCGGTTTCGGCTGGGATTTTATGAAATTCAAAGACAGTATGCCAACTCGTCAACAGTTGGACGCGATTTGCAATGATATTCCAATGTATTTCGCTGATGAGGAAGGACATAAGGGTCTTGCGAACACTCTTTGCCTTGTAAATGCCGGAATTATGGCGGCGGACGGCTCTATTTTGAAAAAAGAAATTCGCGGCGGAGAGATTGGAGTAGACGAAAACGGAATTCCTAACGGTTTTCTTTCTGAACAGGCAGGAACTTACACGCGCTCTTTCCTTGACAACGAAAAACTCTTCTCCGTTGACATAGCAAGGGCAACTTTGGACGAAGTTCAGGAGCATTTGTTGTCCGAAGGCTACACAATGTATATTGACGGCTGGGGAAATTATTTTTACAACGAAAATTACTATAAAGCGGCTAAACAAATGGACAAAGCAGGCGATATGCACTTCATATTGGGCACGACTTACGAAATTGAAAGCTGGATAAATGTTGATGAGGCATTGAATAGGGCAGTTGACGTTAAAAAATACAAATCCGTGCACGTAAAGCCGAATTGGGTAAAACTTTTCATGGACGGAACGGTCGAAACTGGTACAGGCTTTGTCGAACCGCTTTATCCCGACGGTCATCAAGGTACAGCCAACTGGGAAGAAGAAGTCACCTACATCACTCGAAAAGCCAATGCAAAAGGTTTGACGATGCATATACACGCAATGGGCAACAAAGGCGTTAATCGCGTCGTCAATTCATATATTAACGGTGGCAAAAATGAAATGCGCAATACGATTGTGCATGTTTTCGGCGTAATTCCGTCGGATTATAAGCGCATGGCAGACAATAATATCTACGTGACTTCAGGAATGCTTTGGCATTGTGCCGACGACGAATTACAAGCTGATTTGCTTAAAATTCTTCCTGAAGGCATGAAAGATAAAGGTTATCCGATGAAATCGTTCTTCGATAACGGCGTTCAAGTGTATTCGCACTCGGACTTCCCTGCGCTATCCGGAAGTCCCGACGCCCCGTTCGGAATTATTGAAATTGCGGTTACAGGACAATGCTACATGGAAACCGGAAAGCCTTGGTGGACTGAAGAACTGATAACTCGCGAACAAGCCATAAACGCACTAACTATCAACGTAGCAAGGCAAATGTTCCTTGAAAACGAACGCGGCAGTATCAAAACTGGCAAATATGCTGACTTCCTCCTCGTAAACAAAGACGTGTTGACTTGCCGCGTTACGGAAATTCACACTGCAAAACCTACGGCGACCTACTTTGAAGGCAAGAAAGTTTTCTCAATGTAAAGAATAACCTCCTCGACTTATGGCGGGGAATTTTTTTATTCGATTGATACTGTCATAATCGTTTGTTATAATTTCTGCATTAATTAAAGGAAGTGGTTTTATGTCAAACTTAACGCGAAGAGACTTCATAAAAACGGCCGCACTGGGCTTTTTGGTAGCAAACACGATTAGTTTTCTGCCTGATAGCAAAGCTTTTGCAGCAAGCGATTGCACCGCGAAAACCCGCTACGGGACGTTCAACGGCTTTATCGGCGAAAACGGCGTAAAAACATGGCTGGGCATTCCCTACGCGCAACCGCCTGTTGGAAAACTTCGCTGGCAAGCTCCTCAACCACTGAAACCGTCCAACAAAACCTTCGACGCCAAAAAATTAAGTGATTCGCCAATGCAAGCTGATATGAAACTCGACAAGCCGCTTTTAGATGATGATGACGTTCGACAAGGCGAAGATTGCTTGACGCTGAACATTTTCACACGCGGCGACGGCAAAAATAAGCCCGTCATGGTGTGGATTTACGGCGGAGCGTTTGTCGGCGGCTATTCGAGCGAAGCTCTTTACAGCGGTCCCAATTTTGTTACGGCTCAAGATGTCGTTATCGTTTTTTTGAATTATCGACTGAACGTTTTCGGCTTTATGAACTTCGCAAGCATTGATTCTGCTTATGAAGACAGCGGATACCTCGGAATTGAAGACCAAGTGGCTGGTGTGAAGTGGGTTAAGGAAAATATCGCGGAATTTGGCGGCGACCCAGATAATATTACGGTTTTTGGCGAAAGTGCCGGCTCAATTTCGACTATGTTGCTTACGGTTATCCCTGCCGCAAAAGGTTTGTTCAAAAAAGTAATTCCGCAGTCTGGAAGCCTCAGCTTTTATAATGAACCGGAATATTCAGCCCAAACCGCAGAAACATTTATGGCATTCAGCGGCGCAAAGACTGTCGGCGACCTAATGAAGAAATCAGCCGTCGAACTCCAACAACTTTACGCAAAATATTTACTCACAAGCGACGGACCCAATCTTGATGAATTTGCACCGACCTGCGACGGAAAATTTTTGCCTCGTGACCCGTTTAAGGCGTTAAAAGACGGCGCAGCAAGCGGAATTAAATTTTTAACTGGTACGACCGCTGATGAATGGCGAGCATTTTTGCTTGGCGATGAAAATTTCTTTAAAATATACCGCAAAGCCCCTGGAAAGATTTCGCCCGTCCTTAGAAGATATAAAGCGCAAACTACAGAGGAAATTTATAAAAAGTGGCTCAATGGGCGTCCCGATACCGAAGATAACTTCGCAGATTTCGTTAATCAGTTGGATTGGCGCGTTGGGCAGGAATTGTCTTCTGAATATCAATCAAAATTCGCTGACGTTTACTTTTATCTGTTCAGTGAGCCGTCGCCGATTGAAATGTTAGGCTCGTGCCACGCTTTTGACCTTCCATATACCTTCAACGTATCGTCCGAAGAGTTTACCCCGAATCAAAACCTTGTAAGGGCTATTCAAGCGTCGTGGGCGGCATTTGCGGCGACCGGCAATCCCGACAACGAAACTATTCCACACTGGGAAAAATATTCCGCTAATAATCGTCAAACAATGGAGTTAAACTCAAAAGGTTGCGTCTTGCATAAGGATTTGAACACGCAAAATCTAAATTCCTTGCGTTATGTCTACGAAAGATAAAGGAAGTGTTTTTATGTCGAACTTAACGCGCAGAGATTTTATCAAGCTGACATCAATGACGGCACTTGCTCTGGCGGCGACGGGACTGCCGCTCGGCAACGAAAAAGTTTTTGCGGCAGATAATTGCACGGTGAAAACTCGCTACGGTACATTTAATGGCTTTGTCGACGAAAAGGGCGTAAAAACTTGGCTGGGTATCCCCTACGCGCAACCGCCCGTCGGCAAACTTCGTTGGCAACCTACTCAACCTTTGAAGCCGAGCAATAAGACCTTCGACGCGAAAAAATTTGGCGCGTCCGCTATCCAAGAAGACGATGAGCTTGAAAAATCCTCCGCAAATGTGCAAAGCGAAGATTGTTTGACGCTAAACATCTGGAAACGTAGCGAAAAGAAGAATTTGCCTGTAATGTTCTTCATTCACGGCGGAAGTTTCATGCACGGAGGAAGTTTTGAACCGCTTTATAACGGAAATAACCTTGCGGCGTCAAATGATGTCATTGTCGTCAGTTTTAACTATCGGCTGAACATTTTCGGCTTTATGCACTTTGAATTAATCGATTCATCATTAACGGACGCAGGTTATCTCGGTTTGAAAGACCAAATCGCGGCGTTGAAGTGGGTTAAGGAAAATATCGCGGAATTCGGCGGCAATCCGGATAACATTACGATTTTTGGCGAAAGTGCCGGCTCTATTTCCTGTATGTTGCTGTCCGTCGCGCCTGCCGCTAGAGGTTTATTCCAAAAAGCAATTCCGGAGTCGGGGCCTTCGCGCTTTGTTCATGATATGGAACATGCCGCCAAACTTACGGAAGATTTTATGAGTTTGAGCGGCGCAAGGAAAATTAGCGACCTCATGAAGAAATCTGCCGTCGAGCTTAGAGATATTTACATAAAGCTCTTTGAAATGCGTATTAAGACGGCTCATTCTGATTTTATTCCGGCTTGCGACGGTAAATTTTTGCCGGAAGATCCTTTCACCGCGATAAAAGAAGGTGACGCACGCGCAATTAAATTCTTAACCGGTGTGAATGCTTGCGAATGGGGCTATTGGTTGCTTTATGACGAAAATTATTTTAAAAACTTCTACGAAACTCACGACAGGCTTTCTATGGTGATGAGCAGATACAAAAAGCTCACTTCGCGCACGAGCAAGGAAGTTTATCTCTCGTGGCTCAACGGGCGACCTGATACCGAAGAAAATTACATGGATTTTATAAATCAGTTGGATTGGCGCGTCGGTCAAGAATTGGATGCTGAAAATCAATCGAAGTTTAACGACGTGTACTATTATTTGTTCAGCGACCTCTCTTTGCGCGAAGATTTAGGTTCGTTCCATTCGTTGGAATTGGCATTCGTGTTCAATAAGCCTTTCGATGAGCTTTTGCTGAATCCTAATCCCAAACTTGTCCGCCAAATTCAAGCTTCGTGGACGACATTTGCGGCGACTGGCAATCCGAACAACGAATTTATCCCTCACTGGGAAAAATATTCCGCCAACAATCGTCAAACAATGGAATTAAGTTCAAAAGGTTGTGTCTGCCATAAAGATTTGGATACTCAGAACTTGAATGCCCTGCGCTACGTCTACGAAAGCTAAAAAACTGGTGGCATTACGGAACTTTTATTGACGGATACGACAAATGATAATAAAATGCGAATGGTTATAGTAAAAATTGTATTGGGAGGGAACCTTATGAGAAAATTTGTTGCCGCCGTGCTGAGCCTGTTTGTAATGACGTTCGCGACGGTGTGTTTTGCCGAGACTTACGAGATGACTTACCAGGCGCAAAACTTTACCGAACAGTTGAAAAACGACCAGGCTTTATCGGAAACATTCACCACGCCTTACGGCATACTCAAGATTCAGGCGCGAAAACTTTGGCAATCCAGTAGCGAGAATCGTCTCCACTTCATAGTTTGGCTAGATGAAACGCGGATTGAAGACGCACACTTGCCGAAAGTAGATTATGGGTACACGTTCCGCACATTCAAGAATACCTCTAACGGCGAGTTGTTCTATTCACTTGAAAGCATTGACCGCGCATGTCTTTACGGTTATTCGCCCATTAATAAGAAGTTAGAAATTTACATCGACAGCCAGAACTATGCACACGAAGCCGGAGCTTATCCCTACATTGTGGCTTTAAAGAACGGCGACTTAATCTTGGCTTTTGAGAAGGCAAATAAATGCAGACGCTATAAGTTCAACTGGGATGCCAAAGCTAATTGGTTCGGATACACCGACCTTGGGACAGGTTGGTCTACCATTGGAAGAGACAAACAATAACGTTTCAGGAGAATTTCCATGAAGAAAAAATTTTTTCAACTGATTTTGTTCGCGCTGGTATTAATGACGGCAAGCACGGTATTTGCGGAAAAAGAAACTCCCGACCAACTCCGCGCTAAACTGAACGACATGAGTACACAAGTTTTGTCGCGTATGTACCAAAAATATCCGTCGGCAGAGCGTGCAATGCGAAATGTCTACGCATACTGCACAATCAGCGCGTCCAGTGTCAAATGGGGTTTTTGGGGCGATGATCGTGGACGCGGAGTAGCCGTAAATAATCAGACCGGTCAAAGAGTTTATGTTAAGATGAAAGAAGTCAGTATCGGCGTAAATTTTGGCGCGAAGGAATACGACTTGCTTTTTGTCATAGCCAATAAGGAAGCATGGGACAGATTTATTTCGGGCAATATCAAATTTGGAACGGAAGTATCAGCGCAGGCAAGCGACGGTGTGACTGGCGACACTTTTGCGGACGCTACCATTGTGGCAAACGGTGTGTGGGTCTATCAACTTGACAAAAAAGGTTTGGCTGTCGAATTGTCGTTGAAAGGCGCGCAAATCTCTCCGTACAAGACTCTAAACTAAAAAATCTCTTGAATAGCAATAAAAAACGCCTCCGAAGTTGCTGGAGGCATTTTTTTTAGGAGGAGTATCAAGTAATGTTCATATTGATGTTAGGATATTTTATAATGGGGCTGATATTCCTGATTTTGCGATTCTTTTATCATATTTTGCCTAAAAAGAGTCCGCAAGATAATTTAATTCATGCGATTGAGGACGATTTAATAACTTTATATGCTTACGCAAAGCAATTAGTAGTATCGAATCCGCGAAAAAGCAAAATTATCGTCGTGATTATGATATGCTTAATTATTTTGCCAATGACACCGCTTCAGCTTGAAATTGAGTATATAGTTGAAGATTTTTTTAGTATGATAATGTTTTTTGTGTTGGTAGTAATATTTGCGCCGAAAGAAAATCCTTCGGAGGGATTTCCAGTAGAAATATTTGGATTTATCTATTCAATCATCTTTATGTATTACAGCGCGGGAGTTTTGGTCTTTGATATTTTTTACGTGTTAGATTCACTCCAGGAAGACATGTGGATTTACGGATATATTATCACGATGATTTCGTATGTCCTATGCATAGCGACTTTAAGTCGATTTATGGAAAGAGAATTATCGAAGCAAGAAATTATTTTATTGGGAATGATAATGCTGACGACGTTGGAATTTATAACATATTATGGAATAGGCTTTTTTGGCGGAATAAGATTGTACAATTATGATCCTCTGGAATATGAATTTAGTGTCTTGAATATTTTTGGCGACATTACGTCCATAATAAATCAAGGAATATTTATAGCATCGCAAAGCCAAATATTAGAGAGAACACCTAGTGAAATATGGGGATATATCATATTAAACGGAACGGATGTGCTGACAATTACTGTGGTTTTAGGATATTTAGTGCAAAAATTTATGGAAATGTGAACAGCAATTTAGTAACTTCGATGCACACTGAATTTCCCCCTCAAAAACGGCGAAAAAATTTTTTGCTAGGGTGTGTAACAAAACTTGACATACGTCGTATAATAGGTAAGAAAACAAATTGGAGGTAGATAATTATGGCAAAGGAAATTTTGAAGGACGAAATCCTCAGCGAAGACGAACTCGACAACGTGGCGGGCGGCACTAGGCTCGAAACTTTCGCTGACGGCGACGAACTGTACAAGCGCGGTCTTATCAGCGCGGAGGACGCATTGAGCTCGGCTCCCGTGCGCAATATGTTGCACAAAATGGGCTACGCCGGCTACGAAGACAAAGGCGGCATAATCAACGGCAACGTCTACACCGACAAGAGCGGCAACACGATTACCCGCGAACAATTCTGGAAGAATTTCGACGCTGAAAACGGAACCAAAATCATCCGCTAATTAAAACTCAAAACGAATCAACAGACTAAGAAATTTTTTATCTGCCTGCGGGCAGATTTTTTTTTGCCAACGTGCTATAATTGCGCAGAATCATTTTAAGGAGGTTTTATCATGAAGAAAAAGATTATGGCGGCTATCGCTGCAGGTTTAATAACTCTCGGCTCGTTCGGCGTGTCTGATGCCGCCTCTCGCGAAGAAGTTGCCGCTATTAACGTTCAAACCGCGTCTGATTTCCAGTTTTGGAACGAAGACTCGCCCACTAAGGCTAAAATCGTCGAATTCGTCGAGGACGTGACCAATCCTTACAGCAAAAACTACATTCCGCCCGAAGATAGGATTGCAACTTTCGATATGGACGGAACTTTTTATTGCGAAACCGCGCCGATTTACTTTCAAGAGGCTATGTTCCTCCACCGCGTCCTTGAAGACAAAAATTATACCGCGCCGAAGAAATATCTTGACTTAGCGAAAAAAATTAAGCCTAAATACTACAACAAAGAAAAACTTACGCCTGCAGAAGACAAATTGCACCTAGAAGGGCTTACTGCGGTCTACGCTGGCATGACTGACGAAGAATATCGCGCTTACGTCCGCAATTTCATGAACGATAACGAGACCGGTTTATCAAATTTAAAGCGCGGTGAGGCTTTTTATCTCCCGATGGTCGAAATTATTTCTTATCTGACCAATAACGACTTCCAAGTTTACATTGACTCGGCTTGTGGCGTCAGCACTACCCGCGAATTAGTCAACGGCGTCATTCCCATTCGTTTCGATAGGATTTTAGGCACCGATTTTAATTACACCTCAACAAATATGGGTAAGGAAAAGGCTGTGAATCATTTCTACGACCGCTACAAGGAAAAAATCGTTATCTCCGGCAATTTCTTCAGGGAAAACGCCAAAACCGCTAAAATCTTTTCCATTCTGAACCAAATCGGCAAAAGACCCGTCCTCGCGTTCGGAAATTCCGGTGGCGATAGCGGTATGCTCGAATATACGCTCCAAAATAATAAATATCGTTCGATGAGCTTCTTTGTTATCTGCGACGACACAGAACGCGAACTCGGCAACCTTAAACGCGCTAAAAGTGATACCGAATTGGCTTTGAAACGCGGTTGGAATCCAATTTCTATGCATGACGAGTTCAAAACCATTTACGGCGATAATGTTAGGAGGATTAACTAATGAAAAAATTTTTGGCGGCAATCTTCGCGGTTTGTCTGTTAATTACTGGTTGCGGCGGCTCCGATAAGCCCGCTGAACCTGCTAAAGACGACGGAAAAGCTAAAATCGGCGTCATTACCCACCTAAATGCCAGCGAACTCGAATATAACGAGCTGATGAAGAAATTGGAGAAAATGTATCGTCCGTCTAAGGCAAATATCAGCGCAGAATATAAATATTTCGATAAAATGAACGATATGCAGCTTGCGCTTGAGTCTGGACAGATTGATATGCTCTCAACTTACCAAAATGTCGCCGATTATATGATTCAACGCTCCGATAACAAAGAAATTCTGCCCAGCGAACGCCATTTGCAAGATTCTTTCTGTTTTGCACTGCGTAAAAGCGATACCAAGCTCCAAAATGAGTTAAACAAGGCGATTAAGGCGATGACAGCCGACGGAACGTTGAGCAAGCTCGCAAAACAATACATTTCTGACTTGCAATCGGGCACAGAGCCTCCAGCAGTCCCGATTGAGCACATTGACGGCGCGGATACAATAAAAGTTGCTGTCACGGGCGATTTGCCGCCTTTCGATTTAATTTTGCCCGACGGAACCCCTGCAGGATTCTCCACCGCTGTTTTATCAGAGATTTCAAGGCGAATCGGCAAAAATATTGAGCTAATCAACATTGATAGCGGCGCGAGGGCGTCAATTTTATCGTCGAATGGCGCGGACGTTGTTTTTTGGGTCAGCGTGCCTAAGGACAGTACCCTTTTGCCTACAAATATCGACCAACCCGAAGGAATTGCAATCAGCGAACCTTATTATCACGATTTGATTACTCATGTGGGCTTAAAAAAGTAATTCGCTAAAATTTTTGCCCTTCAGTTTTCGAGGGGTGTTTTTTTTTGTATAATCAGTAAAAATGTAAGGGAGGTTACCTATTATGGGCGATAATTTGAAGGAAAAAGATTTTGTACGGGAACTTTCACGGATTGAACAGCACGCATTGCACGAACACGCGCCACTTCCGCCGCAATTAATATTTAAAATCATACGGCATGAGGGCGAAGAGGAATTAGCGCGTTCTTTTCGAGCTTTGGCATTTTCAGCTTTGGCGGCAGGGATTTTCGTTTCATTTTCGTTTTTATTCCGCTCCGTATTTCATTTGCACATGGGAAATTCGCAATTTGAGCCGTTAATTTCGAGTTTGGGCTACAC
>JAFWCT010000005.1 GCA_017534385.1 Selenomonadaceae bacterium
CCCATTGAGCTTTACGCGTATTACCTCGGACTTTATATCAACAACATGCACCGGCAGATTTATTTGGATTATATCTTGTCGTATCCGGTCAATTACAGGAAGGACGTTCGCGAGCACATTCGCCAGAGCTTTGAACGCGGGATAAGGAAATCACTGCCGCCCGCCCTGCTTGCCGACGAAGAGCTTATGAAACGTTTCCGCGTGTATTTGGGAGCCAGCGAGCCAGCCGCCTATGCAATCAGTGCTTTGGAGGGTTTCAAGCTTGAGCCTAAGACCACCGACGATAAGATTGCTTATGGTGTGTTTGACTTCGGGGGCGGCACCACGGATTTTGACTTTGGGATTGAGTATGTCCCTGAGAATCACCGCCGCAACTTTATCATTGAGCAATTTGGTTTCAATGGCGATGCTCTGCTTGGCGGCGAAAATATTTTGGAACTGCTAGCCTATGAAGTCTACAAAGACAATTTGCAGGAGATGCGCAGTAAGAAAATTCCGTTCGCATTGCCGGCGGGCTGTGAAGTCTTCGCGGGAGCCGAGACGCTTGTAAGTCGCACGCGGGATTCAGCGGCGCACATGAACAATCGGATACTCGCCGAGGCATTGCGCCCGATTTGGGAGAACACCGACCGCACTAAGCTGACTGAAGACGCCCTGCCCTTGAAACTGTTTGCTAAGGAGTCAGTGCCCGTCACGCTGAAGATTGACGTTGACAAGTTAGACGGGCTGATTGAGCGGCGGATACGTGAAGGCGTCGTGAATTTCTTCCAGTCGCTTAAAGTTGCGTTCGCGGGCAAGGATATTTCCCCGATTCATATTTTCCTTGCGGGCAATTCGTGTCGTTCGCCGTTGGTTAGGAAGATTTTCGACGAATTCATCAACCGCGAGGACGGAGAATTTATCCTGCACATGCCGCTTGGTATGGACTTTGAAGCCGAACTGCTTGCCCTTGCCGATAAACTTTCCGCCGCTGAAAATATCATTCCCGCCGCGAAGGAAATTGCAACGTTGGCTAGGGAGATTGGAGCCGAGGAACTTGCCGAGCTTGCGGAGGATAGCATTTCCAAAGCCGAACGAAACGAACGTAGCGACGACTTGGCGAACGCAATCAAAGCTTTCTTTGCCGATAAGAACAGTCAATCGAACGTCATGGAAATCGATAGGCAACGAACCGGCAAAACGGGTGTGGCATTCGGGCTGATTCGCTGTCGACGCGGCGGCAAGGACATTCAGATTATCAATCGCAACGTGGACGCTAACGACGAGATGATTTTCCCGTACTTCCTCGGCGATGCGGGCAACGATGGCAATACATTCACGGTAAAGATTGGGCGCGAGGTCGGCTACGGCGTTTGGACTTATTTTACGTTCGCTGACGAGCCGGAGTTTGAACTTTACTACACAACGGAGCCACGAGCCTTGAAGGGCGACCTAGCCGCCGATAAGGTTAAGATGATTCACTGCTTGCTTGACGACACCAGCGACGCTGAGGATATTGGCGTTTACGTCCGAAAGGTCACGCCCAATGAGATTGAATACGCCGTGGGACGTGCGGACGACTTCCAAAAGACTTTCAGCGGGAAAATTTATCGGCAGACGTTATAACCTTCACGCGGCAGGAAAAAGGCGGCATTGGCAGAATACCTTTCCAAACAATATCACTTTGTGAGGAGATTCTTCATGAATTCAATCATTAGTCAAGAAGTAAAGAGTTGGATAATTTCAATCGTATCGGCAATCGTGGTCGCGCTGTTGATTAGAACTTTTATCGTGGAGCTGTATGTAGTGGACGGGCCGAGTATGCAACCGACTCTGCAGGACGGAGAGCGGTTGGTCGTCAATAAGTTCATTTATCATTGGCGAGACCCTCTTAAAGGCGAAGTCGTTATCTTCCGCTACCCACGAGACCACAGCCGCGATTTTATTAAGCGGGTGATTGCCGTCGGCGGAGACACGATTGAGATTAAGGACGGGCATGTTTTGGTTAATGATGCGATTGTCAACGAGGATTACATTGCCGAGAAGACGCGCACCGAGTATCCAAAGCAGACTGTGCCCGAAGGAACTTTGTTTGTGTGCGGAGACAATCGGCGAAACTCTTTGGACTCGCGATTCCCTGACGTAGGCTTTGTTCCATTGGAGCTTGTCAAAGGTAAGGCGACGTTAATCTTCTGGCCGATTGCTAACGCCGCTACATTGCCGTAATAAATTTGTGATTGGAGGTCGTGAATTTGTTAGGTAAGAGTATCACAGCTATGGAAAGTTTTTCGGCGGAAGAGATTCGGCTCGTCTTGGACACGGCGTATAAGATGAAGCAAACCATTCGACGCGGCGGCGATAAGAAGCTAAGCAACCTGCGCGGCAAGTCGATAGTCAATCTGTTTTATGAGCCGTCGACGAGGACGCGGACATCATTTGAGTTGGCGGGCAAGTACCTCGGCGCGGACGTGGTTAGCATTAACAGCGGCACAAGTTCAATCGTCAAGGGCGAAAGTCTTCGCGACACGCTTAGGACGATTGAGGCAATGGGCGTTGATGCAATCGTCATGCGGCATAAGTCTGAGGGCGCGGCGGACTTCGCGGCACGTGTCGTTAAGCCCGTGATAATCAATGCTGGCGATGGAGCACATGCGCACCCTTCGCAAGCACTGTTGGACTTGTTCACGATTGAACAACGCAAAGGACGCCTCGCCGGTCTCAAGGTCGCAATCGTCGGAGACATTCTGCATAGCCGCGTTGCCCGCTCGGACGTTTACGCGATGACTAAGGTCGGGATTGAAGTTCACCTTGCTGGGCCAAAGACGTTGTTGCCGAGGTTCTTTGACTTCGACGGCGTGACGGTTCATGAAAGCCTTGAAGCGGCGATTAACAATGCCGACGTGATTAACGTCCTGCGCATTCAACTTGAACGACAGCAAGCGGGGCTTTTCCCTTCAACCAGAGAATATGCGCGAGTCTTTGGCATTAACGACGACCGCTTGAGCCTCGCTAAGGACGATGTGTTAATCCTGCACCCTGGTCCGCAGAACAAAGGCTTAGAAATTTCGTCAGAGGTAACCTATTGCGAACAGTCAGCGATTCAAGAGCAAGTTCAAAACGGCGTGGCAGTTCGTATGGCATTACTCGACTTGACATTGAACGGAGGCGACACGAAATGAAATTCATCCTTGGCAAAGACGGCACGTTGGCTATCAATGCCGCGTTTGTTAAGACAGTTTACATTGAGAAGGAAGACGGCGCAAGCTTCAGCGTGATAGCAGAGGTCATTGCTTCCCACAGCAACGAACACAACACGACTTATAATTACAATGCTACGCTGGCGACCTTTGACGGCAACGACATAAAGGCGAATCTGTCTGCTGCGCAAACTTATCTGGCGGAGCTTATCGACAAGCTGAACGGAGGCAAGTCATAATGAATAATCTTCTAATTCGCGGAGGACGTGTCATTGACCCAGCGAACGACTTCGACGGCGTGGCTGACGTGCTGATTGTCGACGGGAAGATTGCAAAGGTTGCGCCCGATATAAAGTCTTCCGCGCAGATTGAATTCGACGCAACGGGAAAATTGGTTGTGCCCGGCTTGATTGATATGCATGTACACCTGCGCGAACCGGGTCAAGAGGCTAAGGAAGACTTTATCAGCGGTTCAAAGGCGGCGGCTGCTGGAGGCTATACGACGGTTGCGACCATGCCGAATACTTCCCCCGTAGTCGACAACGCGGCTTTAGTTCGTTCAATGGTCAAGCGTGCCGAAGAGGTCGGACTTGTCAACATAAAGATAATCGGAGCCGTCACGAAAGGTCAGCAAGGTCAAGAGCTAGCCGAGATGCGCGACATGATTGCGGCGGGAGCGGTTGCCTTCAGCGACGACGGACACTTTGACGACAACGCTAAGACTTTCATGAACGCGCTTGATTACCTGCACGACACCGGCAAGCTTATCATTTGCCACGAGGAGGAAACGTCACTGGTTAAAGGCGGCGTCATGAACGAGGGCAAACGGTCTGCGCTATTGGGCTTGAAAGGTCGTCCGACTGTCGCCGAGGATATTGCCGTTGCTCGCGACGTGTTGTTAGCGGAGTACACTGGCGGACGCGTCCACATTGCCCATATCAGTTCGGCGCGGGCAGTCGAGATTGTTCGCGACGCTAAGAAACGCGGCGTCAAAGTCACGTCTGAGGTCACGCCCCAACACTTGACGATGACTGATGACTTGGTTAATCCTGCCGATGCCTCGACGAAGATTAATCCGCCGCTTAGGACTCAAGCCGATTGCGACGCTTGCTTAGCGGGGCTAATCGACGGCACGATTGACGCGATTGTCACTGACCATTCACCGCACGCGCCAGAGGAGAAAGACCGCGAGTACATTTACGCGCCGAGCGGCTTCCCAGGATTGGAGACAAGCGTTGGCGTCCTGTTCACGGAACTTTATCACACAGGCAAGATTGACCTTCGGACGCTGATAAGCAAGATGACTGCCGAGCCAGCAAAGATTTTCGGACTGAACGCCGGCACGTTATCAATCGACGCCCCAGCCGACGTTACGATTATTGACCCCGAACTCGTCTGGACTGTCGACGCGAAGAACTTTTACACTAAGGGAAGTCATTCGCCGTTCGTCGGACGTGAGCTTAAAGGTCGAGCCGTCGCTACCATTGTTCGAGGCAATCTGATTAAGGAGGAACTTTAACATGCAATCAATCGTTAAGGACATGTCGCTTGCTCCGAGCGGGCACGCTAAGATTGAATGGGTAAAGAACTTTATGCCGGTGATGTCGGCAATCGATAAAGAGTTCTCCAAGTCCAAACCGTTCGCGGGCAAGAGGATTTCGATAACGTTGCACCTTGAGGCTAAGACAGCTTATATGGCGGAAGTCTTCATGCACGCGGGCGCGGACGTTGTGATAACCGGTTCCAATCCGTTATCGACTCAAGACGACGTGGCGGCGGCTTTGGCTGAGGACGGCGTAACTGTCTTTGCTACTCACGGCTGCTCGCCCGAAGAGTACGACGACTACTTGAACAAGGCGGCGGACTTCGCGCCCGACATTTACATTGACGACGGCGGCGACTTCACCGAACTTATCCACACTAAACGACGCGACGCCTTAGAAAAGATTATCGGCGGCTCCGAAGAGACTACGACGGGTGTATTGAGGCTTCGCGCCCTAGAACGTCAAGGTAAGCTCGCCTATCCGATGATTGCCGCCAACGACGCTTACTGCAAGTTCTTGTTCGATAATCGCTACGGCACGGGGCAATCGACTTGGGATGGGATTATGCGCACGACTAATTTGGTTATCGCGGGCAAGACGGTTGTTATCGCGGGCTATGGCTGGTGCGGCAAGGGCGGTGCAATGCGTGCTAAAGGTTTGGGCGCGAACGTCATCATCACGGAGGTCGACCCGATTAAAGCGATTGAGGCTGTCTTCGACGGGTTTAGAGTTATGCCGATGACGCAGGCGGCTCCACTCGGCGACATCTTCTTGACGTTGACGGGCGATAAGGACGTTATCACCGGCGAACATTATCCGCTAATGAAGAACGGCGCAATGCTCGCTAATGCCGGGCACTTCGACGTTGAAATTAATATTCCACAGCTCGAAGCGCAATCCGTAAGCCGCAAGGTCGTCCGCAAGAATGTCGAGGAGTTCTTACAGCGTGACGGACGCAAGATTTATCTTCTGGCAGAAGGACGGCTGGTTAATCTTGCGTCAGGCGACGGGCACCCCGCCGAGATTATGGACTTGAGCTTTGCCGTTCAATTCTTCAGCGCGGCGCACATCCTCCACAACTACAGCAAGCTTGAAAAGAAAGTTTACCTCATGCCCGAAGAGATTAACACGAAGATTGCCGAGATTAAGCTTGAATCAATCGGAGTGGCAATCGACACGCTCACCGACGAGCAACGCAAGTATCTTGGCTTATGAATAACAATCGGTGTTTAAATCTGTAATCCCGTCAATGCGGCGGGATTTTTTTTGTGCTATAATCGCGGCGAGGTGAATCAAATGAGACTTTACATAGCGGAAAAGCCTTCTATGGCAAGAGAATTGGCAACGTGCTTAAAAAATCCTCAGAACGGCAACGGATACATAAAAACTTCGGGCGGAATCGTAACTTGGTTGGTAGGGCACGTCTTGCAACAGGTGGAGCCAGATGCTTACGACCCTAAATATAAAAAATGGCGATTGGAAGACTTGCCGATAGTGCCGAAGCGTTGGAAATTGGAAGTAACCCCGTCAACAGTCAATCAATTCAATATCGTAAAAGGCTTAATCGCAAAAGCAGATGAAATAATCCATGCCGGCGACCCCGACCGCGAAGGTCAACTGCTCGTCGATGAGGTTTTAGATTTCGTTGGGAATAAAAAGCCCGTCAAGCGAATTCTATTGAACGCACTGGACGAAACGAGTATCCTCCGTGCAAATGCAGACTTGCGGGACAACGCGGAGTTTTTTAACTTAAAGCAGTCAGCATTGGCTAGAAGTCGGGCGGATTGGCTAATCGGTATGAATTTATCGCGGGCATACACATTGGCGGCGCGTCGACTCGGTCATAAAGATTTAGTTCTGCCGATTGGACGAGTTAAGACTCCGACCCTAGCATTAGTTGTGCGTCGCGAACGCGAGATAACGAACTTCAAGCCCGTCGACTTCTTCAACATTCGGACGATGTTCACGCACGCCAACGGAAATTTCGCCGCGCAGTTCAAGCCGTCAATGAAAATGCTAAAATTACCTGCCTTTGACAGCGAAGGACGATTAATCGATAAAAAGTTCGCCGAAGAGTTGGTTAAAAGGTTTTCGACTGCGCCACTCGACGGCAAGATAACTTCATACAAGACGACGGAGAAAAAAGAATCTCAACCGCTACCGTTCTCATTGTCTAGTTTGCAAGTAGCGGCGGGTAAAGCATTCGGATATACGCCCCAACAGGTTTTGGAGGCGGCGCAATCGCTCTACGAGAAGAAGTTGACGACTTACCCGCGTTCGGACTGTGAATACCTGCCGACGACACAATTTGGAGACGCGCAGAGAATTTTAAGGAACCTCACACGCCTGAACAATGACAGCCTGAAGAATCTATTTGTTCATGCCAATGCCGCGATTAAAAGCCGAGCTTGGAACGACAAAAAGATTTCCGCGCACCACGCGATTATCCCGACGCAAAAGCCTCTTAATATGCCTCTGCCCGCCGTCGAACTCAACGTTTACAATTTGATTGCAAAGAATTACGCTGTGCAATTCTATCCGTTGCATGTCTATGATGAAACCGTTGTTGAGGTCAAATACAAGAACGAAAAGTTCACGGCACGCGGCAAGGTCGTTAAGCAGGCTGGTTGGCGGGAATTTTACATTGCGCCGAAGGTCAAAGCTGATGATGAGACCGAAGCCCTTTTGCCTCAGATGATGACGGGCGACGACGTTAAACAAAAACAATCCGCGCTCAAGCAGGGCACGACTAAACCGCCTGTAAGATTTACTTCGTCAAGCTTGGTGCAGGGCATGAAGGATATTCACAAGTACGTTAAGAATCCCGACGCGAAGAAGCAATTAAAGGACGTTTACGGGATTGGCACAGAGGCTACGCGGGCGACGATTATTGACGATTTGATTCAGCGAGAATTTTTACGGGTCGTCAAGAAGAATCTGTATCCGACGGAGAAAGCTTACCTTTTGATAGACGCCTTGCCCGACGAGATGACTTATCCCGACGAGACGGCGATTTGGGAAGATAAATTGCATTCGATGAGCGAGGGCGACGGCACTTTGGAAAACTTTTTGGCGGGGCAAGTGGCATTTACAAGCAAACTCTGCGCGGCGGCTATCAAAGCAAAATTCGCCTTGGCGGAAGGAGTTTTCCCGTGTCCGAAGTGTGGCGCGGCTCTGGTCAAGCGCAAAGGTAAGAACGGAGACTTTTGGGGTTGCAGTGCTTATCCGAAATGCCAAACGATGTTTGAAGACGATAAAGGCAAGCCCGACTTCGACAGCAAGATTAGGTCGGCGAGATTGATTAAAGAAGGTGCGCCGATTTGTCCGAAGTGTGGCGCGGCTTTGGTCAAGCGCAAAGGTAAGAACGGAGACTTTTGGGGTTGCAGTGCTTATCCGAAATGCCGCACGACCTTTGACGATAAAAACGGTAAGCCTGACTTCGACGGCAAGAAATTTTTCCGTGGAAGTAGCTTTGACGGTAAAGACGACTTTAATCCTGCAGAATTCGCGCCGATGATTTCTTCCGCCGATTTTAAGTAAAAAATTACCCCCTGCTTGAGTTGCAAGGGGTTTTTTGTTGCAAAAGAATTTTACTTCATAAGGACAGCAACGACCATAGCTCCGACGGCGATTACTACCGTGATAAACATGTTGCGCACGTTGCTATTAAGACCTTCCCGAATCTCGCGCATGTCTGCATCTTGCCGCGCACGACTAGCTCGCATTTCATCTTTGAAATCATGTAATTCTCTAACTAAATTGTCTACCTTCGTCGCTATTATAGCCACTTGCCGTTCTAAGCTCGTGACGCGCTCATTAATGTTCGTATTACTGCTATCCGCCATGATTAATCACCTCCTGTCAGGTGATGTCAGCCTTCCACAAGCCGTGCAGGTTACAGAATTCGTAAGCGGCAATGGGTTCGTCACCGTCGGCAACGATGAATTCAGCTACGGGCTTATCGGCGGCAGTCAAATGGACGTATTGCCCGCCGCGTTTAGTCTGCAGGTAAATCCACTGAATCAGATGTGCTTCGGTCATTGGGTGCGCGACGCTTCCGACCTGCACGATAACTTTCTTGCCGTCAACAGTCACTTGCGGGACGTGCTTTTCCTGCGCGGCGTCAGTTGTGTTTGCTTTAAGGAAAGTCATTGGCTTACCGTCGCAAGAAATATCCTGTCCGCCGCCGGTAATCAGCATGATAATTGCCTTGCGGTCGTCCGAAATCAAAAGCCTGCTCATAAATCATTCCTCCTTATTCGTCAAGCCGAGTGCGCTTAAGAGTTTCAAGTCGCTTTTAATGTTTGTATTCGACGTAGTTAGCATATTTCCTGTAATGGCGGCGGAGGCTCCGTGCAAGAAGGCAGACGCTCCTCCGTCGGGCAGAAACTTTCTTCCGGCGGCTAATCTTATGTTGGCAGTCGGATTGACATAGCGGAAGATTGCAATCGTGCGCAAGATGTCTTCGGGCATGAGCGGCGGCAAGTTCTCAAGCGGCGTGCCTTTAATCGCAGTCAGGATATTAATCGGAATTGACTTTATCTCAAGCGCGGCGACTTCAAACGCCAAATCAATTCTATCTTGCCACGTCTCGCCCATGCCGATTATCCCGCCCGAACAAACTTCTAAGCCCGCCGCCTGTGCAAGCTTAATCGTCCTTATCCTGTCGTCGTAAGTGTGTGTCATGCAAATGTGCGGGAAAAATCGCCGCGAAGTCTCCAAGTTGTGATGATAACGCTTGACGCCCGCCGCCCGCAGTCGTTGAAGTTGTTCAGCAGTCAAAATCCCGTGCGACGCGCAAAGCTCAAGCTTAAGTCTCGCGTGCAGGACTTTGTAAGCCTCAATCGCCCGCTCGAAACTTTTTCCGCTTAAGGCTCGACCACTCGTCACGATAGAGAACCGATTGACGCCTGCCCGCTCGTCAGCCAAAGCGACTTCCAAAATCTTTTCCGTAGGCAAGAAGTCGTATTCGTCAACGCCAGTGTGGTGCCGCGCAGATTGGGCGCAGTATTTGCAATCCTCGCCGCAACGTCCACTTTTGCCGTTAATGATTGTGCATAAGTCGACACGTTTGCCGCAGAAGTGACTTTGAATCAATCGTGCGCCCTCTTGCAACTGGTCAAGCGGCGTCGTCAGCAAAAATTTTAAATCGTCGTCGGGCTTAAGTCGTTCGCCGTCAATAATTCTTTTCGCAATCAAAGTTATCGCCCCTCCAAAATTTTTTGCAACTTCACGCCGAGGACAGCCGCTACCGTAGCCTTTAACACGTCGCCGAAGATGTATGGTAAAACTGCCATTGTCATCGCTTGCCAAAGTCCCACGTCCAAGACAATCATCATCGACGCCAGCCCGCCCGCGTAAGTTATCGGCATGGCGATTAATATATTCATCAGCGCGTAACGTTTCAAACTCGGCGGCGAACCCTTAGCAAGACTAAGCAAGGCATAAGCGGGTAGCCACGCGAAGTAAAATCCTCCGACTGGTCCGACGAGGCGGCTTAAGCCTTCACCATTCGCGAACACCGGCAATCCCACCGCGCCCATTACGATATAAATCAGAATCACCATGAACGTTTGACGCGGCGGCAATAGGTAAGCCGACAAACTCATTGCGAACGTCAACGCCGTCACGTAACCGGGCGTAAATGGCAATGGGAACGCGATATAAGCTGTCACACAGCATAACGCCACGCACATTGCCATCTTTGTTAAGTCTCTTACTTGCATTAAAGTTTCCTCCTCTATGTCAACGCGCCGATTATACATTAGCTGATTGTTAACGTCAACGATTCGGATTGTTTACTACTTAGACAAAAAAATAGAGCGCGTCTTCTATGTCGAAGGCTTGCTCCTTTGTGTGTTAATGACTTGTCCAGACCTTAGCGAGTTTCAAAATTATTTCCGCTATCTCTTGATGCTTCTGTTGATAAGTATGCCCAGTGTGCTCAATGAGTATTAATTTGTTCTCGGCGGCAGTCGGCATATGGTCGTTGACATTTTTCAAGAAACCTGACGGGTCGCCGTCGGTGAAAGTGTCGTAAGTGCCGATAATCAATGCGCCAGTGTGCGTGATTTGCTCAACTTGGCTAAAATTGCCGCTTGCGTTATCCAAAATGCCGCTCAACCAATCGTGCGCCGTGTTCGCCGTGCAAACTACCCAACCCATAAAGTAAAACGGCAAAACCTTTTCTCCTTGACCGTAGCGAACCAATTTTTCTATGAAATCTTTCTCTCCGTCGCTAACGCCGCTCATCATGTGCGTTAAGTTCGCCGGACTCATCAAGATAAATCGTTCGACGCGCTTTTTATCGTGATGTTTGGAAAGATAGCAGATAACTTTGTTCGCGCCGAGCGAATGCCCCGCTAAAATCACGTGCCGATAATTTTTCGCGGCGTAGTCAAGATAAGCGTCAATGTCTTCGTCGGTGTAGGAAAATCTTTCGTTCCACGAGCCGATAATTTCTTTTTGACCAGTCTTGGCGTTGTAGGTTTCAATCTCGCCGAATGCGTCGTTTGTCTGCGCGTAGATAAAATCAATTCCGTTCGCGCTGAGCGTGTCGCCTATGTTGTAGTAGAAAGGATTGCTGTAAAAATTGCCGTGAATGCCAGTTATCGCAATGACGACCGTATCAGACTTCTGCGCGGGGAATAGGACGCCATTTAAAACGGTTCCGCGTTGCGTCTCGACGTTCAAGCTTTCCATTTATCTGCGCCTCCCGTTGAATACGCAACGATGAGCCGGCGTCCGATAGCAAGCATTGCATGAAACGCACTTTGACACGTCGCTTGAGCCGCTAAGAAATTTTTTCGGGAGGTCTGGTTCACGGACGAGCGGTCGCGATAAAGAAATCAATTCAATCTTGCTAGCGTTCAAAAATTTTTCCATTACCTGACGACTGCGCCAGCCTCCAACGCAAATTATCGGAATGCTAACAACTTCCGCGAGCTGAGCCGCAAAGTTAGCAAAGTATCCCTCATTAATGCCCGCTTTTATGCCGCCGACCGATGTCCCGTTGCCGCTGACCTCGATTGAATCAATCCCAGCCGCCGCAAGCATTTTGCAAATTAAAAGGCTCTCCGCTTCCTCAAGTCCGCCGCTTGTGAAGTCGCTTGAGTTGATTTTTATCGTCACGTGCAGTCTTGGAGCAGAATTTTTTATGCCGCGCAGAATGTCCAGTAAAATTTTAGCGCGTGCCGCCGTCGAGCCGCCGAATTCGTCTGTTCTGTGATTGATTAGCGGGCTGATAAATCTGCTAAGGAAGAAGAAATGCGCCGCGTGAATCTGTACGCCGTCAAAGCCGCAAAGTTCAGCACGAATCGCCGCATCGACGAACATTTTTATAATCTCGCGGACATTTTTGGTCGACAAATTGTTTTCGCTGACCTCGACGAAATTTTTATCATAGAACGCGCCCAAAGCAAGCTGACTAATCGCCGCGCAGTCTTCCGCGTGAATAATTTCGACGAGCTTTTTATACTGCGGAATCAATTTGTTATCGGAAAGTCTCATCATGCCGCCGAAGTAAAAATCATTGGTCGCAACGCTGGTAAAGCCCGTGATAATCGTTCCGACGCCGCCTTTAGCCAGTTCGCGATAGATTTCGTAAGTGTCGTCACCGATTGAGCCGTCAGGGGCGGCAATGCCTTCCCACGTCGCCGAACGCACCAGACGATTTTTAACGCGCAGATTATTTAACTCGACCGCCTCAAAAATATTTTTCATGTTAAGCCCTCCAATCTTGATTGCCTGAAGTATAATCGTAAAGAAAAATTTTGACGAGAACGCAGAATTAACTGCCCGTCTGGAGGTTTAGCCATGAACGAGAAAAATTATCCGATTGATGCGACGTTAAGCGATGTCGTCAATAAAAAATGCCCGATACTTTGCGCAATGGACGTTATCGGGTCGAAATGGAAGTTGCCGCTTGTATGGTACCTGCACGAGAAGGAAAATACTCGATTCAACGAACTCAAGCGGCGCATACCAGGCATAACGCACTTTATGCTGACAAAATCTCTGCGGGAGCTGGAATCGGACGGGCTTGTTGTGCGTCGAGAAATAATTTCGGAGCCGCCAAAGGTCGTGGAGTATTCGTTGACTGATTTTGGACGCGAATTAATCCCCGCACTCAATGAACTTTACGCTTGGGGGCAAAAGATTCTTCAGAAATAAAAATAGAGCGCGTCTCCGAGATTGGAGGCGTGCTCTTTGATTTGCGAAATATTTTTAGCCGAGAATGACAAGCGACTCGTGAGCTTTGACGGACTGACCTGCCGCGACGTTGAATTTCTTAACGGTGCCGTCGGCGTCTGCGGTGATTTCGTTCTGCATCTTCATTGCTTCGAGGATAAGGAGGACTTCGCCCGCTTTGACTGCTTGACCTTCAGCCGCGACGAGTTTGATGACTTTGCCGGGCATGGGAGCATCGATTGAATGTTCGCCTGCGCCCGCCGCAACTTTTGGAGCCGCAGCCGGTGCCGGAGCCGCTTTCGGTGCGGGAGCCGGTGCCGGAGCTGCCTTAGGAGCGGGAGCCGCTTTCGGTGCGCCGCCAGCCGCTTTTACTTCTTCGACTTCGACTTCATAAGTGGTGCCGTTCACAGTGACGTTGAATTTTTTTGTTGCCATTGATAATTTACCTCCGAATTAACGATTAATCTTGGACGCCAACGCCCAGTTATCATTGCGTTTGATTTTGACTGCGACAACTTTGCCGCCGCACATTGACTGAACCGCCGCCGTGATTGCCGCGATGATTTCGGGTTTAATCTTCTCTGCCATAGGAGCTCCTCCTTAAAGCGGAATGTTGCCGTGCTTCTTGGCGGGACCGACTTCGCGTTTGCTGGCTAGGGCATTGAGTGCGGTGATTACGAGCGGACGAGTTTCCTTAGGCTCAATGACCATATCAGCATAGCCGCGTTCAGCCGCCTTGTAAGGGGTCGCGAACTCTTCGACGTATTCGGCAGTCTTCTGAGCTTTGTCGGGGTCTTTGCGGAAGATGATATTCGCCGCGCCCGCCGGACCCATGACAGCGATTTCTGCGGAAGGCCACGCCATAACTTGGTCGGCTCCGAGTTCACGACAACACATCGCGATATACGAACCGCCATAAGCCTTGCGCGTGATGACCGTGACTTTCGGGACAGTCGCCTCGGAGTAAGCGTAAAGCATCTTCGCGCCATGACGGATAATGCCGTTGTATTCTTGGTCGACGCCGGGCAGGAAGCCGGGCACGTCTACGAGATTGACTAGCGGGAGATTGAACGCGTCGCAGAAACGGATAAACCGCGCAGATTTATCCGAGGCGTCAACGTCTAAGCAACCCGCCATGACCGCCGGCTGATTGGCAATGATTCCGACACTGCGTCCACCGAAACGCGCAAAGCAAGTGATAATGTTCGTCGCGAAGTGCTGATGAACTTCATAGAACTCGCCGTTGTCGACAATCATGCGGATAACGTCTTTCATGTCGTAAGGCGCGTTGGGGTTGTCGGGAATAATCGTGTTGAGTTCTTCGTCTTGACGGTCGGGGTCGTCGTCATTGTAGACAAGTGGGGCGTCCTCAAGATTATTGCTCGGCAGGAAGGACAGCAGATAACGGATTTGCTTAATGCAATCCTCTTCGTCCTCCGCCGCGAAGTGTGCCACGCCCGAACGAGTGTTATGAGTCATCGCGCCGCCGAGTTCTTCAGCTGTGACCTCTTCTGCCGTGACTGACTTGATAACCGCCGGTCCCGTGATAAACATCTGACTTGTATTCTTAACCATGTAGATAAAGTCGGTGATTGCAGGTGAGTAAACCGCGCCGCCCGCGCAAGGTCCCATGATAACGGAGATTTGCGGAATGACACCCGAAGCCGCCGTGTTGCGGAAGAATATCCCCGCGTAGCCCGACAAAGCGTCGACTGCCTCTTGAATGCGTGCGCCGCCCGAATCGTTAATGCCGATAAGCGGTGCGCCCATCTTCATTGCCAAATCCATAACCTTCCAAATTTTATGGGCGTGCTTTTCGCCGAGGCTACCGCCCTCAACCGTGAAATCCTGCGCGAACGCATAAACTAAACGGCCGTCGACAGTACCGTAACCAGTTACGACACCTTCGCCGGGCAGGTCTTTCTTGTCCTGTCCAAAGTTTGTGCAACGGTGCTTAACGAACATATCCAGTTCAATGAAGGTTCCCTCGTCAAAGAACATCTCGATACGTTCGCGAGCAGTCATCTTACCTTTTTCGTGCTGTTTATCAATTCTAGCCTTGCCGCCGCCTTGAAGGATATGCTCCTTCTTGGTGTGCATTAAGGCAATCTTTTCTTGAACTGTAGCCATCAAATCACTCCTGTAAATTCATTGCCGATAGTTCAAACAATAAATCAAAACTTTGTCTTCTGCCACATTCCAAACTCTTGTCGCACGGATTCTGTCTCTTTTACCCTCTTCGCTGTTGACCCACCATTGACCATTAACTCTGCCGTAATTTCTGTGTTCGGTGTAAGTGAGGCGACCGTCTTTGATATATTTAACCGTGACTCTTGCGTAATCGATGCCGTTTGTGTCAATCGATTCGGTAACGACGTAAATATCGCGACTGCCACCGTATTCCGTCTCAATGTAAACGTCCTGTGCGGCGGCGGTTGGAATCGCCATAAATTGACTACCGAGGATGAGTCCCGCGCCCAAGACAAGAGATTTGAAAAATTTTTCCATCGTGTTGCCTTACTTAATCGGTTGGCAGAGCTCCAAAAGGACGCCGTGAGTTGCCTTCGGGTGAATGAACGCAATCATCTTGCCGCCAGCACCCTTGCGCGGCTTTTCGTCGATAAGCTTAACGCCTTTTTCCTTGAGGTCAGCCAATGCCGCTTCCAAGTCGTCGACGAGCAACGCGATATGTTGAATGCCACCGCGTCCGCCGTTCTTTTCCATGAACTTTGCAATCGGGCTAGTCTCATCGGTCGCCACGAGTAATTCAATCTCGCTACCGTTAGGCGTGGGATAAAAACCAGTCGTGACTTTCTGCTCTGCTACGGTCTCTGCGCCAGTTGCCTTCAAGCCGAGCAATTCCCAGAACGCGCCGACTTCTTGCAAATCTTTCGCGGCGATGCCGATATGATCTACACCAAGAACTTTAAACATTAATTAGCCCTCCTAAAATTGTTGCTTAGACTTCCCTAAAGATTTTTACTCTCGTGCCCGTCGGAACTTTATCAAGCGGCTCAGGATCTTCCAACTTCTCGCCGAAGACTAATTGTGCCGTCAAGTCCCAACTCTCAGGCAGGTCAAAGATTTGTTTAATCGGCTCGTCAATCAGCGGATTGTAGTGCTGAAGGTTCGCGCCAAGCCCCATGTCCTCAAGTGCCGTCCAAATCGCGAACTGCAACATACCGTTAGCCTGCATTGCCCAGACGGGGAAGTTATGCTTGTATTCGGGGAACTGATCCTGCATTGCCTTAATCATGTTGCTCGATTCAAAGAACAGAATCGTGCCGTAAGCCGCCTCGAAACCTTCAAGCTTTGCTTTCGTCTCGGCGAATTGGCTTGCGGGAATGACAGCCTTGAGCACGTTGTTAGCGCAGTGCCAAACGTTTTCATGATGGTCAAGCATTGTCACGACGACGCGAGCTGACTGCATGTGGAACGCCGACGGAGTATCTTTAGTCATGCGCTCGACTGCCGCGATTATCTCTGACTGCAAGCAGGGAATATTTCTGCCGAGCTTGTAAATTGAACGACGGCTTTTGACTGCCTCTTGATAACTTTTCATTTTAACTTCTCCTTACCACTAACCCAAATTTTTATCTTACTTCCTCATATCTCCTGTCTCAAGGAAGCGTGTATGGAAGCTAAAAGCCTCGTGGAGTAAATGCGGGGTCGCAGCCTTCTTTGTGGCGGCAAGAGCCCTTTCGTAATAGTCGAGTAACAACGGACGATAATCAGGGTGTGCACACTTGTTGATGACTTCCAAAGCACGTGTGCGAGGTTCAAGCCCGCGCAGGTCGGCGATACCGTATTCACTGATGATAACGTCAACGTCGTGTTCAGTGTGGTCGATATGCGAGCAGAACGGAACGACTGAACTAATCTTGCCACCCTTAGCCGTCGACGGCGTGTAGAAGATTGTCAGATAAGCGTTGCGGGCGAAGTCGCCACTGCCGCCTATGCCATTCATCATCTTAGTTCCTGTGACGTGCGTAGAATTAATGTTGCCGTAAATGTCGACTTCAAGGGCGGTGTTCATGGCAATGACTCCGAGACGGTGCACGACTTCAGGCGAGTTTGAAATCTCTTCCGGACGCAAGAGAATGTACTTGCGGTAAGTGTCAATGCCTTTGTAGAACCTGTCCATGCCGGCGGGCGAAGGACTAAACGCCGTACCGCTTGCGAACTTCAACTTGCCCGCGTCGATTAAGTCAAGCATTGCATCTTGAATGACTTCTGTGTAGACGATAAAATCAGTCATGTCGCCTTCGACGAAACCTTCAAGCACAGCATTAGCCACGTTGCCGACGCCCGATTGCAACGGCAGAAGCCCTTTAGGCATACGTCCAGCTTTAATCTCGGCTTTAAGAAATTCGAGAGTAAACGCCGCCATCTTCTTAGAGTTCTCGTCAATGGGCGAAATGTCGCGGGTATGGTCTTTAATGTCGCAGGGGACAATGTACTTAATCTTATCAGGCGTGCAGGGAATGTACGTTGTGCCTATGCGGTCGTCCGCGTGAACAATCGGAATAGGCAGACGGTTGGGCGGGTCAAGTGGAACGTAGACATCGTGCATACCCTCAAGCTCAAGCGGTTGCGTGGTGTTGACTTCGACTACGACTGTATCCGCGCTTTGAACGTAGCTTGCCGCATTGCCCAGGGAAGTCGTCGGGATAAGGTTGCCTTCCTCAGTTATGGCGCAAGCCTCCACAAGAGCAAAGTCCGGTTTCTTCTTAATAAAGCCTGTGCGGGTGAGTTGTGCGCTCTCTGAAAGGTGCAAGTCGAGATAGTCAACGGTGCCGTCATTGATGAGCGGGCGGAGCTTGCTGTCCGTTTGATAGGGCAGACGTTGCTTAATGCCTTTGACTTCAGCAAGTGCGCCGTCGAGTTCAGGACCGGTTGAAGCTCCCGTCCAGATGTTGACTTGGAAGGGGTCTTTCTTCATGCGTTCAGCAAGGGCAAGCGGTACCGCCTTTGGATAAGCCGAAGCCGTGAATCCACTGCAAGCAATCGTCCAGCCCGGCTGAATCCAATTCGCTACTTCCTCTGCGCTGACAATCTTGCTTTGCAAATCTTTGTTGCGCACTCTGTCGGTAATATCAATCATTAAAATCCTCCTTTGCATAATCAGCACTTATAATCAAGCTTGAATAGATTTATTCAAGTTTAACACGTCAATACTTCAAAATCAACAGCTGCAAAAAAAAATCCCCACTTAGGGAACTGTGCTGTTAATGACTTAGCCTCAATCGTTGAAGTAGAACTGTTGAACCTCGCGGGCAATGCGTTCGACGTTGTTGGGCAGGAAGTGGATATTGTAACCGACAAAGTAAGGACTCGTGGCGTAGCGCGGCATGACCTTTGCAAAGATTTTCTCTGCGCGGCGATAGAAGAAGATATTATAGCTCGTGCAGCGTTTGTTGAAGTGATTCATAGCATAATGCACGCCGACTTGAATGAAATCCGCCAAGGCATCGAGACTGCCGCCACGTTCAACGACGACATTAAGCTCACCGAAACCGACACGCGGACAATTCGAGACGTTGAACTCTACGCCGTCACGCTCGGCAATCACAATCCCGCGCAGTTCTGCCTCGTCAAAGAGCAAATCGGATTTCAGCTTAGGGAAGCCGACAAGTTGCATGTGCGGGTGACGAATCGTGCCGCCACTCATTATTCCGTAGTTCTTGAAGAAGAGAACCTCCTCATACTTGCCCGACGCCAAAAGATTTCTCCAATGCTTAATGCCCATGCGAATCACGCGGCGCATTTTCTCTTTGGGGTAGGCGGGCATGTCGCTATTGCACTCGCGCCCCTCAATCAATACAAATTGGTCTGCGCCCTCGATGACGTTGTACTTGTTCTTGAGGAAGATTATATCGCCGTCGGTGTCGATGATGTTGGTCAAGTGCTCCACGTCGCAAAACGGGCAGGCGGCGTCGGCGTGAACTAAATTTTCGGGCTTGGTCTTGCCCACGTCCGTATTGAATCTCACAAGGTTGATATTCACGCTTAACGCCTCCCAATTCATTCGTCGTCGCAGTCAAATTCCTCGTGCAACGTCTGATAACTGTTCAACAAGACGATTTGCATTGCTAGCTCCGGTATATCCTCCCGAAAACGATAAGCCTTCATGACTTCGCGGTCGTTTTCAGTGTGCGCCTTCCTTAAATCTGCCGGCATTGATACTTCGTCGTATAAATCGGCGTAAGTCGCGTTCGGATAGTTGGCTCTCGCGTCCAAAATCGCTTGCGCGGTCGCCTCAATCTTCTGCTGTTGCTCGTCGGTGTAGAATAGCGGCCACGGGAACGGATTATAACATATCGTCGCCGAATATTGATAACGGCTTGTCAGTCGTCCCGCGACCATTCGCATCCAATTCATATGAACACAGCTAGTCAGCACTCCGAAATGAAATAAGCCTGCGTTCGGTATCATCAAGCCTTTATCTGTGCAAACGACTTCAGATGACATGTAGCCAATCGGAATATAGCGGCGGCGTTCTGAACTTACCTTAGGAATCAGCAAATAATCAGTCGTCGGCTGTCGTCTTTCAGCAAAAAGGGTTGGTTTATCTGCGGCTTTACGAGTTGCGGCACGCTTGCTCTTCAAACGAAATTCACGGACATTTTTAACCCGTTCATAGACGAGCGGCATCTTTCTAAGCTCATCGGGCGGACAACCTTCAAGCCATAAGCAATAGCGTTTTTTTCCGTTAATGAATTCTTCACCGCCGAAACAAGGACGAATCCACTTGACGGCGCGAGGGTTCTTTTTGATTAAATAGTCGTGTTCGTCAGGCTTAAGCAATAAATTGCCTCCGTCAATGGGACTGCTACCCATAATCATCTCCGGCACGTTGAAAAAGGGCGTGGCGCGTTTCATGACGTAAATATCTGGGGCATTGGGCATGAGATAACCGTTGATGTGGTCGACGATGATAAAATTATCTTTGGGCTTATTGGTCACACCTATCGCCTCCCAAAGGTCGAGTCGTTCATTAGAAATTGTATTTCAGCAGATAATCCGCTGGCTTGCCGAAAAATTTTTCGAGATTGTCTTTATCCCGTTCCGTAAAATTACGTTCTCTACGTAGCTTTTGAGAAACTGTCGTAACTGATATGCCAAGAATTTCCGCAAGGGCAGAATATGTAAGTTTGTGCGCGTCAGTCTCGCTGAGCAAATTTGCAAACGGACTTTTGCCGCGATTTTTTCCTCGATTCCCCGCTCCGATTTTAACGCGATGTTCTGCTGATTTCGGAACGCCTTTGCGTTTAGCCGACATTTTTGCGCGTGTCTCGTCGGTAGCCCGTTTGCCTGTATTCGCCGCTGCAAGTTTTGCGCGATGTTCGGGCGATTTTGGAACGCCTTTTTTCACTACGGAAAGTTTAGCTCGTGCCGCTTCAGATAAATGCTTACCGCTTCGTGTAGCCGACATTTTCGCAATCGTTTCGGGCTTATGATGTTTTCCGTACATGGGATGATTTTCTCCCGACTGCGCCGCTGACATTTTTGCGCGAGTTTCTGCGCTAGGATTTAAATTGCCTTCGCCGCCGTCAGTCAAGTTATAGCCGTTCGGAATTTTACAATTCAGCTCCGCAATCCAAAAAATTTCGCGCTCATTGAGCTGTTCAATAGTCTCGCACTCTTCGATAACCTCGACTAAAAATTTTTCCCGTCCGTATTTGCAAATGGCTTTGTCGATGGGAAATTTCTTGTGGCGTGCGTGCTCTGCGAAACGTTCTTCAGTGGAACGTGTTGTTTTTCCAACGTAACTTCTGCCATTTAGCTTGTTGGTGATTTTGTAAACAACGCCGCACATAAAGTTCTTTCCTTTCAGCAATTTTAAAGGATTATAACTTGCGGCGGCGAAAAAGGCAATTAAAGCTAACTGACTAAGGGAATTAAGGACAAAGGAAACAATGACAGAAATAAAACCGAGCGAGAAATTTATAAAGG
>JAFWCT010000088.1 GCA_017534385.1 Selenomonadaceae bacterium
AGAGGAGCTTATGAGTTTTATCAAGGGCATTCACTACGACGCGCAATACTATGACCGCAAAGTCCTTGACGCCCGCACGAGCTACGAGGTCGGCTCCAATCAGGCGGGCAACACGGTTATCCTAAGCATCGTCATGACCGAGAGCAAATACATTGAGGGCGCGGCGCACCCTGCGACTTGGCAACGCGCTTTGAACTTCAACACGTCGAGCGGCAATCGCATGGGCTTGAATTATCTGACGGAGGTCGGCGAAGGTTTGAGGGAAGGTTACTTGCTTGAACGCCTGGAGCAAAAGCTTCGTGAGAAATGCGAGCGCGAGGGACTTTATCTTTTTGAAGACGCCTTGCCGCTTAAGCAGTTGCCGGAGACTTTTTATTGGGACGAGAACTTGCACGTGCATTTTATCTTCCAGCATGACGAGGTTGCACCATACGCGGCGGGGATAATCGACGTGGACATTGACGCCTAAGCAAAAGAAAAGAGCCTCTCGCGATTGAGCGGCTCTGATTTTTTTGCAAAGCTTTAATCAATAGATGTTGTGTTTAACGCGGTCGTGTTCTTCGGACTTCTTAGCGTCGTTCCAACGGTCTGTCGTGCCGACCAGATACAAATTGTTATCGCCGAGCTTTTTATCTCGACTTCTGCAAGTCGCCCTGCAGTTCAGCATATCTTTTCACGCTTTAAGCCGTGCGTGGCGCGGTCTCGTGGGCAGATTATTTCACTGCCTATGCGTTGCGGCTGGCTTGAAGCCTTCACCTCTGATTATCTCGAAGAGACTTCCCAGATTTTTACCGCGCTGATAATCCGTCGTCTTCATGCGGCTTGACGGCGGACGGCTATCCTTTATCAGGCACCTGTGATGCGGCGGATACGTTCAAACTTTTCACCGCGTGCCGTGTAGCTGACATCAACCATGCCGTCATCACACAGCTTAACATTAATCGTCTTGACTGGCAGGGAGACCCGTCCGCGAACGTAAGCAACGTAAGCAGTAGCCTCTTCGCGGGTAGCGTCGTCCATGCCAATGAACTTAACATTAACGCCGTCAACAATCATAAGCAATCACTTCCTTAAGTCAATTTTTGTATCATCAGGCAAATCGAGCGTGCGAATCGGGAACGGAATGTTAATGCCTTCTTCGCGATAACGCTTGGTAATCGCCTTAATGAATTCGTGCTTAAGACGATACTGATTGGTAAAGGTTTGGACGTGCATAACCGCGTTGAAGTCAATCGACGAGTCATTGAACTTTTGATAGCGGACGACGGGCGCAAGTTTGTTCCTGTCGACGCCCTCGGAATCAAAATGCGGTTCGTAGCCGTCAATATTAATCTGAAGTTCGCGGGCAACTTCCAACGTCACGCGTTCGACAAGCTCAAGATCACTTTCATAACCGACGCCGATTGGAACGGTGACGACAATATCGTCGCGAGGCTGAGAGAAATTAGACGTGACAGCATTGGCGATAATCTTGTTAGGAATGACCACGACGCTACCTTCATTGGCGGGCATGACAGTAATAAAACGCCAGTTGATGTCGATAACTTTGCCTTCGTCGCCGGTTGAAAGTTTAATGTAGTCGTTAACGCGAATTTGCTTGGAGATGATGATTTGCAGTCCCGAAAAAATATTTTCCAGCGTCTCGCGCAAGCCGAAAGTCAACGCCATACCGCCGACACCCATTGCCGCCATAATCGGGGCTATCGAAATCTTGAAGTAGTCTAGGATAATCAGCGCACCCGATGCGTAAATTGCTACGCGGAAGATTGTATCCAATAGCGTCGATTGCGTCATGTCACTTGTGCTGTAGAACTTCATCCGAATGAAACCGGATAGCGTCCGTTCACAGACACGCGTTATTGAAAAGACAATCATCGCGAACAAGACGTAGGAGAAGATCTTTTCGAGGCTTGCGGGCATGTCGGAGGTCGTGACGCTCCAATAAAGCCCAATCACAATGCACAGGTAAATCGGGACGCCTTTCATCGCACGGAAGAAGATTTCAAATATCTCCGACTCGCTTGCCTTAACGCGACCTTCCATTTTTCTTTGAAGAAATCTGTTCAATGCGACGCCGACACAGAATGAGATAAGCAAAATGCATGCTGGGATAATGAGCTTTTGCCCAAACGCCAGCCAATCAATATGTTGAAAATACTCCAAATAGAATTCCTCCTCTTGAAAAATTTTTCGTTGCTGATATATTAAACCCAAGGAGATGATAGCAGTGACTTTAATTGAAGGGAAGAGATTGCTCTTGCGAGCTGCGACGCTTGACGATTTAGATTATATCATGACGTTGCAACATGCGCCGGAGAATTTGAAATTCATCGTGCCGTTCAGCGAAGATTATCACCGCGAGATTATAAGCTCGAACGGTTCGGAAAAGTTGAACGTGATTATTGAGGAGATTGATACGCGTCAAGCCGTCGGGTACTTCATGCTTCGCGAAATGGATTCGCCGTTCATTGAGTTTACCCACGTCATCATCGGGCGCAAGGGTCTGGGCTATGGTCGCGAGGCTTTGAATCTTCTGCTCAAGTGGACGTTCGAGGCTAGGAAGTATCATCGCGGTTGGATTGACTGCAAGGAATACAATCCAATCGCCCTGCACCTTTATGAGAGTTTGGGCTTTGTCCGTGAAGGAGTCTTGCGCGAAATCCTTTTAACCAACGGCGTCTGGGAAAACTTAATCGTGTTTGGAATGCTTGACCGCGAATACTTCAACCGCCATTGATAGAAAAAATTATCCCCGTTCCGAAAAGATACGGGGATTTCTATTACGTTGAAAAGAATTACACAGCCTTAGCCAAATCCTCGCCGAGCTTGCGGCACTCTTCAAGGACAGCATCATCGGGAGCATTTTCAGCAATCACGGAGCCGACAAATTTCGCGCCCGCCTCTTTAGTGCGTTCAGTCCAATTTTCCATCCAAATGCCGCCGCCCCAGCCATAGCTACCGAATAAGCCGACGGGTACGCCGTTAAGTTTGGTCTCAGCCTCGGTGAAGAACGGCTCGAAAGAATCCTCTTCCAAAACCTCATCGCCCATCGCCGGGCAACCGAACAAGAAGCCGTTATAATCCGCCATGTCAGTTGCGTTGAAGTCGTCGACTTGGAAAACCTCGACATCTGCGTCCGCCGCTTTTGCACCTTCAGCTACGGCGTTTGCCATTTCCTCGGTATTGCCAGTGCCGCTCCAAAACACGACCGCGATTTTACTCATCATAATCCCTCCAAAAAATTTACTCTACAAACGCGCACATATTAACACAGCCCCTTTTGCCCGTCAATAAATTTGTCAAGATAAATTGCGCAAAGTAGCAAAGGGTTGTATAATCGCGCTAATATTGTTTTAATCTTTTGGAGGTGATGTGATGCGGGAATTGCTCAATCGAATGCACGAGTGGATGGCGGCTTACATGAAAAGCTTTTACTCTGACGATGCGGAAGTTCAGCAGGGTATCTTGCTTAAGGAAAAGCATACGGGCTACGTTACGGCAAATTGCGTGGAGCTTGCCAAGTTCTTGAAACTACCTAAGCATGACACCGAGCTTGCCGAGATAATCGGGCTGTTTCATGACGTGGGACGCTTCCGCCAATACAGCTTATACAAGACATTCAATGACGCCGACTCAGAAGACCATGCCGACCTTGCCTTGAAAGTCATTGACGAGCTGGAATTCTTCAAGGAGCTTGCCGCGCCCGATTATGAGCTTGTGAGGTTCGCGATTCAAAATCACAACAAGATGACGATTGCTCCGACTGACGACGAGCGCAAGCTTTTCTTTGCAAAGATAATCCGCGACGCCGACAAGCTTGATATTTATCGCGTGCTTGAACCTTTCCTTGCGCAAGCGAACGCCGACAAGATGCCTAACTTCATCAAGGGCAGGGCACGCCCCGACGTCAGCCCCGACTTTGTAGAAAACTTCGTGACGGGCAAGCAGGCGGACTATAAAAAGATTCGCACGAACGGCGATCGTAAAATTGTTCGGCTCATGTGGATTTACGACATCAACTTTTCGTGGACGATGCAGAGGATTGTCGAACGCGGCTACATTGAAAAGATTGTCGCTAACCTGCCAATGGACGAACGCATTGCCGAAGGCGTCCGCCGCTTGCGTCTTCGTGTTGAAGAAAAACTTTCGAGGTGATTAGATGATAAACTTTGTGCAGCAGGAGATTGAGAACGACTTAAAGGCGGGCAAATACACTGAAGGCATTCACACACGCTTTCCGCCCGAACCCAACGGCTATTTGCATATCGGGCACGCTAAGTCCGTTTGCTTGAACTTCGGACTTGCCCTCCACAATGGCGGCTTATGCAATCTGCGCTTCGACGACACTAACCCGACTAAAGAGGACGTTGAGTTTGTCGATTCGATTCAAGAGGATATTAAATGGCTCGGCTTCGATTGGGGTGACAGAAAGTTCTTCGCGTCAGATTACTTCGGCAAGTTCTATGATTATGCGGTTGAACTTATAAAACGCGGCTTGGCTTACGTCGACGACCTCAGCGCGGAGGAGATTCGGTCTTATCGCGGCACCTTAACGGAGGCGGGCAAGGAAAGTCCTTATCGCAATCGCAGCGTCGAAGAGAATTTGGACTTGTTCACGCGCATGAAGGCTGGTGAGTTCCCTGACGGCTCCAAAGTCCTGCGTGCTAAGATTGACATGGCAAGCCCTAACATAAATATGCGCGACCCCGTCATTTATCGAATCACGCGGGCGACTCATCATCATACGGGCGACGACTGGTTGATTTATCCCATGTACGATTTCGCGCACCCACTCGAAGACGCCATAGAAGGTATAACGCACTCAGTCTGCACGCTTGAGTTTGAAGACCATCGCCCGTTCTATGATTGGTTGCTTGAGTCTTTGGGCTTCGACGTGAACACCCGCCCGCGTCAAATTGAATTCGCCCGCCTCGACTTGACGAACACTATCACCAGCAAGCGCAAGCTCCGTCAGCTCGTTGAGGAAGGTTACGTTCGCGGCTGGGACGATCCTCGTATGCCGACCTTGTGCGGACTTAGGCGACGTGGTTTTACTCCGGCGGCGATTCGTGATTTCTGCGAGCGTATCGGCGTGGCGAAGTCTAACAGCGTCGTTGATATTGCAATGCTTGAACACTGCGTCCGCGAAGACCTCAACGATTCGGCGGATAGGGTTATGGCTGTGCTCGACCCGCTTAAGGTTGTCTTGACTAATGTTGATGACGGCGTTGAGTATTTGACGGCGGAGAATCACCCTAAACGCGGTGGCAGTCGATTTGTTCCCTTCACGAGAGAAATTTTTATCGACCGCGAAGACTTCATGGAGGACGCCCCGAAGAAATTTTTCCGCCTCAAGCCCGGCGGTGAAGTCCGACTTAAGCACGCTTACATTATCAAATGCAACGAGGTCATAAAGAATTCTGCCGGCGAAGTCGTCGAACTCCATTGCACGATTGACCCCACGTCGAAGAGCGGCGGTGCGACTGCAGGACGTAAGATTAAAGGCACGATTCATTGGGTTAGCACGAAGTTTGCTTTGCCCGCCGAAGTTAGATTGTATGATTACCTTTTGACGACTGACGCTCAAGGCAACATGCCTGAAGACTTTATCGCCGCGCTCAATCCGAATTCGTTAATCGTCAAGCAAGCGTTGATTGAACCTTCTGTTCGCTGGACAAACGCGGGCACGCATTATCAATTCTTGCGCTTAGGTTACTTCGTTGTCGACCCAGACACCACGCCCGATAAGTTGGTTTTTAATCGCGTCGTCGGCTTGAAAGACACTTGGGCTAAAGTCAAAGAGAGGTGATAACGTTGCCGAAAATCCCACGCGGCTTAACCGATAAAGACATGGTAAAAAACTACGTCGAGGAAGAGACGATTGAACAACAGCTTCTAACCGCCGCGAAGAAGGCTGAAAAGCTCCGTATGATTGCCGAGGCAGAAGCTCCGCCCGCACCGCTCGCTAAGGCAGGATTCACGCCCGAACTTACAGACAAGCTCGGCAGGGAACTCCTCGCGCTCAAGATTGAACTATCGAATGCGGGCATCAAGAGTTACAACTTCAAAATAAAACGCGACGGCGAGAGGATAACCTTGACCGTCGTCGACAAAAAACTTTTCTAAGGAGGAACGCCAATGGAAACAATGACGATAGTGGCGATTGTGATATTCATAGCCGCCTACGCGCTGATAATTTCCGAAAAGATTCACCGCACGGTTGTCGGGCTATTCGGCGCAATGTTGATGATTCTGCTGGGTATCATCGACCAAGAAACCGCCGTGCACCATATCGACTTCAACACAATCGGACTTTTAATGGGCATGATGATTGTCGTCAACATAACGAGTGAAACCGGACTATTTAACTTCTTGGCGATATGGTCAGCTAAAAAGGTTAAGGCTCAACCTGTGGCGTTGCTCGTGGCGTTGAGTACATTAACTGCCGTATGCTCCGCGCTCCTAGACAACGTGACGACCGTCCTTTTAACCGTACCGATAACCTTCAACATTGCCGCGCAGTTGAAATGCGACGTTAAGCCGTTCCTCATGGCGCAAATCATCAGTTCCAACATCGGCGGCACCGCAACGCTTATCGGCGACCCACCTAACATTATGATTGGCTCGGCAGTCGGCTTGAGCTTCGGCGACTTCGTCCTGAACATGACAGGCGTATCAATCTTTATCTTCGTCGTAACCGTTGCGATTTTGATGATGATTTACAAGAACGACCTGCACACTAAGCCCGAACTGCAAGATAAAGTCATGCGCCTGGACGAGAAGAGTCAGATAACCGACTTCCTCTTGCTTAAGAAGTGCCTGTTCGTCTTGGCGATAACGATAAGCCTGTTTGCCTTCCACGGTATGTTAGGGCTTGAGTCGGCGACTGCTGCCTTGACGGGCGCAAGCTTGCTGTTGCTTATCACTTATGCGCACAACGAAGAAATGATTGCCAAGATGCTCAGCAAGGTCGAATGGCTCGCAATCTTCTTCTTCGGCGGACTGTTTATCCTCGTCGGCGCACTGGTCGAGACTGGCGTTATCAAAATGCTCGCGCAAGAGGCAATGGAGATTACCAAAGGCGACCTCACCTTCACGGCGATTGTTATCATTTGGATGAGTGCGCTAGCCTCGGCATTCATTGATAATATCCCGTTCGTGGCGACGATGATTCCGCTGATTAAAGATATGGGCGCAATGGGCTTGACGAACCTTGACCCGCTGTGGTGGAGCTTGGCACTGGGAGCTTGCCTCGGCGGCAACGGAACGTTAATCGGCGCGTCGGCTAATGTCGTCGTGGCGTCTATGGCAGCTCAACGCGGGCGTGCGATTTCCTTTATTGGCTTCATGAAGGTTGCCTTCCCGCTGATGATTCTGTCGATAATCATTTCAACTATCTACATTTACTTCCGCTATCTGTAAGATAATACTTTAAATAAAAAAATCGCCGAGCCGTTCAAAGCTTGGCGTTATTTTTTTGCAAAGACTGTGCGCATCTCCTCCGAGGCGAAGACTTCTTGCACGGAGCCGAACTTGAGCACGCGCTTATTGAGGAGGATGACTTTATCGGCGAAGCGTTCAATCATATCCAAATCGTGCGAGATTAAAAGTATCGCCATGTCCTCGGCGGCTTTGAGTTCAGCGACGAGTTCATAAAAGATTTTCATGCCGACCTTGTCTACGCCGCTAATCGGTTCGTCGAGTAAGAGCAAGTCGGGCAACGGGTCAAGGGCAAGGGCTAAGAGGACTCGTTGCAATTCGCCGCCAGAGAGCGCACCTAGTCTCCGGTCAATGAGGTGTTCAGCCTTGACACGCCGGAGATTTTTTATTACGCGCCCGCGAATGAACTTTGAACTGCACAACCAGACCGGTCGCCACGTGAGGCACGCCATAAATAAATCGAGGACGGTCGTCGGACTTGTGGCGTCGAACTTCAACGTTTGCGGCACGTAACCGATAATCGGGCGGAGGTGTTCGCCTTTGGCGTCAAAGTAGTTAAGCTTGCCCGCGTGATTGACTTCGCCGAGTATCGACTTAAGGAGCGTAGACTTGCCCGCGCCATTCGGACCGATTAAGGCAGTCAGTTCGCCGCAATGAATCGTAAAGTTCACGTCCTCAAAGATAATCAGCTCGCCGACCTTCACCGAAAAATTTTCTATCTGCGTCGTGCAAAGCTTTGATTGATTGTGTTTCATGTCGATAACCTTCTGAACATCTTGATTGCCAGCCAAAGCAGAACTATCGCGTAAGCTGACAGGATTATAAATGACGGCAGGTTGAAGCCTTCGCGAAGTAGTTGGCTCGTGTGCGTGAGCGGCAAGACTTCTATCACGACCCGGACGACGGGCGGCAACTCTGCTGTGCTAAAGAACGTCCCGCAAAGGAAACTCATCGGCATTAGCAGATACGTGTTGACTTGGGCAAGCTCTTCATACGTTTGGACTTTCAACGCCGCGCAGAAGCATACGCTCCCAAAGATTATCGAGTTCAGGACGACGACGCTAAGAAAGTTCAGCGGCTCAAAGTTCAGCCCTGCCCCGAAGCTCAAAGCCACGCCCATAATCAAAGCCGTCGAGATTAACGCACGCACGACCGCCGATAAGACTTTGCCAATGACGAACGCCGCCGGCTCAATCGGTGCGCTTAGGTATTCTTCCAAGCTCTTATGATAGACGCGCTCGGCGTGGACGGTTGTTATGCTCATGTAGCTGACGTTCATTGTGTTAAGGGCGACGATACCTGGCACGAGGAAATCAAGATAAGTGCCCGACGCAAGGTTGATGTTCCTGCCTAAGCCCCAACCGAACGCAACCAGATAAAGGACGGGCGTCACGAGTCGCGACAAGATAAATTTCTTCAGCCGCCGACGCAGAACAATCCAATCACGCCACATGACGGTTGCAACGTCTTGAATCATGCCTTCAAGCTTTCGAGGCGTTCGACTTCTGCCTTATGACGTTCAAGGGCGTAGCCGATGCGGATATGTTCTTCCTCCGTGAAGTCGTCACTTTGATACGCCGCAGAAATTTTTTCAAGCCGCGCTTTGACTTCGGCAAGCTCGTCTTCCAAAATGAATTTGTCTTTGAGCACGAGACCATAGACCGATAAGATTTGCTCGCGTGTCGTCCGATAGTAAGAGTCCTCGCCCGATAGCTCGCCGATTGCCTTTGCCAACTCCAAGACGATTTCAAGCGGTGGCTTGCCCGCGTTTATCAAATCGGTAAGCGTTGTGCGAAGTCCTTGAGCCGCGCCGAAAAATTTTTTGTCCGCCAAATGAATCTCTCCTTTCATTGCAAAGATAACATAATAACGCCCGCTATGCAAAGAGCCGCCCCGAAAAGTTTTTGCGCGGTTATCTGTTCGTGATAGAAGCCGCCGACAATTAGCATTGCCAACGCAAGCAAAATGTTCACGATTAATGACGCCGTGGACAGCTCGCCGCCCGCCCGATAAATCATCACGAAGGAAACTTCCACACCGGTTATCGATAATCCCATTAAGACGCACGCCAAATTACTTCGCGCCGCCTCGACTAAAACTTTTTCGTGCGGTGTAAGAAAGAATAGAACTGCGCTTGCAATGAGAGCCGTTGCGTAGTTGACAACCAGACCCATGAAGGCGTTCTGCTCGGCGGGGATTGACTTGCTTGCAATGTGATAAAGGACGTTGGCAAACACGGCGACTGTTATCGGCAAAAGAATCATTCCTCATTCCCCATTCCTAATTCCTAATTAAAAAAAGGCACTCAACGAACCTTCCGAGGCTTTAGCCCTTGCCTGCGGCTCGTGTGAATGCCTTTCATGCGTTATCCGGCGACAACGCACAAAGATTATTTATCGCGCTTTACTTTTTAACGACGGTAGTCATCTCGGCGAAGATGTCATCAAGCGAGTTATCGTTTTCGGGAGCCTTAGACAAGTCCGCCGGCAGATTAATCAGCGAGTCTTTCTTAGGCGATACGTAAGTTGTATAAGCTTTGAGTTCCGCGTAATAGCCCATAGCGTCGAGGAGGTCGCGTTCTTCGTCGGTGAGGACGACTTTACCCGCCGCAGACTCATCGAGGACGTAACGTGCATAAGCGTGCATGATGTCCGTTAAGTCAAAGGCGGCAGTGACAGTCGTCCAGCTCGGCTTGTTGACTGTCCAAGCAAAGGTTAGGTCGTTCGCACGGATAGCCGCCAGCCAACGGTTGAGGATTTCCTTTTGCTCGGCAAGGTCATTGCCCGAAAGACTTGCAAACGAGCCTTGAGAGTTCTTTTCCAGCAGAGCCGCGATTTTGTTGCCGTCAAGGGTAACATTCATGATTCTCATATCGGGCGTATCTTTGAGGAGTTTAACAGCCTTCACGGCGTCGAGGTTCTGTCTTAGCATGTTGACTTCGGAAGACTTCCAAATAGTCGCGATACCTGCGGGCAGACCAGGCAGAATCATCTTAGACCACTTGCCGCGCCGTTGAACGTAAAGCGTCATCTCGTTACCGGCTTGCTCAATGTAAAAGGGAATGCTGCTGTTCGTAGAGTAATTCTTCTGCAGATTGGTATAAGTCCAAGCCAGAGTGCCGCTCATACGCATTACGCCATCGGAGGTGACTTGCCCTTTTGAATCTATGTCAAGGTGGAAGTTCGGAGCAATCAAGGTTAAATCTTGGTCAATCATGCGTGTTGAGGTCATTTGCCCCATATAAGCTTCACGGAACGCCGCCATACCCTCATCGTCATCAGGAGCAGCATTGACAACAGCATTGCCGCTAAATAAAAGCGAGCCACTGATTGCCGCAACCGACGCAACCTTTGCTAGGCGACGGAGATTTAATTTGTCGAAGAACTTCATTACGATACCTCCAAAAATTTTTCTGCTATAATAAGCGCGGCACTTTTCTTTGTCAAGGCAGGAATATAGCAAGACTTGTTGAAATATCACTGAAAACTTTACGGCGGCAAATATAAACCTTGCTAAAGAACAGCCTAACTGTTATCATATAGAAAAGCTGAGGAGGTAGCGCAATGCGAAAGAGGAAAGGTTTTAATTGGTTTGCGTTGGTGATGTTCGCTATGATTGCTTACTTCTCGACGGTTTTAATTTCTCAGCAGGTGCACTTAGCGCACGTTAGCGAAAGTCAACGCATAGCCGATAAACGATTGGAAAAAGCAAAGGCGACGAATGAAAAGTTGCGCAAGGAACTCGCCGCCCTGCAGGACATCAATAACATTGAGAAATTGGCGCGTGAGGATTTGGGCTTTACCAAAGAAGGCGAAATGCCCTATCAAGCGGCGCGCCCATAAAAAAAATTTTTTGGAGGACGGGTATTTTGGTAATGGAAGCAGGCAGCATTGTGGAAGGCAAGGTCACTAGAATCACGAACTTTGGAGCATTCGTGGAACTGGAGGAGGGCAAAGTCGGACTGATTCACATCTCGGAGGTCGCTGACGTTTATGTTAATGACGTGCACGATTTCCTAAGCGAGGGCGATACTGTTCAAGTCAAGGTCGTAAACGTCGACGGCAACAAAATTGCGTTGTCATTGAAGCAGGCAAAGCCTAAGCCGCCCGAAAACGACAGTCAGAGTTTTAGACAGAATCGGCGCGGAGACTTTCGCAAGCCACAAGGCAAACTGTCCGCCTCATTTGAAGATAAGCTGTCGAAGTTCTTAAAGGACAGCGACGAACGCTTGACTGACTTAAAGCGCAAGACGGATTCTAAGCGCGGCGGTCGTGGTTCGCGGCGTTCAGATTGAGTTGCTTAAGCGGTTCATTGACACCTGCGCGGCTGAAAAAATCTTCGACGGCGTGCACAAGGTTTTAATCGCGGTGTCGGGCGGTGCTGATTCGTTGGCGTTGGCTGAGCTGATGATTAATTCGCGACGACGTTTCAACTTGGAACTGTGCATTGCGCACTTTGAACACGGCTTGCGCGGACAAGACTCAATCGACGACGCAACATTTGTTAAAGCCTTCGCCACCGAGCGCGGGATAAAATTCATCGGCGGACGCGGCGACGTTAAAGCATATGCGGCGGCTGAAAAAATTTCCGTCGAGACTGCGGCACGGATTCTGCGCTATGAATTCTTAAGCAAGCAGAACTTCGACGCGATTGCCTTAGCACATCACGCTGACGACCAAGCCGAGACTATCCTAATGAGACTGCTACGCGGCGCGAGTTCTTCCGGATTAACGGCGATGAAGTTTAGGACTCTGTCTAAGGATTATGGTTTGCTGATTCGTCCGTTGCTTAGGTTCAGGAAGGTTGAGCTTGAAGACTTCTGCCGCCAAAGAAACTTATCGCCCCGCGTCGACGCAACGAACTTTGAGCTTGACGCGACACGCAATCGGATTCGGCTGGAGCTTATCCCGACGCTTGAGAGATTTAATCCCGCACTCGTCGAAACGCTTTGCAGGTTGGCAGAGGTCACAGCGGAGGAATCAGACTTCATAGACGCGCAAGCAGAAGAAATTTTCCCTGTCGTCGTCAAAGGCAGTTCAATCGTCCGCGCAGAGTTCCTAAAGCTTCACCCCGCATTGCAACGCGTCATCATAAAGAAGTTTCTAGCACAAGTCGCAGGCTCGGCAAAAGATTTCGGGTTCGTGCACTTTGAAGGCGTCCGCAAGGTTTTAATCAACGGGCTTAAGGGTGTTGAATTGCCTAAGAACTTGCGAGCAAATTTGACAGAAGGAAAACTTTCCATAACGAACAATTTTTATTGAAAGGAATGATTGCTTTGAAGAGTAAAGAAGATTACATCGAACGCGTGCTGTACACCGAGGAGGAAATCGCCGCCCGCGCTAAGGAGCTCAGTGCGCAAATCAGCGAAGACTACAAGGACATTGCCAAGCCCCTTTTGACGGTCGGCATTCTCAACGGCGCGGTCATGTTTTATACGGACGTTGTGCGGCGGCTGACCATTCCCGTCCAATTCGACTTCCTCATTGCCTCAAGCTACGATGCGAACTCTCACACCAGCGGCAAGGTCAACATTCTTAAAAACCTCGACAACGACCCCAAAGGACGCGACATCTTGCTTGTTGAAGACATTATCGATTCGGGCACGACTATGAGCTATCTTATCGATTACTTCATGGACAAGAAAGCAAATAGCGTCAAGGTCTGCACACTGCTTAACAAGCCTAGCCGCCGCAAAGTCGACGTGAAGATTGATTACTGCGGCTTTGATGTGCCCGATGAATTCATTGTCGGTTATGGATTGGACTTCGCGCAACACTATCGCAACCTGCCGTATCTGGGCATACTCAATCGTAGTGTCTACGGAGGCAAATAAGGAGTGCTTATCCGTGCTGAAGAAAAAGGAGCGTTTTGATTGAACAATTTCTTGCGCAACGTCGGGTTTTATTTGCTGGTGATTTTCATTGCGATAACCGCCTACGATTACTTTGCGGTAAAGCCAAAGCCTATGGAAGAAGTGAACTATTCCCAGTTCCTTCAGCTTGTCGATAAGGGCGAGGTAACAAAGGTCGTCTTAGTAAAAAACTCGATACAAGCTACAAAGAAAGATGGCGGCGAGTTCACGACGATAGCACCCGACGAGCCAGTTGACGATGAAGACCTTGTCAACAAACTAAATGCTAAGGGCGTGGAGATAACTGCGCAGAACCCTAAAGACCCGCCGTGGTGGATGACGCTCCTGACGTCTCTTTTGCCGATTGCATTGCTGGTGGGCTTTTGGTATTTCATGATAAGTCAGACGCAAGGCGGCGGCGGTAAAGTCTTTTCCTTCGGCAAGAGTCGTGCAAAGCTAATGGGCGGCGATAAAGTCAAAGTGACGTTCAATGACGTGGCGGGCGCGGACGAGGCTAAGGAAGAACTTCAAGAGGTCGTCGAATTCCTCAAGCACCCGAAGAAGTTTAACGACTTAGGCGCGAGGATTCCAAAGGGCGTCTTACTCTTCGGACCACCCGGCACTGGCAAGACACTATTGGCTAAGGCTGTCGCGGGCGAGGCTGGAGTTGCGTTCTTCTCAATAAGCGGCTCGGACTTTGTTGAAATGTTCGTAGGCGTGGGCGCGTCACGTGTTCGAGACTTGTTCGCGCAGGCAAAGAAGAATTCCCCGTGCATAATCTTTATCGACGAGATAGACGCAGTCGGTCGTCAACGCGGCGCGGCAGTCGGCGGCGGTCATGACGAACGCGAGCAGACTTTGAATCAGTTGCTTGTTGAAATGGACGGCTTCGCGGCTAACGAAGGCATTATTATAATCGCGGCGACGAATCGTCCTGACATTCTCGATAAGGCATTGCTTAGACCTGGACGCTTCGACCGGCAGATTGTCGTTGATAAGCCCGACGTGACTGGACGCATTGCAATCCTAAGAGTTCACACAAAAGGCAAGCCGATTGCTAAGGACGCGGACTTAGACATCTTAGCGCGACGGACGCCAGGCTTCACGGGAGCTGACTTGGCTAACCTCGTCAACGAGGCGGCACTGCTTGCGGCAAGACGTAATAAGCACGAAATCAACATGACGGAGCTTGAAGAGTCAATCGAACGCGTGATGGCTGGTCCCGAACGCAAATCCAAAGTCATGAGCGACAACGAGAAAAAGTTGACGGCTTATCACGAAGGCGGGCACGCGCTAGTTGGCATGATGTTAAAGCACGCCGACCCCGTCCACAAGGTAACGATAATCCCACGCGGCAGGGCTGGCGGTTATACGCTTATGTTGCCCAAAGAGGATAGGAGTTATGCTACGCGTTCCGAACTGATTGACCGCTTGAAAGTTGCAATGGGCGGACGCGTCGCCGAGGAGATTGTCCTTAACGAAATCTCAACTGGAGCCTCCCAAGACATTCAGCAGGCAAGCCGAATCGTTCGCGCAATGATTATGCAATACGGCATGAGCAACGTCCTAGGACCTGTGGCTTATGGCGGCGACCCTGCGCAACAGTATTACTTCGGACAGCCGCAAAAGAATTACTCGGAGGAAGTCGCCAGCGAGATTGATAAGGAAGTTCATAAGTATATGCAAGACGCTTACGAGGCTTGCCGCACGATTATCAATGACAACCGCGACAAGTTGGACGTAATCGCTAAGGCATTGATTGACAAGGAAACACTCTCGGCGCAGGAACTAAAGGAGATTGTCTTCGGCGATGAGCAAACGGAATTCGAGAAGCCGTTTATCAAAGAGCCGCCGCCCGTGACAGTTGACCTTGGCAAGCCGGATGTCTTAGAGCAACCCAAATTCCCTGACGGCTCGACACCGACGCCCGTTTAAAAATTTTTTTGTAGACAATGACCGGGGCAACTCGGTCTTAATTTTTGTAGGAGGCAATGTTTAATGGAAAACGATATGGTAGCGGCGTTCGCGAACTTCATGCCGATAATCTTAATGGTGCTGATATTTTACTTCCTGCTATACCGCCCGCAAAAGAAAGCACGTGAGGCACGCGACGCGATGCTTAGCAGTCTGAAGGTCGGCAGCCGCGTCATAACCATTGGCGGCATTTACGGGACGATTGTCAGCCTCACTGATGAAGTTGTCCGCTTGAAGATTGCCGATAACGTCGAGATTGAAGTTGCTCGCGGGTCGATTAATGGTGTGGCGGAGGAGAAGAGTGCTTGAGAAAAAAGTTTTGCGTCGAGACTTCTTAGGCAAGCGGCTAGCAGTTCCCGTCGACGAACGCAACCGCATAAGCCACGAGCTGATAAAAAAGTTCACGGCGACTGAAGTCTATCACGCGGCTAAAGTTATCATGGCTTATGCATCGACGCCTGATGAACTTCAGCTTAACGAACTGTTCGAGGTGTGCTTGACTGATAAAAAAGTTTTGGCGATACCGTTAATCGTCGGCAAAGGCGAAATGCAAGCTGTGGAGGTTCCGAGCCTTGACGCATTGGAGGTCGGCGCGTTCAACATTCAAACCGTTAAGCCGGCGTTCAGGAAGCTTATCATGCCCGCGCAAATTGATTGCGTTATCGTGCCTGGCTTAGCGTTCGACGTTCACGGCAACCGATTGGGCTTAGGCGGCGGCTATTATGACAGATTCTTACCTCGCGCCGTCAATGCAAAGAGGATTGCCCTTGCTTATGACTTCCAACTTGTTGACAGCTTGCCAACGGAAATTCACGACGCAAAGATTGATATGGTCATGACACTTGAGAGGAGTGTTTGTAATGAAGTTCAGTAAAGTTTTAATCGGCGCGTTGCTGGCGTTGATAATGTTCGTGACGCCTGCCGCTGCGCAGAGGTCGCAATCGCCCGATGACCCGTCGGGATTCGTGGTGCTTGCTGAGGTCGCGCCGGACATTATCCAAGAGATTCGCTATTACTCGACGTATAACTTTGTCGGCGACAGGATTGACGGCTACTATCAACCTTGCGCTTTGATGACACGTGAGGCGGCCGAAGCTCTCAAAAAAGTTTCCGATGACGTGATGAAGATGGGCTATCGTCTCAAGGTCTATGACGCGTACCGTCCGCAGATGGCTGTTGATCATTTCGTGCGTTGGGCTAAAGACATTGACGATAAACGCATGAAGAAATACTTCTACCCCGAAATCGGAAAGGAGCGGCTCTTCCCCGAAGATTATATAATGGAGAAGTCTGGACACTCTCGCGGCTCGACGGTCGACTTGACGCTTTTTGACATGAAGACTGGCAAGGAAGTCGATATGGGCGGCACGTTCGATTACTTCGGTGAACTGTCTCACCCCGACTACACGAAGATAACTAGACAACAGCTCAAGAACAGAATGATTCTTCGGGACGCAATGGTTAAGCACGGATTCAAGCCGCTTTATTCGGAGTGGTGGCACTTCACGCTTGAGAACGAGCCTTATCCCGACACGTACTTTACTTTCCCCGTAACCTTCTTGAAATGAGGAGCAATCAATAAGGAATAGGAAGGAACAATAACTTTGCTTGACAATGAAGCCGTCGCGCAGTATATTACGCGGCGGTTTTTGAGTTATTAACATTTTGGTTTTTAGTTGAAAGGGGGAACAGCTGCTCCGAAGCAAAGAGGCGACCATAAGCAGTCGTCCTGCTTGGGACGCGACAGGATGTTGCGTCAGGCGGCGGAATGATGAAGCGCAAAATATTCAAGACACTTGAGACGATTAAAAGAAAGTGCGTGCTCTGCCTCACGTTGGCGGGCTTGACGATGATTAACACGGGCTTTACCGATAAGCAAGAGGAACCGCCCGAAGTCGAGCAAGTCCAAGTCGAGGAGACGTACGCAGAACCTACAGCGATTGCAGTTGGCGAAGACGGAAGACTAACAGTCAGCCAAGACGATGAGTTATCGCGAGCCTTTGCTGAGGTCGTGGAGGCTTCATTGGGCAAGAACTTAACGGGCGAAGTCGAGGAACCATTTGAGCCTGAAGAAGTCGTCGAGACTCCTCAAGGTTATGTGCCTTATACGCAGGTTCTCGGCATGGAGGCGACAGCTTACCTGCCGACGGACGGCGGTGGGGGTGGCTTGACGGCGATGGGCATTCCCGCGACCTATGGTGTCGTTGCCGTTGACCCGGACATTATCCCGCTTGGCACCAGGGTTTATATCCCCGGCTACGGCGAGGCATTGGCGGCTGATACGGGCGGCGCGATTTACGGCTACCGAATCGATTTGTGCATGGAGGACTATTGGCAAGCAATGGACTTTGGTCGACGCACAGTTACCGTTTTCGTTTTGAAATAGACATAAAAAATCTCCCGCCGAGTGACGGGAGGTTTTTTGTTTGCAAAGGTTCACGCGAAGTATTGCTGATAGACGATGAAGACGAACAAGACGATTGCGCAACCCATAGAGACCATTCCGGTGCGTTCTATCCAGATGTCTTGCGTTTCCGTGAAGTTGTAATGCCGCCTAGCGTAAGTCGTCGACAACGATATTAGCAAGGCGATATACAGTCCTCGGTTCAGTGGTGTGAAGTTCGACCAGCCGAGTATAAGAAAGACTATTGTCAGCGCGAGGACTGCGATTAGCAGATAATCTTTGCCGACTTTCTCCTTTGGCTTTTTATCTTCGGACTCAGCTTTTTTCTTGGGCTGAATTTTCTTTGCGATTTTTTTTGACTGCCGCGCCATTGAGGATTCTCCTTTAGAAAATTTTTATCGAGTTTATCAGAGGCGGCAAGGTTTGTAAAGTTCAAGGCGACGTTGCGAAGATTTTAAAGCTCAGTTCGCAGGAAAGGATTCGTCCCGTCGCGTGTTCAACGGAAAATCTTTCAAGGCTCGTCAAGCGTCCGCCGTCGAGTATTGCACGAAGGAAGTTAAGCAACGAGATATAATCCGCCTCAAGTTTGACGTTGACGACCTGGGCTTGAAGTGTCTCCGAAGACGCGTCATCGGTTTGCACAGAAATTATCCGCGCCTTGTGGAAGTCAGCCGCCCGATAAAGCTCGTCAATGAATTTGTCCTGCTCAAGCGTCGCGGGCAGAAAGTTTCTTGCCGCGTCCAGTTCAAGCTCCTTTGCCTCAATGAACGCCGATAAATCTTCATGACGTGTCTTAAGCTCCATGATTTCCCGTTCGACCTCGTGAAGCCGCCGAGTCTCCAGTTTCATGCTTAAGATTTCTCGCCGCGCAGGTTCGTAAATGAATTGCCACCAACCGAACGACAAGATTATTATCAGGGCGAATACTATTAGCGGCAGAAAGTTTTTGTCGCGCATGATTCAAAGTCCTAATGAAAAAGGGAGCCTCATGGACTCCCCGTGAAAAATTTTAGTCTGCGGTGAACGGCAAGAGCGCGATATTGCGGGCGCGTTTAATGGCGATTGTCACTTGACGCTGATGCTTGGCGCAGTTGCCAGAAATGCGGCGCGGAAGAATCTTGCCGCGTTCAGTGATGAAGCGACGGAGCTTAGCCGCGTCTTTGTAATCTATGTTCTCAACTTTATCGACGCAAAACGCACAAACTTTTCTGCGCGGGCGTCGACCTCTTTCTCTGCGCATCTTCAATCCTCCTTAAAACGGTGTGTCTTCAGGGTCAATGGGTTCGCCGCCGAAGTCATCGTTGTAATTATTTTTCTTCGGCGGAGCAGGTTGACGGCGTTCTTGATAGCTGTTATCCGAGGGCGCGGAATTATCGTTGCCGCTATTAGCGCGTTTACTGTCGGCGAATTCGATATTATCGACGATGACATCAATGCCCGAACGCTTAGTACCGTCTTGTCCTTCGTAGCTATAGGTTTGCAGGCGACCTTCGACGAGAACGCGCGAGCCTTTGTTAAGATAGCGGGAGCAAAATTCAGCGGTCTTTTCCCACGCGATAAGATTAAAGAAGTCTGTTTGTTCTTTGTCTTTGTAACGACGATTAATAGCGATACCCATTCTGGTAAAAGCCTTGCCGCTTTGCGTGTAACGGACTTCCGGTGCTTGGGTCAAATTGCCGCTAAGAAAAACCTTATTCATTCTTCAACCTCTTTCTCGTCAGAACGAACGATCATGTGCTTAAGGATTTCGTCGGTGATTTTCATGACGCGATCACATTCAGCAACGCACTTAGGTTCGCACGTCACGTAGAACAGCACATAGAAGCCTTCTTCTTGCTTTTTGATTTCATAGGCGAGGCGACGCTTACCCCAGCGGTCTTCCTTTGTGATTGTGCCACCTTGCGCCGCGATGAGCTTTGCAAACTTATCGATGACAGCCTCTGTTGCCTCTTCCTCCATTGAACGGATAATGAAGATAACTTCGTACTTCCTCAACTTTTGCACCTCCCTTTGGTCTTCGGCTCGCTTGCTAACGAGCAGAGAGTTTGTTAACATGCTTAACGGCGTGAAATTATATCACCGAAGATTTCTTTAAGCAAGCCTTGCAGAAAATTTATTGCAGTCCTGCCGCTTGTAAATAGAAATAAAGCATGATAAAATCCTTGCGGCTTTTTAGGATTTTTTTGCGCGTTGGCAGAAAGGGGTTTGTCAATTTGTTTGGGATGTCAATGAGCGTCGGAATAGATTTGGGCACGGCAAATATTTTAGTCTACGTCAAAGGCAAAGGGATAGTTTTGCGCGAGCCGAGTGTAGTTGCCGTAGACAAGGACACGGATAAAATTTTGGCGATAGGGCAAGAGGCGCGTGACATGATTGGACGCACGCCAGGAAATATCGTCGCTATTCGCCCGCTACGCGACGGAGTGATTGCCGATTACGAGATGACTGAATCCATGATTCGTCACTTCTTGGAAAAGGTCATTGGGCGTTCATTCCTATTTCGTCCAAAGGTGATGATATGCGTGCCGACGGGCGTTAATGACGTGGAGAAACGCGCCGTACAAGAGGCAGCTGAGCAAGCCGGAGCTAAACGCACAGAGCTTATCGAAGAACCGATAGCGGCGGCATTGGGGGCAGGCATAGACATTTCCGAGCCTATGGGTTCAATGGTCGTTGATATAGGCGGCGGCACGTGCGATGTTGCGGTTATTTCTTTGGGCGGGATTGTCTGCGGAGAAAGTTTGCGTGTGGCGGGTGACAAGTTCGACAGCGACATAGAATTTTATATCAAGAAGGAATATAGCTTGATGATTGGTGAGCGCACGGCGGAGAATATCAAAGTCAAGGTCGGGGCGGCATATCCTGGTGCAAGGCGTGAGACTATGAGCGTGCGTGGGCGTGACGTAATAAGCGGCTTGCCGAAAAATATCAACGTCGAGTCGGACGAGATAGCCGGAGCCTTGCATGATTCGGTTGAAAGTATCGTCATGTGCGTTAAGAATGTTTTGGAGCGAACGCCGCCTGAACTCGCCGCTGACATTATGGATCATGGAATCGTTTTGACTGGCGGCGGTGCAATGCTCTATGGCTTAGCTGATTTGATTCGCAAGGAAACGAATATCCCCGCCATGCTCGCCGATGACCCGCTCTCTTGCGTAGCTATCGGCACGGGCAAGGCTCTTGAATACGGTAAAAAACATTAAGGGAGTGATCTTTTCTTGAGAGTAAAAATTTTATTGGCGATCCTCTGTACGGCGTGTCTATTTATGACGGGTTGCGGCTCGGACAGCAACTCCGATAATAAAGACCCCGACTCGCAAGCAACGATAATCAAGCTCGGCATGATAACTCACCTCAACGCTAGCGAAAAACAGATGGAAGAATACTTATTCAAGGTGCAAGAGAGAAGTCATGCTAAGGTGATTAATCATGTGCCGGTTTTCTTTGACAATCTAAACTTAATGCAACTTGGTATCGAGTCGGGCAAAGTCGACGTTATCAGCACGTATAAGAGCGTCGCCGAATACCTCATTGCCAACAATAACAAGTATGAACTGGTGCACGACGACTGGATTAAGGGTTTGGCGGATAATTTCTGCTTCGCCGTACATGAAGACGACGATGCCTTGAAGACTGACCTCAACAAGGTTATAAAAGACATGGAGGCTGACGGTTCACTCGATAAGCTCGTTAAAGATTACATTAAAAACGTTGACAATGGACAAGCTCCGCCCAAGGTCGACATTCCAAAGTTTGACGGCGCAGATAAGATTGTAGTTGGCGTTACGGGCGACTTACCACCGCTCGATTTGATTCTGCCCGATAACTCGCCTGCAGGATTTAATACCGCCCTGCTGGCTGAGATTGCTAAGCGTCTTAATAGGAACGTTGAAGTTGTTCAGATAGACAGCGGCGCACGTGCGGCGGCACTCGTGGCAGACCAAATCGACGTTATCTTTTGGGCGATTGTTCCCGCCGGTGACTTCTTGGACAAAAACATTGACAAACCCGATGGCATTGCCCTAAGCGAGCCTTACTTCCAAGATGAGATTGCTCATATAAAACTTAAGAATTGAGGTGCTCCTATGAAAAAACTATTGGTGACCCTCTGCGCGGCGATGTTGTTGATGACCGGCTGCGGCGGCGGTGCTGATAAACCTGCTACCGATAAGCCCGCCGATAATTTTTCTGCCGCTGAACTCAAGCTTGGTATGGTGACACGCCTTAACACTGATGAAAAGACTATGGGCGGCGTCCTAGACCAGTTCGCGGAAAAGATTGGCATCAAAGGCACGAAGCACTTGCCCAAATTCTATGACAGCTTTAACGCCATGCAAATGGGGCTTGAGTCGGGGCAAATCGAAGCGATAAGCACTTACAACAGCGTAGCCAATTACGTCGTTGCAAACAATGACAAGCTTGAAATCGTTCCGAACGACGCGCTTAACAAAATCACGGACGCTTTCTGTTTTGCGGTTAGGAAGGACGAAACCGCGCTTAGAGACGACCTCAACAAGGTTATCGACGACATGAAGTCTGACGGCTCCCTTGATAAGCTAATCAATGACTACGTGACCAACGTTGCAAAGGGACAAACTCCTCCAGCTGTCGACATTCCAAAGGTTGACGGTGCACAGACGATTAAGGTTGGTGTGACGGGTGATTTGCCGCCGCTGGACTTGATTTTGGCTGATAACTCGCCGGCAGGCTTCAATACCGCCCTGCTCGCTGAGATTGCTAAGCGTCTCAATCGTAACGTCGAGATTGTTCAGATAGAAAGCGGCGCACGTGCGGCGGCTTTGAACTCCAAACTGATTGACGTTGTCTTTTGGGTTATCGTGCCCTTAGGAGACGACCTGCCCATTGACTTAGACAAGCCCGAAGGTCTGGAGCTTAGCAAGCCTTACTTCAAAGATGATGTTGCCGTTATTAAACTCAAAGCTAATAAATAAATTGGAGGTCTTATAAATGAAACTCAAAAAGATTGCTAAGGTTCTGTTGTCCTGCTTAATGGCGGGCGCATTATTCACGGGTTGCGGCGGAGGAGGAGATAAACCAGCTGACACTGGCGATAAACCGGCGGTTTCCACGGGCAATGTTAAGCTCGGCATGATAAGTCACCTAAACGTCACCGAACAGAGAATGGACGAGATTTTAAAGATGGTGGAAGAGGAATCCAAAGTTCCGCTTTCCAACTTCACGGTCACTTACTACGACAGCTTAAAGCTCATGCAAATGGGTATCGAGTCGGGTAGCGTCGACCAGATAAGCCTTTATACCAGCGTGGCAGATTACGTCATCGCCAACAATGACAAGTACGAGAAAGTAAGCGACCTGACGTTGAAGAATCTTTCCGATAATTTCTGCTTCGCCATGCGCAAAGACGATGCCGCGTTGAAAGCCGACCTTGATAAAGCTCTTGGCGAGATGAAGTCTGACGGCACACTCGATAAGCTTGCTAAGGAATACATCACTGACGTTGACAAGGGGACGGCTCCGCCCGCGATTGATATTCCCATGACCGAGGGCGCGGACACGATTAAAGTTGGTGTGACGGGCGACTTGCCGCCGCTTGACTATGTAAGCGCGGACGGTAAAGCTGCAGGGTTCAATACCGCTCTGCTTGCTGAAGTTGCTAAGCGTTTGGGCAAGAATATTGAAATCGTCGACATTGACAGCGGCGCACGTGCGGTGGCTTTGACTTCAGGGCAAATCGACGTTATCTTCTGGGTTGTCGTCCCGACTGTCGATAAGGTTCCCGCCGACATTGACAGACCCGAAGGCGTCGAACTCAGCGCGCCCTACTTCAAAGACAATGTTGAGCATATCAAGCTTAAAAAATAAGGTGACACTATGAAAAAGATTTTTGCACTGCTGATGCTGATAACGCTGTTGATGACAGGTTGCGGAGGCTCTCAAGACGGCGACGCTAAGAAAGATTCCGACGCAGGCAAGATTAAGATTGGCATGATAACCCGCCTCAACGCCAGCGAAGAAAGCTTCGGCGAGTTCATGAAGAAGGTTGAGGATACCCTCGACGTTAAGATTTCTTCGCATGTGCCTGTATTCTTTGACAACCTGAACGCAATGCAAATGGCGTTGCAGTCAAAGCAAATCGACGAGATAAGCACTTATCGGAGCGTGGCGCGTTACATGATTGCTAAGGACAAACGCTACCAGGTGCTTAAGGATCATTCGCTGGAGTTCATTGATTCTTTCTGCTTTGCCTTACGTGATGACGAAACCGAGCTTAGAGACGCTTTGAACATGATTATTAAGGAAATGCAATCGGACGGCACTCTTGACCGTTTGACAAAGGAATACATAACCGACATCAACGCCGAGACTGACCCGCCTGCAGTTGACTTACCGCATTTCGACAGCTCACAGACGATTAAAGTTGCCGTGACGGGTGACTTGCCGCCTCTGGACTTCGTAAGCGCGAGTGGTAATCCCGAAGGCTTTAATACTGCTGTCCTTGCCGAGATTGGCAACCGCATGTTAAAGAACATTGAGCTTATCAAAATCGACAGCGGCGCACGTGCTGCGGCTTTGACTTCCGGGCAAGTCGACGTTGTATTTTGGGCGATTGTTCCTGTAAGCGAGATTATCCCGACCGACAGCGATAAACCCAACGGCGTCATCTTGACGGAGCCTTACTTCAAGGATAAGATTGTTCACGTGACTTTTAAAGACGAAGAGAAGTAATAATGGATTTCACAGACTTACTTTACAAAATATTTCTAAAGGACGGCGGCTGGCTGACAATCCTAAACGGGCTGTGGGTGACGGTGCAAATCTCTGCGCTGTCGCTCCTGCTCGGAACGGTGTTTGGCTCGTTGCTGTGTTTTTTTCGCCTAGGAAAGATTAAGCCGCTCAAGGTTGCCGCGCAGGTTTACATCTCGATAATCCGTGGCTCGCCCGTGCTTATGTTGTTAATGCTCCTGTTCTATGGCGTGTTCGCTCGGCAAGGGCTAAGCCCAATCGTCGTGGCGGTGATAACCTTTTCAATGCACACGGCGGCACACGTCGCGGAACTTTTGCGTTCAGCGTTAATGGCACTCGACAAGGGACAAGTCGAAGCCGCTCGGACTTTAGGCTTTTCTAAGTGGCAAGCCTTCAAGCTCGTGACCTTCCCGCAACTCGTGCGCATTGCCAAGCCTGTTTATCAATCGACCGTCGTCAACTTGATTCAGTGGACAAGCGTCGTCGGCTACGTCACGATAACCGACCTGACACGCGTGATAAACAACATTGCCTCGCGCACTATGCAACCGATGATTACGATTATCGGCGGCATGATTATTTATCTCGCGCTCTCGTATCTTGTCTACGGAATCTTCCATTGGACTGACAGGAGGCGGACGCAATGAGCATTATTGAAGTTCGCGGCTTGAAAATTTCTTTTGGGGCTTTGGAAGTCTTGCGCGGCATTGATTTGACTGTTGAGGCTGGCGAACGCATTACGATTATCGGAGGCTCTGGTTGCGGCAAAAGTGTCTTCCTGCGTTGCTTAGAGCTTCTTGAGATTCCCGACTCCGGGCAAATCTTTATCGACGGAGAAGAACTCACTGCCCCCAACGTCAACATTGATTTGATTCGTCGCAAGATGGGTATGGTCTGGCAAAGGTTTAATCTCTTCACGCATATGAACGTTATGGACAACTTGACTATCGCGCCGATTAAACTTTTGGGTATGACAAAGGATGACGCTCGGCAAAAGGCAATGGATTTGCTTGCGCAAGTCGGCTTGACTTCAAAGGCGGACGCCTATCCCGAATTCTTATCGGGCGGGCAACAACAGCGCATTGCAATCTGTCGTAGCTTGATGATGAACCCGAAGGTAATTCTCTTCGACGAACCGACAAGCGCACTCGACCCGACAATGGTTGGCGAAGTCCTTGCCGTTATCCGTATGCTTGCCAAACAGGATTTGACGATGCTAATCGTAACACACGAGATGAACTTCGCCCGCCAAGTCTCCGACAGGATTTTATTCTTCGCCGACGGTGTGATTTATGAACAGGGCACGCCTAAAGAAATCTTCGACGCGCCCCAACGCCCTAAGACCATTGCCTTTATCCACAAGCAAAAATATTTCAGCTACGAGGTAACCGAACGCGCCTTTGACTTGATGAAGTTGCAGGGCGGCATTCAAACCTTTGCGGAGAAATATGGACTGCCGCTTCGCAAGACTAATCGTATCCAGCTTTGTTGCGAGGAATTGATTTATGAGATGCTCTCCAATGCTTGCGAAGGCGACGCCGTTAAAATTTCGCTTGACGTGACTTATGCTGAGGTCGATAACAGCGTTGAGATAAAGTTTACCTGCGCGGGCAAGTCTTATAATCCTCTTGACAAAGACTTTGACGAACTCGACGAAGAACACCTCGGCGCAACTATCCTAAACAATCTTGCGCAAAATTATTCTCACGAATACGACGACGGCATTAACAAGATAAGTTTCAGCTTGGCATAAAAAACAACCCCCTCCAAAGCGGAAGGGGTTTTTTGTTTGCGAAATGTTAATCAGAACTCGTACCAGTCAAGCGATTTGATTGCGAATTTTTCGGATTGCGGAATGAAGACGATGTTTTGAGATTCTTCCTGAGGATAGACGCGAGTCGACATGACTTCGGCACCGTCGTTCATGAAGATTTCAATCGCGGACTTATCGAGGAAGATACGGAACTTGAGGACATCGCCGAAAGGTTGCAGTATGACTTTGCGAACGCCTTTACCGCCCTCAATCGTCTGGTCGCGGTTAAGCTCAATGACAGGTTGACCTTCTTCGAGGTAGTACCTGACGAGAGTCTTTTCTTTGTCGCTACTGAAGAGTTCAAAGTCGAATTTGTTGCCCGAAGCATTAACGTCGACATCAAAGAGCAATTCGCCGCAAGTACCTTTAACGCCGTCGAGTGACGTTGCCTTTTCAAGGGCAAGATTTTCGTAGTGAACGACTTCGCCGCGCATGCATTCGAGTTCTTTGGGCGGAATGGTATAAACTCTGCCGTCTTCCCTCAACTGAAGTTCACGCGGAATAGTCAGCATAGTTGCCCAGCCGTCGGCTTGTTCGGGGAAAGGACTTTGCCAGGCAGCCATCCAAGCAATAATGAAGTAACGCCCTTCAGGATTCTTCATCATCGTGGTTGCGTAGAAGTCGAAGCCGTGGTCGAACGTGAAGAAGTCGCCGCGATAGAATACGCCCTGATCGTAATCGAGTGTACCAATCATGTAACCGGCTTGGTGAATGTTGTGGAACATGTAACCTTTGTACGGGACATGTTGTGGCGAAGTGATCATTACGTACTTATCGCCGAAATGCGCAAAGCCTGGGCATTCCCACATGGTGCCTTCGGAGTAATCCGGCTTAGAAATGGCGACGACGGATTTAAACGTCCAATCGAAGAAGTTCTCTGACTCGAACAGGACAATTTGTGTACGGGAACGGTCGCGAATTCTGTTACCAATTACGCAGTAATATTTTCCGTTGTGATCCCAGATTTTAGGATCGCGGAAATCGATATTGGCGATAATCGGGTGATCGTTCGGAATATCAATGACCGGATTTTTTTCGTACTTCGTGAAGTTAATGCCGTCTTCGGAATAAGCAAAGCACTGACGCTCGGTAACGTTGCCGCCGCCAGCACTGCCAGAAGGATTATAACCGGAAGGATTCTCTGCAGAAGAATTGACGCCGCCTGGACCGTTGAACCTTTGCGACGTGTACATAAGCCAGAGCTTACCCTCGAACTCATAGCCGCAACCGCTGAAGCAACCGTCCCAGTCGTACCATTCGTGACCCTCGGAAAATGCGCCGGGCGTAATGGCAATCGGCTGATGTTCCCAGTGGCAAAGGTCTTTACTCGTGGAATGACCCCAGTGCATCGGACCCCAGTTCACGGAATACGGGTGATACTGATAGAAAATGTGATACTCGCCCTTGTAGTAGGAAAAGCCATTCGGGTCGTTGAGCCACCCAACCGGCGGCGCGACGTGATACTTGGGATACCATTTCGACTCTTGAACCTTTTTAGCCTGTTCGGGGTCTAATCTTTTATCTAACATTATTAACCCACCTCCGCTGTTGATTTTAAGTTAGAATAGCCTTAAAGTCAACGGAAAACCTTTGGCAAATTCAAAAATTTTTGATACAATGTAAGAAAAAGTTCAAGGAGGAGAAAACATTGAGGCGAACACTTTTTTTATTGCTGACGTTGGTGATAATGATGATGACCTCGACTTCACTGGCGCAAGGTAAAAAGATTTTGTACGTGCCAATAGACGACCGTCCATGCAATTTATATCAAGTGGTGCAGGTTGCTGAAAAGCTCGGCTATGAACTGCTGACGCCGCCGACTGAACTTTTAGGACGCAATACACATACCGGCGACCCCGATAAGCTTTGGGCGTGGTTAGAAGAGACTGCCCCGCAAGCTGACTTCGCCGCAATCTCAACGGACGCAATGCTTTATGGTAGCCTCGTCGATTCGCGGATTCAACAGCTTGACCCGCAAGAGATTTTGGCTCGCGCTGAACGTTTCCAAGCCTTCGACGAAAAGTTTCCATACCTCACGCTTTACGCTTTTGGAACGATTATGCGCACGCCTCGCGGAATTTCTTATCCTGGTTTGGAGCCGGATTACTATGCAACGTATGGTTTGCAAATTTTCCAATACACCGCCCTACTTGATAAGCAAGAGACGGAAGGACTTTCGCGCAAGGAGTTAAAGCAACTCGACGCCTTGCAGAAGACAATCCCCGAAGAATATCTTGCCGACTGGTTAGACCGTCGCGAGGAAAACTTTGACGCTAACAAATATCTGATTGACTTAACGCGGGAAGGTGTCTTCGATTACTTCTTGCTAGGTTGTGACGATAGCGCAATGTTTTCTCAGACGCATAAGGAAAGCCGTTACCTCACCGACCATGCAAAGGACTTGGGCAAGACTGTCGTGCAAGTCACCTCTGGCGCAGATGAACTCGGCATGTTGATGATTGCCCGCGCCATTAACAAAGACCTTGATGAGATTCCGTTCGTAAGCGTCATGTACAACGACGGCAAGGGCGCGGCGACTTTCCCGAAGTATTGCAACGAGCCGATTGGCATTTCAGTTGACGCGGCGATTATCGCGGCGGGAGGCTTGAGGATTCCTGCTCCCGAACGCGCCGACTTGATCTTAGCCGTCAACACTCTCAGCAACGGAAAGACTTTAGAGGCTCCTGACCTTAAGAAGAATAAGCTTCGACTGCGCGGCGACCTGAAGACTTTCCTTGCGCCCGTGAAAACTTTTTTGGATAAGGGTTACCCCGTGGCAATCGCTGATATTTCTTTCGCGAACGGTGCCGATAACGCGCTTATGAATCAGCTTAAGAAAAACGATTTACAGTATAAGATTCGGGCTTATGGTGGCTGGAACACTGCGACGAACTCAAGCGGCTTTTTAATCGGTGCAAGCGTCCTAACTAAGCACATGAACGAACGTGACGTTGCCGAGCTTTTAACGATACGTTACCTTGACGATTGGGCTTATCAAGCAAACGTCCGACAAGAGGTTACCGTCGAGTGTTACCGCTTAGGCATTGACCCGTACAAGATTGGCGACTCAACCGCGCAGATTAGTGCTTTGACGACGGAGAAGATTAAAGCCTTCGCCGCCGCTAACTTGATTCTACCGCGTGGCTTGCGTCTGGAAGATTTAAAAGTTTCTCTGCCGTGGCATCGTGTCTTTGAATGCGACCCGCGCTTTAAACTCGTCGATTAAACCTTCCATAACGATTAATAGAGGTGAGGCAATTCAAGGATTGGACATACGAGCAACAAAGTAGTAGGATATTGGAAAGTTAAATGGAGCAGTTACCGAACAGCAAGTAAGTTGATAATCCGTTGGAGGTGATTAAATTGTTTAAAAGGATTAAGCAATGCTTCATACAACGTGGACAAGTAGCCGTGTTCTATGCTCTGATGGTTCCGATGATTTTATTAGTGGGTGGGGCAGGAGTTGACCTAGGTTGGTACTATCTGAATGTCTCACGGATGCAGAATGCCGCAGATGCCGCAGTTATGGCAGGGGCATGGGAATTCCTGGAGGACGAAAAAACACGTTGTCTGATTATAGCAACGCAATGCTTATCGACTTTGTGCCCGGTTATATCCTCGAAGACCCCGACACACATCAACCGGTTCGTTCCAAACGTAGCACGGTAATAGGCGACGCCAAAGCTAAAGAGTTCGTCAAAAAGAATTTGGCTAGAAACGGAGAATGGAATAACAATGAAATCGTTGACGGTTATGGTAAAGACAATGATTTGACTTTCACCAGCAACCTTTACGGCAGCGGACAGGAAGACGACGGCTATTACACGATGTGGTATCAAGTCGTGCTGGAAGAGGACGTTAAGCATCTGTTTATGCCCGGCTGGTTTGAGCCAATGACCGCAAGAGTTCAGTCAACCGCTAAGCTGACTCACTACACTAAAGGCGACAACCTGCTAAATATGACTGAGACTATCGCGAAAAGGGAAACCTACGAAAACTGGGATTTCATTAAGCTTGCAAAAGGAAATAAGGATAATGGGCCTGCTGATAATCGCTCCGTTCTGTCGACGGGCAATAAATATCGCGAAGGAGACCATCACCGCTTTGAAGTCTTGCGTCTGGACGGCTACGGCGGCAAAAATAATCCAGATAAGGGCAATCCGTATACCTCGCGGGGCAAGGTAGACCAGAGGGGCTACGACGACCTTTTTGTTGATTGAAGTGCGCGACGTCGATTATTTGAAGAACAACAACCAGGCTTACAAGGACATGATCGCAAAGTACAGAGAGACTGAACCTGATGCTTTCAAAGATGAGAATGGCAACGATTTATCACAAAATGCGGCACATAAGGACGAGATAATAGAACAAATCGCCAGAGACCCGCCCGACCCGTTGTATGTGCACATTGAGAGCGAGCCTGTTCACGACGGCTTAGGATTCAAGAAAAATGCGGATGGTAGCGTTCAATTTGACGCCAACGGCAACCCTATTCGTGAAATCGGTAACCAAGCCAGCTCGGTGCACCAAGTAATCATCAACCTCAACGTACCCAATACAGGCAAATACGATTCCGGCAAATACGCGGGTGCCTACAGAGACCGCCCCGTATTTTTCTACTACACCGGTTCGGAAAAGGTCGACCAAAACTCTCACGTGCGCGACTCCTTGCCGGTGATTATTAACTTCAACGCGGACTTTCGCGGGATATTCTTCTTCCCGAACAGCCCCGTTGTCATTAATGGTAACGTCAAAAACTTTAAAGGCTACGTCATTGCAAAAGAATTCGTCATGCTCAAGACTTACGAAAAGGAGACTTATTCTGACGACATTACCAGAGGCGGCGATTTCGTTCACGACGAGGAAAACGATGTTTATTACGACATAAGCACAAAGACAAGTGCGCCGACTACTATGATAAAAGACGACCCCGAATTCACTAAGATAACTTACACTCAGAACGGACAGACAGTTGAAAAATACATTCACATTAGCAAAAGCGATTTGGAGACATATCGTCTTACGGAAGAGGAAGTTATCGCCGTTAATTCAAACGACTGGTATAAAGCAGACGAGGCGGGTACGGCTGACAGCTTTGCTAAGGAGAAAGGCTATATCAAAGTAGATTATTATTCAAGCCCGAATAAAGACGGCTCAACGTGGCCTACGAAAGTCGGCACCGGCTATTTTGACCCTTCAAACCAAAAAAGATTTGTTTACTTCCCAAAAAGCTATGTGAAGGATAAAAGTTGGTCGTATACGGGCGAAAAAAGTGTTTGGCGCGCAAAAGACGAAGACGGCTGGCTTGACGAAAGGGAAGAATATCTCGATAGATATATGGTCAACTGGGGCAACGATAAAGTTATAATTTACGACACGGCAGACGATCTTTTAACGACGTTGGGCGGCTATACTCAAATCAGCGGCACTGACTATTGGAAGAAAAATGGCGCAACGGCATATATGAAAGTCAACGTGGACGGGGATACATATTACCTCCCAAAGAGCGGCTTCGAGCTTTACGACGGCACTGACCCCAATCCGTTCGCTGAAGGTAAGATTCCTGTCAAGTACTACGAAAACGGCACCGAGGTAGACGGTTATGCCAAAATCGACGACGACACCAAGAAATATTACAAGATGTATCAAGACGACATTCAAGGCAACCCTACGCCTTTGAACCCGATGTTCGTCGACGAGCTGGGCAACGTGCAATATCGTCATGAGAGAGACAGCTCAGGCAAAGAGATTGAAAAGAACACGGACGGCTCCGTTCCTTACGTGAAAATATCGCCGACGATTGACCCGATTGACCTAAAGACTCTTCAAAGCCCCGACCCTACTTTGTTAGAGCGAGCGATTGAGGATGCAGTCACGGATTTAATCGCTAATTTACCAGAAGAGGAAAAAGAGGATCTCAAAAACAAAACTATAGATGAAAAAAAAGCTTACCTTAAGAGCAAGAACGAGGCAGAATATAATGATAAGGTTAAGGAGTACTTTGAGCACGATTTTCCTTATTTACTTAACGTAAAATTCTTCAACAAGGACGATTTCAATCTTGCCTCGTCGTTTTTTGATAACTTCCAGCTAGTCAAGATGACAGAGTACAGCTACTTGAACGAGCAGGGCGAAAACCGTTCGATAAACAATCTCTTTACGGCAGAACGTGCAACGAATACCGATTAACGGTGGCAGTCAGTTCACGCGTCGCAGGGAAAATCCTTGCGGCGTTATTTTTATTTGACTGCAAAGGGTCACTTTGCTACAATCGATTAAAATTTTTCTGCGAGGTAATCAGATGACTAAGAAGATAAAGAAGACTAACGCCGCCCGAATCCTCGACGGGCTGGGCATTGCTTACGAGATAAAGACTTATGCCGTGGACGAGGACGACTTATCAGCGGTGCATGTCGCCGAGGTCAGCGGACTTGATATTGATATGATTTACAAGACGTTAGTGGCACGCGGCGACAAGTCAGGCATAATCATGGCGGTTATCGGCGGCGGCGAGGAGCTTGACTTAAAGGCTTTGGCTAAGGCGAGCGGCAATAAGTCCGTGGAGATGATTGCGCTTAAGGAGCTGTTGCCGTTGACGGGTTACGTCCGCGGAGGTTGTTCACCACTTGGAGCAAAGAAAAATTATCCCGTGTACCTCGACGCCCGCGCCTTGACGTTGGAAAGGATTTCAATCAGTGCTGGGCAACGCGGTATGCAACTTGTCCTTGCGCCGCAAGATTTAGTTAGGGCTGTTAATGCGACGGTCGCCGAACTCGTGCAATGATTGATAAGCTGTGGAAGTTCTTTCGCGAAGACACAAGCGAGGTTATCGGCGCGTACTTCGACGGCGACAAACTTTTTATCGCACGGCTGACTGATAACTTTGAGACGATGGAGCTTGACGCACCCGACGCGGAACTTGATACGCTTGCTGAAAAGATTTCACACGTGTGCAAGCAAAAAGGTTGGAAGGAGTCTTCAGTAGGCTTTTGTCTTCGCGAGGGCGATGCCGTGACTTTTCAAACGGAGGTCGGCAACATTCCGGATAAGGAACTGCCAGCAATGGTCAAGAGTTGGGCACAGGCTCAGGCGGGCGCGGAGGCAGTGTCTTCCTTTGCTAAGGTCGGCGCGGAACTTTGGATGGAGACTCTGCCGCGTGCTAAGGTCGAGGAAGTCTGCGCGGCGTTCGATAAGTTCGCAATGAATCTGCGCGGCTTATCAGTCATGCCAGCCGACATGTTGACTAAGGTCACGTCGTTTGACAGGGCAAGATTTATATCGGAAGTCGTCCGCGACAAGAAAGCCCCTAACCTTTTATCGGCGCGGGGCAACGTGTGGAATTGGAAGAACATTTCGGGCGCGGCGGCGATAATTTTTTTTATTGCGTTGGTTATCGGCTCGGCAAAACTCTTCATGGACTACGACGCGGCATCAACCGAACTCAACGCGGCGAAGGCTTCAATCAACCAGTTTCGCGAAGACCTAGCCTTAAAGGAAACTCTCGACGCGGACATTGTTGAACTTCACAGGCTTAACGACCTCGCCGCGCAGATTGACACTAGCAAGAACTTGAATCACCTAATCAATCTCGGAAGGGTTGCAAGTGGTGACGTGCGTTTGACGAAAGTCCGCGTGGAAGAAAACTTCATGGAGCTTGAAGGCTTGACGGATAGAGCTGACGCCGTGAAAAATTACCTTGCCCGCGTGAAAGCTTCTGTTATACAATCGGCACGGCTTGAAAGTTCAGCGGAACGCGATGACGGAGAAATTGCCTTCGTGATTCGTGCGACGCTTTAAAAATACGAGGTGGGGAATATGGAACCCGAACAAAAAAATCTCATGAAGGAATTCATAATCGGTGCGCTAATCGTCGTGGTGATTCTTATCGTCGGAACGTTTTGGATGGGAACGAGCGTAAACGATGACAACGCCGAGGTAGTTCGCACGGTTAGCATTCTTTATCTTGACGAGCTTGCCGGAAGACGTGAACAGGTTGTTGCAAGCAAGCTGGGCGATTATATCAACGACATGAACATTGCAATGGACTTAATGACTAAGGACGACCTAAGCAGCATTGAGAAGTTGCAAGCGTATCAATCGCGCATGAAGAGGACTTACGGTTTGGAAAAGTTCGCATTCGTGGACGCGGACGGCTTGATTTACACTTCCAAAGGAACCCGCAATGATATTGGCTTATACAACTTCGATTACAAGAACCTCACCGAGACGGAGATTTCAATCAAGAATCTTAACGGCAACAACAAGAAGATAGTTATCGCAATGCCCGCCGATAATCTGCCTTTCATCGGCAAAACGTTGGTGGCTTGCTTCGTGGAGATTGATATTAATCGCATGTTGGAAGACATATCTCTGCAGACGACTAACAGCAATACGACCTTCTGCAATCTCTACACTCAAGACGGCGTGGCGTTGACAGGCATTGTCCTTGGCGGGCGTTCGGTTGAAAAGAATTTGTTTACGGCAATGGGGCGTGCGAACTTTGAAAAGGGTTATTCCCTCGACAAGATGAAGCGCGACTTTGAGAACGGCATTAAAGGATTCGTAGCCTTCAACTACAACGGCGTAAGGGAGACGATGTACTATATCCCGGTTCACGGTACAAATTGGGTACTAACCTATCTGATTCGTGAAAGCGTCATCAGCGAGCAAATCGGCTCCATTACTGACGGACTTATTAAAAGGAGCTTAGCACACTCTGCGGCGACGGCTATGGTCTTAGTCGGCATGTTTATCCTTGTGATTACGCAATTAAGGAAGGCAGCCAAAGCCCGCCTTGAGAAGGAGACTGCTGACGCTGAAAACCGCGTTAAGCAACAGGAACTGGAAGAACAGCTTGCCTTGCAGGAAGAACTTTTAGCGCAGGAACAGGAAAAGGCTCAACAGGACATCATGATACGCGCCTTGTCGAGTGATTATCGCAGTGTTTATTATGTCAACCTTGCTGATGATTCGGGCATTTGCTATCGCGGCGACACCGGCTTGAAAGGTGCCCTTTCCGAGGGCGAAGGCTTTAAGTTCAGCAGACGATTCACCGAGTATGCAAATCTCTATGTCACCGCTGAATATCGCGACGACTTCTTAAAGTTCATTGAGCCTGAAAATATACGCGAAGCCTTGGAGAAATCCGCCGTGATAATGTACCGCTACTTAGCAAATCGCAATGGCAAAGAAAGCTACGAGATGATTCGCATGGCAAGCGTTATCGCCGACGACGGCACTAAGATTTCCAATCACGTTATCGGCGTGGGCTTTACGGATATTGATAACGAAATGCGCGATGCCTTAGCTAAGAGCCAAGCCCTAAGCGACGCCCTAAAGACTGCCGAGGAGGCTAGCAAGGCTAAGACGGCATTCCTTTCAAGCATGAGCCACGAGATACGCACGCCCATGAACGCGATTATCGGATTGGACAGCTTAGCATTGCACGAGCCAGGACTTTCAGACACGACCCGCAGTTACCTAGAGAAAATCGGCACCTCGGCACAACACCTGCTTAGCTTGATAAACGATATACTCGACATGAGCCGCATTGAATCCGGGCGCATGACCGTTCGCAATGAAGAATTCGCCTTCCCTAAGCTGATTGAACAGATTAATACAATCTTCAGCGGACAATGCAAGGAAAAGAAGCTCGAATACAACTGCCACATTAACGGAGCACTCGACGAATACTACATAGGCGACAGCGTTAAGCTTAGGCAGGTGCTGATTAATATCCTGGGCAATGCCGTCAAGTTCACGCCCGAAGGTGGCAAGGTTGATTTAATCGTTGAGAAGACTGGTAGCTTTGATAAGAAGTCGGCGATTCGTTTCATAATCAGGGATACGGGCATTGGCATGAGCAAGGAATACTTGCCGAAGATTTTTGACACGTTCAGCCAAGAAGATTCCAACACTACGAACAAATACGGTAGCTCCGGCTTGGGCATGGCGATTACAAAAAGTATCGTCGAGATGATGAACGGTAAAATCGAAGTCGAAAGCCAAAAGGGAGTGGGCACAACCTTTACCGTGACTGTTACCTTAATGGATTCGGATAAACACGACACGACTAGCGATGATGTTGAGATTCGCCCGCACGAGATGAACGTTCTTATAATCGACGACGACCCGATTGCTTGCGACCATGCTAAGTTGGTTTTGGAGAAGGCTGGCATTGCCGCTGAAACTGTTTTATCGGGCAAGGAAGCAATCGAGATGGTTAAGCTCCGTCATGCCCGCCGCGAGCCGTATAACTTGATTATCGTCGATTGGCATATGCCGGAAATGGACGGCGTTGAGGTCACCAAGCAAATCCGCGAGATTATCGGCAATGAGACGGCGATTATAATCCTCACGGCTTACAACTGGGACGACATAATCGACGAGGCGATTGCTGCGGGCGTGGACAGTTTCATTGCTAAGCCGCTTTTCACAAGCAATTTGATTGACGAGTTCAAGAAGGCTCTCAAGAAAAAAAATCTCAGCAATGCCGAGACTCAGACGAAAGCCGACTTAGCAGGCAAGAGGATTCTCTTAGCGGAGGATATGCCCGTTAACGCCGAGATTATGATGATGGTCTTGCAAATGCGCGAGATTGAAGCTGACCTTGCTGAGAACGGGAAGATTGCCCTTGACAAGTTCCAAAGCTCGCCGGAAGGTTATTACGACGCAATCTTAATGGATATGCGAATGCCTGAAATGGACGGCTTAGAGGCGACGCAACGTATCCGCGCCTTAGACAGGAAAGACGCAAAGACTATTCCGATTATCGCGCTGACGGCTAACGCCTTTGATGAAGACGTTCAACGCTCCTTGCAAGCGGGGCTGAATGCACACCTATCAAAGCCCGTCGAACCTGATGTACTCTTCCAGACTCTTGAAAACATGATTAAGCCTTGAGACTGTTGGAACTTTAATCTGCAATAAAAAAGCCCTCCGAGCGATTCAGAGGGCTAAATTTATTTGCGTGGAAAGTCTTATCCTTTAGCTTTGAGTTCTTGGAGTTTCGGACCCATGATGCGCTTGTAAGCCTCTACGCCCGGCTGATTGAATGCGTCGACGTTGAGGAGTTCGCCTTCATAAGCAACCGACATTGCCAACAGATACATAAGCTCGCCGAGATGATATTCGTTGACTTCTGGCAGGGTAAAGCAGGCGTTGAAACGTTTGTTGGACTTGAGGGCGTCCGCGTTCGATTGACGAGCAACTTCCAAAGCATCGCCCATCGTTACGCCGGAGATGTCCGCAAGCTTCTTGACGTTCGGGAAGACGTTCGGGATTGTCAAATCGTTAGCCCACTTTGCAACCTTAATGAACTGCACGACCTTATCAAGCGTGCCTTCCTGATGTTGTTGGGTTTGGGAATGCATATCAGTCGTGCCGACTGCTACAAGCGGCGTGCGACCTTCGCAGACTTCCTTGCCTTCCTTATCGAACTGCTTGCCGAGCGACTCCGCCAACAGTTGGATATACCATTCGGACAGCGACTTGAGGTAATCGCCGTAGGGCATCATGACTTCGATATTGCGCCCGTGCTTTTTATAAGCCGCAACCTTCAACGCGGCATTGAGCATAGCGGGATTCTGCCAAAGGTCATCGTTCTTGCAAGCCTCGTCCATATCGCGTGCGCCTTCGAGGAACTTTTCAATATCCATGCCGATAACCGCCGCCGTAGACAGTCCGACTTCGCAAAAGACAGTAAAGCGTCCGCCAACGCCGTCGGGTACCGCGAAGGTTTCCCAGCCGTTTTCGACAGCGATTTGCTTAAGCAGAGTCTTCTTTTCCATGTTCGGGTCAGTGACTGCGACGCATTCAACCTCAATGTTAGGGTCTTTCTTGAGGGCGTCGAGGATAACCATAAAGTTGCTCATGGTGTCGAGGGTACCGCCGCTCTTTGACATGCACATAAGCATAACTTTGAACTTGCCGCCCTTATTCGCCGCCATAGCCTTAAGGTGATTGATGATGTCGCCAGTCCTGCGCGGGTCAATGTTCTGTCCGCTGAAGTAGACTTTGGGCAAGCCGTTGCGCTGTTCAGTCGTCCACGTATTCCAGAATTCGCCGCAGAAGATGTCGAACAGAACTTTGTTGCCTAAGAAGGAGCCGCCGATACCGAGCGATACAACTGCGTCGACGTTATTGCGAATGCGTTCGGTGAAGTCGTGCAGACGTTTGATTGACGCGGGCGAGTTGAGATTAAGCTTGCCATTCTCCTCGGTGATGTAGGGGAGCTTGGAGAAGTAGACTTTTTCGGGCGCACCGTCTTTGCTGAGGTGAGCTTTGATGAAGCCGTCCTTGCGCATGACTTTCATAGCCTCGTGAGCCGCCTTGAGTGCGTCGGCGTAGCTGTCGAGGTCGGCTTGAGTGACTTTGCCTTCGCCGAACAGATTATCATAATCGAAGCTGAAACCGGACTTAAGAGTTAATGCCATTGATTAGTTCTCCTTTCTATCAATGAGGAATTAGGAGTGAGTAATGAGCAATGATAACGCGTTTTTAATTCCTAATCCCTCATTCCTAATTAAATTAGACGACGGAGGCGACGATTTCGCCAGCCTCTTGTTGAATTTGCTTAAGGTGGTCTGCACTGACGAAGCTTTCAGCGTAGACTTTGCACATATCCTCAGTACCCGACGGACGAGCTGCGAACCAACCTTTATCCGTGACAACCTTTAAGCCGCCGATAGACGCGCCGTTGCCCGGAGCCTTGGTGAACTTGCCAGTAATGGGTGCGCCCGCGAGCGTATCAGCCTTGAGGTTTTCGGGAGCGAGCTTGCCCAACGCGGCTTTCTGTTCGGGCGTGGCGGGAGTGTCTTTGCGTGCATAGTAGAAGGTGCCGAACTTGTCCGTAAGCTCTTTGTGATGTTCGGAAGGATTCTTGCCAGTCTTGGCGGTGATTTCGACGGCAAGCAAGTCCATAATGATTCCGTCTTTATCAGTCGTCCAAACGCTAGCATCTTTGCAAAGGAAGGACGCGCCCGCAGACTCTTCGCCGCCAAAGCCCATTGAACCATCGAATAAGCCAGGAACGAACCACTTAAAGCCGACGGGAACTTCACAGAGCTTGCGCCCGATGTCAGCCGCAACTTTATCAATCAGCGAGCTTGAGACTAAGGTCTTGCCAACCATAGCATCTTTGCTCCAACCAGGGCGATTTTGGAACAGATACCTAATCGCCACTGCCAGATAGTGATTCGGATTCATCAGCCCTTGCGGGGTAACAATGCCGTGGCGGTCGTAGTCGGTGTCGTTGCCAAAGGCTATGTCGTACTTGTCCTTCAGCGCGATAAGGTTAGCCATAGCAAACGGCGACGAGCAGTCCATACGAATCTTGCCGTCATGGTCGGGTGGCATGAAGCTAAATGTGTAGTCGATGTCGGGATTGACGACCTTAATCGGGTTCTTAATCTTGTAGACTTCGTTAATCAAATCCCAGTAGAAGATACCGGAGCCGCCGAGCGGGTCTGCGCCGACGTTCAAGCCACTGTTGATAACGGCGTCCATGTCGATAACGCGGCTCAATGCCTCGACGTAGGGGCGCATGTAATCCATAAAGTGAACGTTGTCCATCTTAACGGCGCGTTCAAAAGGAATACGCTTAACAACCTTGTCGACGCCCTGTTTGATAATCTCGTTAGCGCGGTCTTGAATCTTCTTGGTTATATCCGTGTCAGCAGGACCACCATTAGTCGGGTCGTACTTAATGCCGCCGTCAGTCGGAGGATTGTGGCTCGGCGTGATAACGATACCGTCAGCCTTTTTAGCCTCTTTGCGTTCGTAGTTGTGCGCGAGAATAATGCGGCTTACGACGGGAGTCGGGACGGGCTTGAAGCCTTCCTGCAAGATAATGTCGACGCCATTAGCCGCGAGGACTTCGACGCAGGAGCGCAGAGCCGGTTCGCTGAGGGCGTGAGTATCCGCGCCAATGTAAAGCGGACCTTGAATGCCTTTTTCCGTGCGATACTCGTAGACAGACTGCGCGATTGCAAGGATATGCTGTTCGTTGAAGCTGTTCTTTGCCGAGCTACCGCGATGCCCCGACGTACCGAACGCCACGCCATGAGTTTTATTCTCCGGGTCGGGCGCGAGGGTGTAGTAATCGCTAATCAAGGACGGAAGATTGACAACTGTTTTACTCATAAAGAGTCCCCCTTTGGTTGAAAAGTTTTTATCACATGCTCAACTATCGAGCGGAGCTTTCCTAAAGTCGTAAAGTATCATTGATTTATTATTTGGCAGAGCGGTTTGCGTGTTCAAGCTGAAATTGTTTTGCTCCAGCGTCTTAATCAAGAATTCTTCGGTGAAGTCTACCAAGAAAGGATTTTTCCACCTTTCATAGTGACGAGTTTCCCTGTCGATAGGTTTGCATAACATTAAGATTTGCTTGCTGGTGGCGGCGCACATATTAGCCAAAAATTTTGGGAGAGCCTCGACATATTCCGCAGTAAGCGCACAAAGACAAGTTTCCGCCGTAACGTCTGGGAATTTGCCCTTGTTAAAGTTACAAGCAATCGTTCCCTTGGTGTACGCCTTAAAGTCAACAGGGAAATACTCGACGCCTTCGGGGCAAGCGGACTTAACGTAGTTTGACTTGCCGCAACCTAAGTTAATTAAGCTTGTGCAGTCGGGAATCAATTTATCAAGCGCGAATTGGAGTTGCGTATCTTCGGGCAACTGTCTATCTTTATCGTAATTAAATCGCTTGAAATTATTGACTCGCCAACTGATGAGGCGCATTTGCTCGCGGTTATAATACGCTATTTCCTCGACAAGCGGTTTGTAAAGATAAAATCTGCCCGTATCGTCAGGAGCTTGCTGAAGTGTCGTAGAGGGCAGTTTGGCATTAGTTTCTATAAGCACAATGTCATTATTGTCGTTTATAGTTATATCCCAGCCTATGTAACGGATATGCGGAAGCATTCTTGCCATTTCAATGACGACGGAGCGGAATTTTTCCCACACAGGATATTGAAAGCCTTTAAAGACTTTACCTGTGTCCTCGTGTGCTGAAAGACGTTCATGAACGTCATTTAGTCCGTCCGAAGTAATTATTCCTGTCAAAGGGTCTACAATAACGCCATAGCCGCCGCCCCTATGCACGTTGTCAATCACGCCGCCCATCCTACCGAACTTGCCAGTAGTCGTCATAATGTGAACGTTGTTATGTATATCAAGGAGCGTATTTACTCGAAGGGTGTTTAAGGTATCGGGGCAAAAAGCCGCTAAGGTTTCATGCTGGCGAACAACTTCTTCTAAAAGCCTGCGTTCACTTTTAAACTTAAGGAAAATGTCTTCTAAGTCTTCTTTAGGATTAAGAGTGAGAATCTCAGCTCCTCTTCCTTGCCCAGCTCTAGGAAGTTTAGAAAAAAATCGCGAATGTTTCTTCACGAAATGCTTAAAATCCTCAAACGTGCAAGTGCGAGTATTAATCCAATCGCGGTGTAAGAAACTAGAAAAAAATCTGTTTGTGTTTACTTTGTGTTCTGTAAGATATAAAGAGCTTCGGTCATTGCAGATACTTATCATTCTATTGCGGCGTGCGCCTGTTATAAATCCGTTTCTAAGCTCAAATGACTTATTATAAAACTCATAGTCAAAGTAGTTGTCAATCAAAGCTCCCGTTTGTTTTATAGCAAAGAGGACGTAATCACAGAAGTAAACATTCAAATCCGTTTGCGTATGCTTCAGAGGCTTTTGATGAAAATACTTAGCCGAGAATCCTTCATAGTAGTTTTTAAACTTATCTGCTGGCCATTTATGAACAGAGCGCAACTTACTGATAACTTCAGGACTTAATTTAATGTCATCGCCGAAATAATCTGCAGGCGTAGGTTGAGGCTTGTCTATAGCTTGCTGTGGAAATTTCAAGCCCAAGAATTGGCACGCTTTAAAGACGCCTTCCGATAAGCCGTAAGTGTTTTTTTCTAAAGACATATCAATCTCCCTCAGCTACGAATAATTGCAAGCAGTTCATCGCGTTTAGTCTCCATTAGTGCTTTGTCGCCGCGTGATTCGACGTTTAGGCGGATATAAGGTTCGGTTTGTGAGCCGCGCAGATTGAATCGCCAATCGTCAAAGTCAATGCTTAAGCCGTCAATGTGATAGACCTTGCCGCCCGCGCCGTAACGTTCTTCAATCCGAGCCATAATCTCCTTAACCTTATCGACGCCGGAAACTTTCGTGTTAATTTCGCCGCTGACGGGATACTTAGCAATTCTATCAGCCATTAGGACGGACAACGGCTTATCGGCTTTGCTTAAGAGTTCAAGGACGAGGAGCCAAGGAATCATGCCGCTATCGCAATAATAAAAGTCGCGGAAGTAGTGATGAGCCGACATCTCGCCGCCGTAAATCGCATTCTCCGCACGCATCATTTCTTTAATATAAACATGCCCCGAACGACACATAATTGGCTTGCCGCCGAGCCGCTCGACAATCTCAATCGTATTCCAAATGTCGCGGGGGTCATAGATAATCTTCTCGCCGCTGTTCTTAGCAAGGAAAGCCTCGGCAAGGAATCCGACCATGTAATAGCCTTCGATAAAACCGCCGCGTTCGTCGAATAAGAAGCACCTGTCAAAGTCGCCGTCGAAGGCAACGCCACAATCCGCACCACTTGCGACGATAGCTTTGGAAGTCTCTTCCCGGGCGTCTTGAAGTAGCGGATTAGGAACGCCGTTAGGAAAGTAGCCGTTCGGGTTGTTATGAACCTTAACAATGTCAAAGGGTAGGAACTTTTCCAACTCGTTGATAATCGGACCCGCCGAGCCGTTGCCAGTGTTAATGACGACCTTAAGCGGCTTGAGGTTCTTAACGTCGACATAGGACAGCAGACACCTAACATAGTCGGGCATGATGTCAATCCTGCGGACAGTGCCCGATGCCTTTTTGAACGACCAATCGCGACTATCGTCCTCGACTGCCGCTTTGACAGCCGATAAGCCAGTCTTCGGGGAAATGGGACGCACGCCCTTGCCGACGAACTTCATACCGTTATACTCTTTAGGATTGTGGGAGGCGGTAATCATAATGCCGCCGTCGAAGTCGTGAAAGCCCGTCGCGAAGTAAATCATTTCCGTGCCGCATTGCCCAATGTCATAAACATCACAACCTGCCTCTGTCAATCCGCGAGCCAACGCATCAAAGAGCGTCGAGCCTGAAAGGCGAATGTCATGACCGACGACAACTTTCTTTGCGCCGAGGATTTCTGGGAAGACTCTGCCGACACGATAGGCAAGCTCTTGATTTATGCTTTCGGGATAAACTCCGCGAATATCATATGCGCCGAAACCTGAGGTATTTACCGCCATAACTCTATACGCTCCTTTGAATTACGTTTTAAAGTTGCTATTCTATTCGCGTGAAGTTTTTCCTGTTGAATCGGCAGAAAATTTTTTATAAAAAAAGCCCGCCACGTTGACGGGATTATAGCGGAAATTTTTTATCAAGCCTGCAACAAAGCGAAAAGCCCCGGAAGTCTTTCCGAGGCTTGGGTTTTCTTATGGAGCCGGCTAAGGGACTCGAACCTTCGACCTGCGCATTACGAATGCGCTGCTCTACCAACTGAGCTAAGCCGGCGTGTGAATCAATCAACGCGCTAACTTATACCACAATGCCCCTCACCTGTCAAGCGTCATAACCTACTTTCTTTCACCGGAAAAAGAAAGTAACAAAGAAACCCGCCTCGCAGGGGCGTGTCCCCGCTATGAAACTTCCTGTTTTAAACGCGGGTCACAAACTTCGATTTAGTTTTTGATATTGCTAGTTCGATAAGAATTCCTCAGGACGAGTTGTCAAGAAGTTATGACGCCACAACAGAGCTTTGACGATTCTTTTAGCCGCGTTTCCGTCGCCATAGGGACTGCGTGCCTCTGACATCTTCCGATATTCTGCCGCGTCCGTGAGTAATTCTTTTGCCGCGTGATAGACCTTATCTTGATTCGTGCCGATTAGTTTAACCGTGCCCGCGTCAACCGCCTCTGGACGTTCTGTCGTGTCGCGCAAGACTAACACCGGCTTGCCCAATGCAGGAGCTTCTTCCTGCACGCCGCCCGAATCAGTCAATATCAACGTCGCACGATTCATCAGGTTAGCGAACGGTTCATAGTCCAACGGGTCAATCAAGCGGACGCGTTTCAAGCCTCCGAGTTCTTCGTTGACGACTTCGCGAACCTTTGGATTCTTATGCACGGGAAAAATTATCTCAACGTCTGCGAACTCCTCAACCAGTGCCCGCAACGCCTTGTAGACTTGTCGCAGTGGCTCGCCTAAGTTCTCACGGCGGTGCGTCGTCACGAGGATAACTCGCTTGCTTGCGTCGACGTGTTTGAACTCAAAATCTGCGCGGACAGTCTGATAAAGCGCGTCGATAACCGTGTTGCCCGTGACAAAGATTTTATCGGCGTCGACACCTTCGCGCAGGAGATTAGCTTTAGCAGTCGTCGTCGGCGCAAAGTGTAAATCGGCAAGCGAACCCGTCAAGCGTCGATTCATCTCTTCAGGATAGGGCGAGAATTTATTTTGCGTGCGAAGACCCGCTTCCACGTGTCCGACTTCGATTTGATGATAGTAAGCCGCCAATGCTCCTGCGAAAGTCGTAGTGGTGTCGCCGTGAACTAAGACGACATCGGGCTTGGCTTGCGTTAAGACCTTATCGAGTCCGAGGAGGGCGCGGCTTGTTATGTCAAAGAGTGTCTGACCTTCCGACATTATGTTTAGGTCGAAGTCCGGACGAATGCTGAACAGCTTCAAAACCTGGTCAAGCATTTCCCGATGCTGCGCCGTGACTGCCACGCATGATTCTATCTGCGGACACTTGCAAAGTTCCAAGACTACGGGAGCCATTTTGATTGCCTCTGGACGAGTCCCGAATATCGACATGACTTTTAGTTTCTTCATGATTGTCACCTAATTGACTGGGCGAGCTATGCCCAATTTCCTTACGCCGTAAATTATTGCCGCTAAGACGACGAACAGAATCAGCACTGCGATTTGACAACTGACCGCCGTCAAGGCTATTGCACTCAAGCCGAACAACGCGCTTATCACGTACATTAAGAGGACTGCTTGACGTTGCGTGAATCCGACGCCGAGCAATCTGTGGTGGAGGTGTCCCTTATCGGGCTTGAAGATTGGAACGCCGCCGCGAACTCGTCTGACGATTGCAAAGGTCGTGTCGAGTATCGGCAAGCCCAATGCGAAGATTGGAACGATTAGCGCGATTGTCGCCACGGACTTAACCGCGCCAGTCACAGAGATACCCGCGAGCATGAAGCCTAAGAACATTGAGCCGGTATCGCCCATGAAGATTTGCGCGGGGTGGAAGTTGTACTTAAGGAAACCGACTGCCGCTCCTGCCAATGCCGCCGTCATGATAGCCACGAGGATAAAGTTTTGTTCAAGGGCGATTAACAGGATTGTGAACGACGCAATCGACGCGACACCCGCCGCCAGTCCGTCAAGCCCGTCGATTAAGTTCACGGTGTTTGTTAAGCCGACGAGCCAAAACATCGTCACGATTATTGCCAAGTGCGGTATCGGGAGGTTGTCGAAGTAAAGGTATTCGCCGAAAGGATCCGTCACGAAGTCAATCCGCACGTCGAAGACTAAGACAAGTACCGCCGCCGAGATGATTTGACCGAGGAGCTTGACTTTGGCGGGAAGGTTCTTGTAATCGTCAATCAAGCCGACTGCGACGATTAGACTGCCCGACAACGTCAGCCCGACGGTTTCTTTAATCGACTCTGCATCAAAGCCGAACTTAATCGCCACGAAGATTATCGCCGCCATGAAGCCCGCGTATATCGCCAGTCCTCCGATTCGCGGTATGGGTTTCTTATGAACCTTTCGAGCGTTGGGGGCGTCCAAGGCTCCTGTCTTCCTTGCCAACAAAATCACAAGCGGGGTTGCGAGCAATGCGACAATCATCGCGACCGCGAACGCCCAAGCATATATCGGCATCTAATCGACCGTCCTATTCAAGTTTTATGCAAGGATTTTACAACAGCGGCTAAAACTCGTCAATCGCGCTGCAACAAAATTTTGCTAAGGCGTTGCGGCTTAAAAATTTTTTGTGTACAATATATCAGCTATTTATTAAACGATAAAGAGGAGGTGATGGCTTGAGGGTTGACAGGCGGCGTGCGGACGAATTGCGCGAAGTTCACATAGAGCGGCGTGCACAAAGATACCCGGCAGGCTCGGCACTGATTGAAGTCGGCAATACCAAAGTCCTCTGCGCGGCGACGATTGATGACCACGTTCCAACATTCTTGAAGGGCACGGGCACTGGTTGGCTCAATGCCGAATACTCAATGCTACCAGGTTCATCGGCTGAAAGAATTCCTCGCGAACGTTCCAAAGTCGGCGGACGCACGGCGGAGATTCAACGGCTAATCGGGCGGGCGTTGCGTTCTGTGACGGACTTGACTGCCATTGGCGAACGTTCAATCATAATCGATTGCGATGTTCTTCAAGCTGACGGCGGCACGCGTACTGCGTCGATAACGGGAGCATTCGTTGCGTTGGTTGAGGCTTGCGAGACGATTTATCAAGTCGGCGGCGTCTTCCCCGTTAAAGACTTCGTCGCGGCGATTTCGGCGGGCATTACTCAAGACGGCGATAGGATTCTTGACCTGTGCTACGCGGAGGACTCGACGGCTGCAGCTGATTGCAACGTCGTGATGACTGGCGCGGGCGAACTCGTCGAAGTGCAGATAACCGCTGAGAAGAAACCTTTCACGCGGGCTGGGCTTAATGACCTGTTAGATTTGGCTCAACGCGGCATTGACGAATTGATTGCCCTGCAGAAGGACGCACTCGGTCGGGAACTCGTTTGGAGAGTCGGGAGGGTTGGCTGATGAAAAAGATTGTGATTGCCTCAAAGAACCCGGATAAAGTCAAGGAGATGCGTTTAGTCCTCTCAAGCTTGCCGACGGAGATTCTATCGCTTGCTGACTTCGGAGACTTGCCCGACGCTGTGGAAGACGGCTTGACCTTCGAGGCGAACGCTCTAATCAAAGCTAGGTTCTTCCGCGACTGCACGGGGCTTGCTTGCTTGGCTGATGATTCGGGGCTTGAAGTCAACGTACTCTGCGGCTTACCTGGTGTACATTCGGCTCGATTCGCGGGCTATCACGCTGACGACTTGACCAACAATCAAAAGCTCCTCGACGAACTCAGCAAACGTGGCGTTGACAATTCGGCGGCGGATTATCGATGTGTGTTAGCGTTCGTCGACACGGACGGCACCGAGCTTTTGACGGAGGGCAAGATTGGCGGCAAGATTAAAACTGTCCCACAAGGCAACGGCGGCTTCGGCTATGACCCTTACTTCTACATTGACGACAACAGGACAATGGCTCAGCTTGCCACCGACGAAAAGAACTTGATAAGCCACAGAGGCAAGGCGTTAAGGGAGATGGTCTTAAAGTTGAAAGAAAAGTTTTCGTAAGGCAACGCAGAAAGGAGGAACGTCGCGCAACTTAGCGCGGCACCCGCCGTGAAGATTGGACTTATCAGCGACACTCACGGGAATTGGGCGGCTATAGACCAAGCAGTAAGTATCGCGCAGAATATGGATATGTGGCTTCACATGGGCGACTGCACGCCCGACGCAGAGTATTTGCAATCATTACTTGACGTTCCAGTTTATGGCGTGGCTGGCAACTGCGATTGGCCCACGCCGAACATTTTATACGAGAGAATCATTGACGTTGCGGATCACAGAATTTTTATCACGCACGGGCACAATTACGGCGTGCGCTACACTCAAGAATACATCATGGAGGCGGCGGAGTCTCAGAACGCGGATATTGCCGTTTATGGACACACGCACATTGTCGAATACCTCATTGGCCCGCCGATTATTTTAAATCCAGGCAGTGCCTCGCGTCCGCGTGATGATACTCGCGGCTCGTTCATGGTTATGGATTTTGAAAGAGGCTCCGACCCACGAATCACCGTTATCCGCATGAAGTACTGACGAGGGCATTGATATGAGTCTTTTAGAAGCTTTCTTCTGGGCGATAATCATTGTGTTCGGGATTATTCTTCTAGCGTTCATCACTAAAGGTGACGGCGATGGCGGCGATGATGATTGGGGCGACTTCGGCGGCGACGGCTAACAAAAAAAGCGTGGACGCTTGACCCAGTGTAACGCGGTGTCATCTTCATCATTTGCTAACAAAAAAACTCCTCGGCATAACGTCGGGGAGTTTTCTTTTGGCAAAGTGAACGTTGCCTTTTATGTGCGCTTGAACATCTTGGCTAAGTCGTCAGCAGTGAATTTTAGCAACGTGGACGTTGCATCCAGTGGACGCGTTCACGTCTTCGATAATTCGGAGCAAATCGCTGCGTTACTTTTATGTGCGTTTAAACATCTTGGCTAAATCGTCGGCAGTGAATTTTATAATCGTCGGTCGTCCGTGCGGACAAGTGTGCGGGTGTGCCGTCGTCGACAGCTCGTTAAGCAGGATTTCCATTTGCCGGAAGTTAAGCTCCTGTCCCGCCTTGATTGCCGCCTTGCAAGCCGTCGTTGCTAACGTTGCCTGCCGAATTCTCTTTGCAATGTCGTCAGCCTCGTTCAAGCCGTCGAATATCTCGCTGATGATTCCGCGCAGGAGGTTTTCGGCGTCGGTATCGGAAGCGTCCAATGGCACTTCAATTAATCGGAACTCGTCCGCGCCGCTCGGTTCCAATGTAAAGCCCAGCTGAGCGAAGACGTTAAGATTTTTTTCAATCAGCTCCGTCTCCCGCGAATCAAACTTCATGACGCGATGAATCAGCAAGCCTTGTGCGGGAATTCGTTCAGCGTAGTTGTTCAGCCTGTCGAAGAGTATCCTCTCGTGCGCAGCATGTTGGTCGACGATATACAAATCATTGCCGCCTTGCGCCACGATATAACAACGCGCCACTTGCCCAATCGGCTCCAGTTCAAAAGACTTTTTCGGCGGCTCGACCTTCGGTTGAGGCTTAGGAACTTCTTTAGGCTCGGCGACCTTTGCTAACGTCTCCTCAATGTCGAAGTCGTCTTTAGGCTTCTTCTTGCGCTCGGAAGACTTCTTAGGCGTCGGCGGCTCGTCGAAGTCTTTGCTTAAGTCAAGCTGTTCAAAGTGCGGAGTCTCTGGTGCGGCGGCAACTTCCGTTAAGTCGTGCCCAATGGTATCGTCCTTGCCCTCGATGGCTTGTCTTACTGCGTGATACACCGCCTTAAAGATTCTGCCTTCGTCGTCGAACTTAAGCTCAATCTTCTGCGGATGAACGTTCACATCGATTGAACTTTGCGGCAAGTTGATTATCACCACGGCAAGCGGAAAGCCCGTCTTGGGTATCAGCGACTTGTAAGCCTCGTCGACTGCCTTTGAAATCGTCCGATTCTCCACGACGCGTCCATTGATGATGAACGTCTGCCAGCCGCGATAGCTCTTTAGGATATTGGGCTTAGTTACGTAGCCCGCAAGCTTTAAGTTGTCGTCGTCATGTTTGAGCGTCAAGATTGAGTCGGTCAGCTCCGTGCCGTAAATCGCGCTTAGGGTGTCAAGCAAGCTACCGTTGCCGGGCGTGGCCAGTGCAGTCCTATTGCCGTTTATGAATCGGAAAGCGACTTGCGGGCGACTCAGCGCAAGCTTAACGATGAAGTCGTGAATCTTATTTGCCTCAGTTGGCGTCGACTTTAGGAACTTGAGCCTAGCCGGCGTGTTAAAGAACAATTCCTCAACCAAAACCGTCGTGCCGACCTTGCAACCGACCTCGTGTACTTCTTGAGACTTGCCGCCGTTGATTGTAATTTTCGTGCCGAGTTCGTCCTCAGCACGGCGCGTTTGCAATGTGAACTTCGACACGGTAGCAATCGTTGGTAAAGCCTCGCCCCTAAAGCCAAGCGTCGAGATGCGTTGAAGGTCAGCGACAGTGGAAAGCTTGCTAGTTGCGTGCCGCTTAACCGATAACGCGGCGTCCTCTCTGCTCATGCCAATGCCGTCGTCCGTCACGCGAATCAAAGCCTTGCCGCCGTTCTGAATTTCTATTTCGATACGCCGTGCGCCCGCGTCAATCGAATTCTCCACAAGCTCCTTTACGACTGAGGCAGGACGTTCGACGACCTCGCCCGCCGCAATCTTAGTTATCGTGCTCTCGTCGAGGAGTTTAACGTTTGCCATTCAAGTATCACCTGCCTTATCATTGCCTCGCGAAGGTTACACGGACATTGCCTGCGCCCAAAGTCTTTGCCAAGTCCTCAGGCGTATCAATCTTGCCGAGGCGCGTGTAAGTGTAGCTCGTAGCGAAGTCCTTGTAGAAAAGCACCACGCACTTTGAACCGAACAACATCAAATCGCCCGCATGAATCTGCTTGACGCTGACCGAATCGCTCGGCAAGTCCGTGTCAAGGTAGAAATACTTTTCGTTGCCATTAAGCTCGGTCATGTCAACTTCAAGCGGAAATCGTTCGATAAAGGCGCGAGCCGTCAGATTGTCTTCAAGCGTCGCGGGAAAACTTTTGCCGTTGACTTGAACCGTAATTGAACTTTGCATAGGAGACACCTCCTTGACTTCGGAAGTGATTGCCTGGGAACTTTCGCCGCAACTCGTCAGCAATAGACACGCCGCGCAGATTATCAGCAGAACTTTCTTCATAACGTCACCTCGCCAAAGGATTTAATTCGCGCCTTGCAGTCTGAGTCCAAACCACGACTGCTGAACATATCGCGAAGATTATCCCGCCGAAGATAACGTAAGGCGTGCCCAGTCCGTCGATAAAAAGACCGCTAAACGCCGTGCCCGCCATGCAACCGAGATTCGCCGCCGTCAAGAAAATTCCGTTCGCGAAGTCCGGAGCCTCTGGAGCTGCTCGGAATATCCAGAACTGATAAATGTTAGCCGCAATGCCCGCCAATATCCCCCAAAGAATGATTAACGCCGTCAGCAAATAAAAGTTCGGCTCGTTGAAGAAGGCAACATACACCGCCGCCAAGACGAATGGGAAGAACTTCACCGTTGCCATTGGTTGAACCGTCAGCAGGTTGCCAGCCAACATACTCCCGAAGATATTGCACACGCCGAAGACAAATAGCATTGCACTGACCGAAGTCGGCGCGACCATTGAGACTTTTGCTAAGTATTCCGCCGCGTAGTTGAAGACGCCGAATATCGACCCGTCCAAGAAGATTACCGCGACGATTGACGCCCATAAAACTTTCTTGTGCAGAATCTTCAGCTGACTGCCGTAACTCATGACCTTCTTGACGGGCATTGACGGGACGTAAAGAATCGTCGCGAGGAGAGCCACGAACGTAACCAATGCAAAGAACGTCATCGACGCCGTTAAGGATATTCTTTCCGCTAAGAAGTTGCTTATCGGCACGCCGACGACCATACCCGCCGCCACGCCGATATTTATCTTGGCAACTGCCTTGGGTGCCTCCTTAGCTCCGACGACCATTGCCGCGACCGTGAATGCCATTGAACAATAAACCGGGTGGAAGAAGGCTGGCAATACCCTAACAGTCAACAGCAAGTCGAAGTTCTGCGCGAAAACCGAAATGACATTGCAGATAGTGAACAAGCCTAAGACTAGAATCATCACGTGCTTGCGATTGAACCTTGAGAAAATCAGCGGCATCGTCGGACCAGCTATCGCCACGCCCAATGCGAACAGACTGATTAAAAGTCCCGCGTGGACAATCGTCACGTCATAGCGTTCGGAGATATACGGCAGGATTCCGATAAAGCCCATCTCCGTATTCAATATCCCGAAGACGCCGACCATTAAGATAAATATCAACAGATTCTTATTGCTCGTCATTGTGAATGCCTCTCCTCATCACGCAGAAAAAATCTTCTTAAACGACAGCTTTTTCTCCTTGAGGAACGAGCGTATCAGCAGGAATGCGACCAATGCCTCCGCCACGTCGTTGATTGAATAGTTCAGGGAAATGTATTCTATCGGCAAGACCTTGGGCAAGAGCCAAATCAGCGGCACTTGCACGACCAGAGGAACTAGACTGATTACCAGATTGCGCCACTCGTCCTCCAATGCCGCCATGATTCCGCTAAGCCACGTGTACAGCCCGACGAACGGTTGCAGGACGAACATTGCCCGCAGGAAGGTTAACATCTCCGGCGTTATCGGTTCGTCGCTGTCTAGGAAAATCCGCGTCAACTCCTCCGTGAATATCATAAGCACCGCATATATCGCGAACGTCAGAATCACCGTCAAGAAGAAGCTATACCTCATGACCCGCGTACAATGTCTTTCGTTCTTTGCGGCGTAGAGTTTGCTGACCAAAGGTTGAACGCCCGTATCAAGTCCGTTAAGCGGCAAGAACACGAATGATAAGATTATGTTCGAGACTGTCGCCATAGCCAGCAAGTTCGCCGCGTCGTAGTGCAGAATCATCGCGTTCAAGAAGTATTCGATAAAGGACATCATCACCGTTGCCACTGCGAAGCCCGCACCGATTCTAATTTCATGGAAAATGTATATTAGATTGCTCAAGCCCGACGAGCTAGAAAACTTTTGCCGCGAGTATTTGAAGTACCAGAAGACAATCACCGAGCCAGAGACTTGCGCGAGCACCGTAGCCAACGCCGCGCCTTGCATGCCCCAGCCGAACACGATTATAAACAGCGCGTCTAGGATTATGTTTATCACGACGGTTGAGCCGACAAGGTAGATGACGTGCGCGGGCTTATCAATGCAACGCATGAAAGCTCCCGTCATGTAAACTACAATCAAGAATGGCACGCCGCAAAGAGATATTCTAAGGAACTCAACCGCCAAATCGATTACGTGGTGCTCGTCTGGACTGCTTTCAAGGAATCGGAGCAACGGTTCAATGATGATGTTCCCGACAACCGCAACGATTATCCCGACGACCGCCGCAAAAAGGTAATTGGTTCGTATGATTTTTTCGGCAAGAGTCTTTTCACCCGCGCCAATCTTTTCCGAGACGACCGCACTGCCGCCAGTCTCAAACAGCGTCCCAATCGCCCCGAAAATCATTGTAATAGGGAAGATTAACGCCATAGCCTCTAAGGCGTCGACGCCAACCCAATTCCCGATAAAAAATCCGTCCGTCGCCGTGTAAATACTCATCGCGACCAGAGCCGCAAAAGTCGAGCCGCCGTATTTGATAATCTCAGCTATCGTTGAGAAAAAATCCTCTCTCATGATTTAATGTTAGGCCTCCAAGTCAAATTGAAAATCTGCGCAAATCCCGTCATGTCTAAGACTTCCATGACTTGCTTGCCAACGTTCTTAAGCGTTATCGTCCCGCCCTGAGCACGAACTTTTTTCATTGCGGCAATCAAAATCCTCAAGCCCGCCGACGCGATATACTCCAGCCCATTCAAATCAAATGTAGCGTTCTTCGCGCCGTCAAGCAAAGATAAAATCTCGTCCTTAGTGGCGTTCGCGGTGTCAGTGTTGAGCTTGCCAGAAAGTTTAACCGTCACATGGTCGCCGTCGCGTGTGGAAGAAATATTCACGTCCCGAACCTGCTCCGAGGGATTGTAAACCACAACATATTTCTTCAGCATGACCAGCGGATACAAATGCTCCTTAAAGAAGCGCAAGTTCTCTTCGCCAGCGTCGTCCATTAAGTTCTCCGTGATGATTCCGCGCTCCAAATTAACCTTAGCGTCGTACCAATAAGCAAAATGATTGACGCCGTTGATATTGTAATCAGCCTTCGCGAACAGCCCGATTGAGTGCGTCTCGTCAATAGTCTCGTCAAGGCTATAAGCGACAATCCGCCCGTCAACGCGAATCACGAATCCGAAAAGATTTTTCACGTCGTCCCAGTGTTCAATCGCAAAAAGGAACGCATCGCTGTCATCTTGAGCCAATTCGACGTGTTCGACGCGCTCTTGAAGATTTTTTTCCGCGCCGACATGGAATTGCCACAGCTCGTTAAAAATCTCCGGCGTAATCTCCTCGACCGTGTACTCGTAATTTTTCTCGAAGGCATTGCACGCATTGCGCATTCTCTTAAACTGCTTGCCCGTAAGACTTTCCAGGCGGTTAAGGTCTAAGACATAATCCCACATGTCGCGGTCGTCCTCGACTTCGATAGCCTCGCCAAGCTCGCGCTGCCAAAGCTTAAGCAAATACTCCGGCACGAAGTTAAAGACAGTACCGGCAGGCACATGCGCCTTGAAAACTTTCTTCCAGTCAATCTCGTCCCAATCGCCGAGCGGTGCTCCCCAAAGCTCCATATCGTCGGCGGTGAACTTATGCCAACAGAGATTCTCAGCATAGGCGCGTTTAGTATTAGCTTTATCCTTGCCGGCAAGTATCATTATCGGCGACGCATTGGACGGAATCTGAATGCACCGGCTAAGATAATCCATGTAGCGTTCGTTGTCGCTGAAGTCGAAGTCCCCAAAGTTAATCATTGTTCAAACTCCTTTCATTAAAAGCCCGCACTGAGACTCGAAAGATTTACATTAACAACCACGTCTTGATAGTAAGGGTCAGTCACGGCGACGCCTTCGGGCTTATCGAAGTCCTTCGGGCGGTTTGAATCGTCAGCGGGCACCACTACCCAAAAAACAACGTCGACATGTCCCGAAGTCAACGCGGCGGCACGGGCTGCGCTTTCAATCTGCACGAGCTCGATATTCTTCCCGATACGCTTTGATATTTCGGCAAGGACAGCCGTATTAAAACCTACGGGCTTCCCGTCGGCAAGCACAAAGTCCAGCATGGGCAAATCGCCGGTAATGCCAACCCTAATCGTTTCCGCGCCGTCAATGTGCACAATCTCTACGGCAATCGGATTCTCGTTAAAGTGCGTGACGTACTTATCAATCAGCGCGTCAAGTGTGCCATCAGCCTTCATTGCCTCAATCGCCGCGTTGAAAGCGTTCCTCAAATCAACGTCGTCTTCGCGCATTGCACAGCAGAAATCGTCGACCAGAGAAACCGTCTGACCCTCATCAATTTTGTAATCAGTATTGTTCGCCGTCATGTACTTTGCCACGCTACCATAAGTCTGAATCGAGTTGATGTTGCCCGCCGACAAAGCCATTTGCATTGAGTTGAAGTTGTCGTAGAAGTTCAGCTCGCTACCCTCGACGAGTTTGCTTGCCTGTTCGGGCGAAGTGTTCAGCTGTGTAAGCGTGCCGACTTTGACTGGCTGAGGCTTATCCTCCGACGAGCCGCAACCGCTTACCGTCAGAATCATCAGTAGCAGTAGAAAAATCTTCCTCATTGTCCAAGTTCCTTCCTTACTTGTTGTTGCAATTCATACAGTTTACCCATTGCCTCAATCGGCGTCAAGCTAGGTACGTCGATAGCTAGCAAGTCTTTAAAGCCCTGCGCGGTGAACATGTCGGGCGCGGAGGCTTTTTTGTTGACGACGGGGCGCACGGGCTTTGACTCCTCCATTGACTTTAGAATTTCTTCCGCACGCTTCATCACAGACTTTGGAAGACCGGCAAGCTTAGCCACTTGTATGCCGTATGATTTATCTGCACCGCCCTGCCTGATTCGACGCAGGAAGATAACCTCGTTACCGCGTTCCTTGACTGCCACGCAGAAATTTTCTATCCGCGCTGAAGTCTCCGCTAAGTCGGTTAGCTCGTGATAGTGCGTGGCGAACAGAGTCTTAGCCCGAACCTTTTTATCAATGTACTCAATGACTGCGCGGGCAATGCTCATGCCATCGAAAGTAGAAGTGCCGCGTCCAACCTCGTCTAGGATAATCAAGCTCCGTTCGGTTGCGTACTTGAGGATTTGCGCGACCTCGTTCATCTCGACCATAAACGTTGACTGCCCGCTTACAAGGTCATCACTCGCACCTATCCTCGTGAAGATTCTATCGACAGGGCAAATGTTCGCGCTCGCCGCCGGAATGAAACTGCCCGCCTGCGTCATCAACGTAAGCAACGCAACCTGCCGCATGTACGTCGACTTGCCCGCCATGTTCGGACCGGTGATAATCATCATCGCGCAACGCTTCGGGCTTAAGCTCGTATCGTTCGGGACAAACAGACTGCTTGTCAAAATCCTCTCAACCAAAGGATGCCGCCCGTCGCGAATGTCAATCGTGCCGTCAATGTTGAGGTCGGGGCGCGTGTAGTTGTTTATGTGCGCCGCCTCCGCCATGCTAGCAATAACATCAATCAACGCGATACGCTTAGCCGTGTCTTGAATATCCGACAGACGACTTTTAACACGGTCGCGCACTTGGCAGAAGATATTGTACTCAAGATTAGTCATCTTCTCCTGCGAACCGAGAATTCTAATCTCGTAATCCTTAAGCTCCTGCGTGATGTAGCGTTCAGCATTAACCAGCGTTTGCTTACGGACGTATTCGGCAGGAACTTTGCTTGCATTGCTCTTGCTAATCTCAATGTAGTAGCCAAACACGCGATTAAAGCCGACCTTCAACGCCCGAATGCCGGTCTTAGTCTTCTCACGAGTCTCAATGTCTTGCAGGAAAGCTTTATCGTTAGTCGCAAGCCGCCGCAGGGTGTCAAGCTCCGTATTGTAGCCGCTGTTGATAATGCCGCCGTCGCGCACGGATAAGGACGCGTTCTCGCTTATGGCGTCGTCGATTAGTTTAGCCTCGTCAGCAAAGTCGCCCAGTCCGTCGCGGCAAGCAATCAAAATGTCACTCGTCGCCTCGCGCAGAATCTCTTTAATCTTCGGCAAGGCTTTAAAGGAAACTTTCAAGGCGGTCAAGTCGCGGGCATTAGCCGAGCCAACCTCAATCTTAGTCATCAGTCGTTCAAAGTCGTGAATGTCCTTAAGAGCTTCGCGCAAGTTCCTCCGCGTCGTGAAGTTCTTAAACAAATCCTCCACGGCGTCAAGTCGTCGATTAATCGCCGCAACGTCGGCAAGTGGACTTTCAAGCCATCGACGTAGCAGACGATTGCCAAGCGCAGTCTTCGTGCAGTCCAACACGTCAAAGAGCGTATCCTTCTTTGAACCGTCGCGCAAGTTCCGGACGACCTCCAGATTTCTTAAAGCCGTCGCGTCAAGGACAAGGTGATTGCTCATGTCAAGGCGCGTAAGCTTTGCGATATGTTTTAAGTCCGTGCGAACGGTGGCGTGAATGTACTGCAGGAGATTTTCTACGGCATGGGCGGCAAGCTCGGCGGCTGGCAAGTCATCTTCGGCGAAGTGTTGCGCGGAAAAGTTCTCGTCGGAGTTCTGCGCGGTATCAATCGTCGTGAACGTGCAACCGTCAAGCTTTAAATCTGTGAAGTTCTTCAGCCGCTTAAAGAAGGTCGGCTCGCCCGTGATTAAGATTTCGTGCGGGCTGAGGCGGTAGAGTTCGTCGAAGAGATTTTGCTCGCGATTAACCCCGTCATAGAGCGCGTAGAAGATTTCACCCGTGGAAATGTCCGCGCCCGCTAAGGAAAGTTCATCGCTACCCTCGGCAATCAACGCAAGATAATTATTACCCGCCGTCGTCAAGGCGTCTTCAGTAAGAATCGTGCCTGGCGTGACGATTTTGGTTAGGGCGCGTTCAGTTAAGCCTTTAGCCTTGGGGTCGCCGATTTGGTCGACGATTGCCACGCGATAACCTTTGGTAACGAGCTTCTGCAGATAACCTTCGACGGCATGGGCAGGAACGCCGCACATTGGCACGCCTTGCCGTTGCGTGAGCGTCAAACCTATTTCCCGCGAGGCAGTTTGGGCATCGTCGTTGAACATCTCGAAGAAGTCGCCGAGTCGGAAGAACAAAAGCTCGTTAGGGTGCTGCATCTTCTGCGCGTGATACTGTTCCATCATCGGCGTTAAAGTTTTGTCGTTCAAGTAATCACCTCTGAAAAGTTTTGTCCTTGCCAGTTTAACAACTTTCCGCCCTAATTGCAAAAAAAACTACGCCAGCTATTACATTGTCCGCCGCCGATTTGATAAAATGGTTAAAACTTTGGACGGAGGAATAATCTATGCAACCAAGACGCAAGGCAATACGAGCAGTGATTTTATTTATCGCGCTGATGATAATAAGCGGCGTGGTGTTGATGTATCGCGGGTGACGGCATGTGCTTTATAAATTCATTCAAAGACGAGATTAAGTTTCTGTTCAGCGGCAAGGGTATACCGCCCAGACCGCCGACATCAAAGCCGCAATGAACGAAATGATTGCAATCACGAAAGGTGGGAGTATATATGAAAATTTACGGCGTAATTTATCTGGATTGCTTTGGGCTTCGGCGGCTTTGACGTGGAGGGCTTAGGCTCCGTCGCTGAGTATGTGCAAGAGAATTGCTCAAAGCCGATTATCTTTGCTAAGGGAATGCCTTCGGACTGGGACGAGGAAAATAATTTCGTCGGCGGCGCGAACATGTGGAAGTAAGGCAGGCAAATCGCTTACGCGAAGCTTGACGCAGAAAAAATCCCCGCTCACGTGAACGGGGAAATTTTTTTGGCGTAGAGGACTACCAAGCCGATAACCAACGACGCACTGAAAATCCAATGCTGAATGCAAAAGTTGTCGTCCCAATCCCTTGGGAACAGCGAAAATTTTTGGCAATGCGCAATCGTTATTGTTTGCTCGCCTTTATACTTTGGTCAGCTTGGCGGAAAAGAATCCGTCTGTGTTCGTGACATGCGGCAGGAGCATTTGCATATCGATTAGCTGAAAGTCTTCGTGCTCAGCCAAAAACTTTTCGACGACCTCTTGATTCTCGCGCCGAGTGATTGTGCACGTGCTGTAGAGTAAACAGCCGCCGCGCTTAAGAGTCTTCGCCGCACTCGATAGGATTTCTCCTTGCAACGTCGGCAAGTCCTTAAGCTCGTCGGAAGTCTTTCGCCAACGAAGGTCAGCCTTACGCCTTAACACACCCAATCCCGAACACGGCGCATCGACTAAGACTTTATCGGCTTGCCCAGGGAACTTGTCGCCGAGTTCGCGGGCGTCAATCAACAGCGGTTCGATAATCTTAATGCCGAGGCGTTGCGCATTCTGTTTGACGTGCTCCAGCTTAGTCTCATACACGTCCGCCGCGATGATTCTTCCGCGATTGTTCATGAGTTCTGCAAGGTGTGTAGACTTCCCGCCCGGTGCCGCGCAACAATCAATGACGAACTCGCCTGCCGCAGGATTGAGGAGCCGCGCCGCAGTCATGGAGCTTTCGTCTTGCACTTGGCAGAAACCTGCGCGGAGCGGTTGGAACTTATCCAATGCGCCATGACCTCGGCAGATGATTCCTTCTGGCGCGAGTGTCGACGGCTCTGCTTGCAACCCGAAACTTATCAGCGCGTCTAAGACTTCTTCGCGGGTAGTCTTTAATCGATTCACGCGCAGACAAAGCGGCGGGTCGTCATTGTCGAAGGCAAGCAGTTGTTTAGTTGCGTCAAGCCCGAACTCTTCTGCGAACAACTTGACGAGCCACAGAGGATGGAACGTCCTCAACGCCAGCGATTGTAAGTCGTCGCCTGTCGGGAAGTTTGACTTGTGAGGCTCACGAACCGCCGAACGCATGACGCCATTGACGAACTTTGACGCACTCAGCCCGCAGAATTTTTTTGCCAGCTCCACCGATTCATTGACTGCCGCCGAGTTGGGAACCCTATCGAGGAAGAAGACTTGATAAAGCCCCACGCGCAGGACAGCTAGGATTTTATCGTCGACCTTAGATAGCGGACGCTTGAGGTATTTGGAGATTTTCCAATCGAGTGACGCGCCCGCCTTGACTGTGCCGTAGACAAGCTCCGTGCAAAACTTTCTGTCTAAGTCGCTGAACTTTTCCGCCCGCAACGTCTGCGCCAATGCCACGTTAGCCCACGCGCCCTTAGTCGCCACGTCGCAGAGGATTTTTGTCGCCGCTAGTCTTACCTTGTCCAATGTTTGCCTCCTAATCATAAAAAAAGCTCCGTGACGAAGACGACCGAGCAACATACAATCGCGACCTTGAAGAGACTTGCGCCGAACCAAGCCGCCGATATGCCCGCGACCAGTGCAAGTGTTCCCGATATTGGCGACTGCGTGGCGTGAACTATCGCGGGGAATGTCATAACTGCAAGGGTCACATAGGGCACGTAATGCAGGAACGAACGTACAGTGACGTTTTTTATCTCACCGCGAATCAACGTAAGCGGAAGGATTTTTATCGCTAAGGTCACCGCGCTTGCTATCAATATATAAAGGTTAATGTCGTGAGTCATTGTCGTCCTCCTTGACTGGGTAAAGGATAGCCGCCGCCCCCGCGATTAGTATCGTCAAGATTATTGTCCGATTGCCCGCCGAGACATCAGGGAAAAGTTCTGCGGCTAAGTAACTCAGTAGGAAACTGACAACGACTGATCCGCCGATGATTTTATCTTTGCGGGCGGGCGGGATTATCACGGCTAAGAACATTCCGTAAAGCGCGACGCTCAACGCACTGACTGCCGCCTCTGAAAAGAAATACCACGCGACGATTCCGCAAGCCGTCCCCAATGACCAACCAGGCAACGCCGTCAACATTACGCCGTAGTTGTAAAAGGGATTGAGCCAACGTCCGCCGCGTGCAATCGTTATTCCAAAGATTTCGTCCGTCACTGCAAAGCCGATAAAGAGTCTTTGATAAAGCGGCGCGTCGGGTGAAAACTTTTGACTTAAGACCGCACTCATCAAAACGTAGCGGGCATTGGCGACGAGCGTTATCAAGGCGATTTCAAGGTAAGGCGCGTCCGAACCTATGACTGTGAACGCCGCGAACTCGCCCGCCGAGGCATTGTTTAGTAGGCTGATAACGAAGCCTTGCAACGGACTAAGCCCGACATACTTTGCGACGATGCCCAACGAGAAGCCTACGACAAAATATCCCAGACCAATCGGCGTGCCGTCGCGTAGACCGTCCATCAAGGCTTGTCGATTCTCAAGGGTCATAGAAGATTAATCCGTCCTTCTCAAGCTGAGACTGCAAGCCGCGCATGAACTTCGGACCGGGGTCAATCTTAATTGCATAGTAATCCGGTACAAGTTCAATGTAAAGCCCGCTAGCCCGTGCCGCGTCCTGTTGATAGTGCCCGAAGACATATTTAATCGTCGGATACTTCGCGTGCAGATACTTTATCAAGAGGACGTTCGCGGCAAGCTGAGCCTCCGTCAAGTCCTCGCGCCCGTCGTAGCCGCCGACATTCTCAATGCCGATTGCGCAATGATTGTAGCCGATGATGTGTCGCGCAAAATTTGTTTCGGGCATAAGCCGCCAAATCGTCCCGTCACGGTCAACTATGAATTGCGACGCGACATTTAATCTGCCTTCGTCGTCAGGCATCTCCTCGGCATAAAAATACTTCCAAACCGATTCGAGGGTTCCAAACGCCGTCCAGTGCACCACGACTGCTTGAGGAGTTATCTCGCGGCAAATCATTCCGTAGTGCTTGAGCGTGTACTCGTCAATCAATTCGTCGCGGTGAGCCGTCCACAGTATGAACTTGTCGATAAAAGGTTCCTCGGCATAAACGGTGGAGCTTAGCAGAATCATCGCCGCGCAGATTGTCAAAAGGATTTTCTTCATCGATACATATCCATTACGCGCCCAACATAACTTTGCGTCTCAGAATAGGGCGGAATGCCTCCATAGCGTTTGACGGCACCAGGTCCGGCGTTATAAGCGGCTACTGCCAAAGGTACATTGCCGTCGAAGGTGTCAAGCATTTGCTTAAGGTAACGTGTGCCGCCGTCAACGTTCTCATTCGTGTCGTAGGGGTCGACGCCTAAGCCCGCCGCAGTCTCCGGCATGAGTTGCATAACGCCAATCGCGCCAACGGGGGAAATCTCGTCTTGATTCATATCGGATTCGGCAATGGCAATGGCGCGGACAAGTTGCGGGTCAACGCCGTACTCGAAAGCCTTCTGCGCGATTAACTCTTCAACGGACGAAACTTCATCGCTTGACGGTTCAGCGGACGCGGGCGCGTGTTGCCTTTGATTAATGAACTCGACAATGCCCTTGACTACTTGCGGGTCAATGCCGTAAGCGTCGGCGGTCTGCATGATTAAATCTTCCGTCGGGATAATCTCAGCGTCCTTGCCGTCGAAGTTGTCCTCGAAGACTTTTTCATCGCGGCTGGGAACCTTAAGCTCGGCGTCGGGAACTTCGACGCGTTCAATCTTCGACGGCTGATTAATCTTACCTGGCAAGGCTTCTTCGCCCGGCAAAGGTTTCTGTACAGGTGAATTTCCTTGAGCCTCGCGCAGGGCTTGCGACACCTTGGCAGAGTTCGCCGCGTCATTCTCGTTGACAGGTTGAGTTGCGCCCGGCAACTTCTTAACGTCATCAACGGCTTGCGTCGGCTTAACGGGACTAACTGCCGCCTGCCGAGCAATCTCGCGCTCAAGGGTCGCTTGGAAGTCCACGCCATTAAGACCAATCATCTTTTCTATCGCCGCAATTCGACGACGTACTTGGTCAATGCGTTGCGTCATATCCACGCGTTCAATCGGCTGAATCTCAATCAACGTTCATCACTCCTATTTCCTCATTGACAGCTGAAGTCCAATCTCGTCAAGCATCTTTTGTTCCTCGAAAAGCACTTCCGCGTTGTACTCGTTGCGCCGCTTCTCCTTTAGCTGTTCAATGCTTTTAAGATACGTCATCAGCTGCATTAGTATTTTTAGCTTCTGTTGCTTATCTTGCGTAGCTTTCAAGATAACGTCTTGTTGCTGTTCAATCTGTTCACGCTTCCAATTAAAAAAGCTGTTATACGTCATGATAACTCCAACCGTGACTGTCTTGCCTTCGCTAGTCTTATCGGCGAATTCTTCTTGCCCCTCGGCTAGCTCGCGTAGCAAGACTTGCAACTTAGCGCGTTGCTCCTCAAGCTTGCGCGACGCCTCGGCAAACTTCATCTCGGCATCGTCCTTCTTACGTTTGGTGACCTTCAACAGCGTTTCGAGTTGGAACTTAAATTTCTTCATGTCACTTACCAGTTATCCTCATGAGCTTCTGCTTAGTCACGTCGTAGGTATCGACCTCGAAGATACCTTGGCAGAGGAACTCGTTAATCGCGTCAATCTTGCCAATCGCCTCGTCAATGCGTTTGCTCGACCCCTTAACATACGCGCCAATGTGAATCAAATCCTCCGCGTCTTTATAAACCGCCATCAACGCTCGCATTCTCTGGGCGGCTTGCAAGTGTTCTTTAGTGACGACTTCGACCATGACACGGCTGACACTTCCTAGCACGTCGATAGCGGGGAAATGATTCTGCGCGGCGATTGCTCGACTTAAGACAATGTGCCCGTCGAGGATTGAGCGTACAGCATCGGCAATCGGTTCGTTCATGTCGTCGCCGTCAACGAGGACAGTATAAATCCCCGTGATTGAGCCGGTGTCCGACGTGCCAGCGCGTTCAAGGAGCCTCGGCAACAATGCAAAGACTGACGGCGTATAACCGCGGGTGGCGGGCGGTTCACCAATCGTCAAGCCGACTTCACGTTGAGCCATGGCAAAGCGCGTGACCGAATCCATCATCAGAATAACCTTGTGCCCTTGGTCGCGGAAATATTCGGCAATGGCAGTAGCAGTCATCGCGCCCTTTATGCGGACAAGTGCAGGTTGGTCTGAAGTTGCAACGACTACGACTGCGCGTTTAAGTCCCGCCTCTCCTAAGTCACGTTCGATAAAGTCACGAACCTCACGACCGCGCTCGCCGATTAGGGCAATAACACTTATATCCGCCTCGGTGTTGCGGGCAATCATCGATAAAAGCGTTGACTTGCCGACACCCGAACCCGCCATGATTCCAATTCGCTGCCCGTCGCCCATTGTTATCAGCCCGTCGACTGCACGCACGCCGACATAAAGACTATCATGAATCCTAGGACGCTTCAGAGGGTGCGGCGGCGGTGCTTGCAACGGATATTCAATCGTCGACAGAATCGGTCCGAGTCCGTCCATTGGATTGCCTAAGCCGTCAAGCACGCGCCCTAAGAGTTCATGCCCGACTTTGACTTGCAACATCTTCTGCGCGGCGACAACTTCGCAACCAGGTCCGACACCTTGCATTTCACCAATCGGCATGAGCATGACGAACCCTTCACGGAACCCGACGACCTCGGCGGGGATTGGCGGCACATTCGGTATCTTCGACGTGATATAACAAAGCTCGCCCACGCTGACAGTTGGTCCCCGCGTCTCGATGACTAGCCCGACGACTTGCGTAACCTTGCCCGTCAGCTTAATCGTCTTGCACTCGTCGATTGCGTTTTTGAGCTTTTGTAGGTTAATGTCGTTCTTAATCATTATACTCCACCGAAGGTTTAATCGAATTTATGTAAATTAAAAGTTGCGGATTTACTCGAGGTGAATTTAAACTAAACGAGCTTCGTTCTTGCGTCAAACCATTTTCTCGAAGTTTGTAAAGAGAAAGTGTCGCTCTCTCTTTGCTTTCATATTTTGCGAGCGCAACAACTTTAATGTAGTAACCTTCTCTTTCGGTTTCGCCGTGTTCAAATTTGGATTCATCAATATCGTAAGTTTTTTCATAAGGAACGTTCACGGCAAGCACTTTGCATTTCCAACCAATAGCACTGACGGGTTCACATTCATAAAAGTAAACAATATCGCCAACTTCAATGCTTTTTATTCTGCCTTGATACTGATAAATTGTTCGATTAGGAATCTCCTCTAATGCTCTGTCAAGGTCATAGTAATACTTTTCTTTTTCACTGACAATAACCCGAAAAATCCATGCACTCATTATAAATCACTCCTACTTATTAAGCACACTCTCAACGGCGCGTTTCATCAGTCCTATTTGCGTTGATAATCTTGCGTCCACTCCGCCGTTAGGAGTTTCGATAACGCAATCGCCCGGCTTTAACGCCTCGTCCGAAATGACCTCAACAGTCGCCGTGCCGTCGGTTAGCATTGATTGAAACTCCGAACGCGCCATTAACACCAAGTCATAGCTGTCGGGGTCGACGTGCACTTTAACTTCCTTCTGGTCGCGCACATGTTTAATTGCCTCGCGCACGACTGGCAGGATAACTTGCGGCGAATCTAGGAAATGTTGCGGCAGAATCTTTTCTATCGCCATGACGACTACCGCAACTATATCATCTTCCGCACGAATGAAATATTCAGCCGTCTGCTCTTTGGCATCGCGAAGGGTCTTTTGAGCCTTGTCGTTCGCCTGCCGAATTATAGCCTTTAGCTCGTCCTCAATCTTTTCCTTGCCGTCCTTAATGCCCTTAGCCTTGCCGTCTTTGTAGCCGTCGTCGTAGCCTTCCTTGCGAACCTTATCAAGAAGTTCCTTAGCCTCCGCCTTAGTATCGTTGACAATCTTTTCTGATTCAGCGGTTGCCTTATCTAACATTTCTTGCGCTTGCTTCTCAGCTTGTGCTTTGAGCTGTTCAGCTTGCTCTTTAATCTCCTCGGCTTGCTTCTTTAGTTGCGTTGACTCTGCCTTTTCCTTGTGAGCCTCCCGCAAGACTTCTTCCGTAAGTTTATCCTTGCGTTCGATTTCTTCTATCTCCGCGAAGACCTTATCCAAGATTTCTTTAGGGATGCTGCCTTTGGATTGTTCGACTTCTTCGGAGTCCTTGTCGACTTCTTCAGGCTCTGGCTCTTCGACGACGGGCTTTGGTCTCGCGCCGATTACGACTGGTTGCCCGACTGTCATATAACGTACAATGGGTTTCTGCATAGTCGCCCCTCCAGATTAAACAAGCATACCTTCGCCGCCGCCGCGCACGATAACAATCTGCCCTTTGTCTTCCATATCGCGAATCTTATTAACGACCTTAGTCTGCGCCTCTTCAACGTCGCGAATCTTGACCGGTCCCATGTAGCTGATTTCTTCCTTAAGCATATCCGCCGCACGCTTAGACATGTTCTTATAAATTTTCTCCGCAACCTCATCGCTAGTCGCCTTCATTGCCAACGACAAATCTTTAGTGTCAACTTCACGCAACACCAACTGCAAGGAGCGGTCGTCCAACAGGATAATATCCTCGAATACGAACATGAGTTGCTTGATTTCCTCGGCAAGCTCCGGACTGTCGACTTCCAACGACTCGATGATTGCACGCTCTGTAGAACGGTCGACGCGGTTTAGAATCTCTACGACACTGGGCACGCCACCAGCAATCGTGAAGTCTTGCGTGGACAGCGACGAGATTTTCTTTTCCAAGACGCGTTCGACTTCGCGGATAACGTCAGGCGAGGTTCTATCCATTAACGCGATACGCTTAGCAACGTCGGCTTGCGCGTCGACTGATAAGCCACTCATGACGATGCCGGCTTGGTCGGGCGATAGATAAGCCATAACCAATGCGATTGTCTGCGGGTGTTCGTTCTGCAGGAAGTTCAACAGCTGTGAAGGGTCTGTCTTGCGCAGGAACTCGAACGGACGCACCTGCAAACTTGTCGTGAGGCGTTGAAGAATCTCCGTTGCCTTTTCCGCGCCCAATGCCTTTTCCAAAACACTCTGCGCATATTCAAGCCCGCCCGTTGAAATGTAATCGTTAGCCATCATCAGCTGATAGAACTCGCTGATAACGGCGTTCTTCTTCTCAATGGGGACGTGGCGATTGTTAGCTATCTCCAGCGTGATTGATTCAATTTCGTCCTCGTCCATGTGCTCGAAGACTTTCGCCGCATAATCGCCGCCCAAGGCAATAAAAAGTATCGCCGCCTTCTCATGAGCTGTCATCGGCTTCGGCTCGTTATACATATCCTGTAAGCTTGGCATGTAATCTCCTCCGTTCAAAATAAAAAGCGGCTAGTTGGTGATTAGAATTCTAACCACCAATCATTAACCGCTAAGCAGTAATCATTCGTCCTCGGTGAGCCACAACTTAACAAGCATTGCGACTTCCGCAGGTTTCTCGTCGATAAGTTTCAAGATAGCTTTTTTCTCTTTGAGTTGTTCTCGTTCTTCTTCGGTAAGGTTTTCCTCTGGGATAATGTCATCCGCAACGTCTTTGGCACGCTGTTCGATTTGAGCTTGTTCTTCGGCTTGTTGCTTAGCTATCTCTGCTTGTACGCGGGCTTCTTCGGCTCGACGGGCTTGTTCTTCTTCCTCGCGAGCTTTCCTTTCTGCCGCAAGCTGCCTATCAATCTCATCTTGACGTTCTTTGCGTTTCTTCCAGCGATACATGAGGAACCCGCCCAAAAGTAATGCCGCAAGTAAAATCATAGCCGCAATCTCCGTGTACAAAATCCTATCCTTGCGCAACTGTTCTTGTCTTGCCTCTTCCGCTTTCTGGTCTAGGAGGTCGGTATTAAACGGCAGTGGCTCAACTGAAATGGTATCACCGCGTTCCTCGTTTATGCCAGCCGCTGAACTAACCGCCCTAAGCAATCCTTCTTGCTGAAGCTCGGTTACCGTGTCATTGACCAAAACGGCAACAGTTAGGCGGCGTATGGAACCAGGCGACGCTATGATTTTCTGATTCTCCTCGTTGACTTCGTAATTCTTCGTCGACTCCTTGCGCTCGTATTCGGCATTAGCATTCCTGTCTTCAGCGACGTATCCGGGGATATTCGACTGAACACCCGCAGGACCTCCTGGCATAGTCGATTCGCCGTTGTAGCTTTCGCTGATGTCTTGTTGACTGCGAATAATGCCCGACTCATCAACCACAGGCGTAAAGGTTTGGCGGTCAATCTTCCTATCGTCGAAGTCAAGCTCAACGCTAACCCTAACGAACGCATTGCCCTCGCCGAGTGTCTTATCCAGCATAGTTTGGATATTCTGCTGAATATGGTCGCGAACCTTCTTTGTCATCTCAATCTGACTTAGCGTCCGCAAATTCTGCGCAGTCTGCTGTTCAAAGGCGTCATCGTCATTCTTGTTTAGGATATTGCCTTGCTCGTCAACGATTGTAATATTTTCGGGCGCAAGTCCTTGCACGCTGTGACTAACCAAATTGACAATGCCTTTAACCTCCGGCGTAGTCAACTTCGTTTCAGGCTTCAGCATTAACAGGATTGACGCCGTCGCGGGCTTTTCATTCTTTTTGTAGAGGCTGTCCTCCGGCAAGACGATATGAACACGCGCCTTATCCACGCTACCTAAATGTTCTATCGTGCGGGTCAGCTCGCCTTGAAGTGCTTGTAGATAATTTACTTTGTTCTGAAACTCCGTGACGCCTAACTTGCTGTCATCGAAGATTTCAAAGCCTTTGTTGCCGCGTGGCAATCCTACCGCCGCCAAATCAAGCCGCAAATTATGCACTTGAGTTGCTGGCACGAGGATTGTCGCGCCTTTCTTATCTTCAAGCAGTTCATAGGGCACGCCCGCTTCCTTTAGGTTGTTCACAACGTCGCCGGCGTCTTTCGTCTCCAAATTGGTATACAGCGGCACATATTCGGGCTTGGAACCATACCAATAACTGATTCCCGCGAAGGCAAGAACCAATATGACAATCACGCCTATGATGATGTACTTGCGTTGATTTTGGTACCTGTTCCACAGTTCCTGGAGCCGCTCTCTCCAATTCGCCAATAAACTCAGTCCTTTCGAACCGTCCGAGAATTAGTCCGGGCGTCACACCTGCATACGCATGATTTCTTGATATGCCTGCGTCGCACGGTTTCGCAATTGGAGCGTTAATTGGAGCGCGATTTCCGCTTTTTGAGAGGCAACCACCACTTGAGATATATCTTCTATCCTTCCCGCCGCCAATGCCGCATTCAGTCTTTCGGACTCTAGCTCAAGTTCATTCGTCTTCTTTAATGAATCGATTAGGAATTCTCCAAAGCTTTTAACGGGCTGAGCAACTTGATTTTCGCCCAGATGACTTCTTGCGCTCATGTGTACGGGTGTCATTTCCAACGGCGTTACTTCCATCGTGTCACCTTCCCTTTTGTCAATTTATCTGATTAACATTATAAACACTTCATCGGACAATATCAAATGTTTTTACCTGCCGATTTCCAACGTCTTGGTCAACATGGTCTTAGCCGCCGTGATTGCTGTCGAGTTCGCCTCGTAAGCACGTTGCGCGGTTATCATGTCGACCATTTCATTGACGATATTGACATTAGGCTTTTCCACGTAACCTTCGGCGTTGGCATCGGGGTGGCTTGGGTCATAAACCATTGGTCCTTGAGTCGTGTCCTCCATGATTGACACGGCACGAACGCCCTCGCCCGCCTGCTGACTTAAACCGACTGCCTGTTGAAGTGCCTTCTCAAAAGATTTCGGCTCACGGGTTCGCGGCTCAAAGACTACAAAGCGTCGCCGATAAGCTCCGCCTCTGTCTGTGCGCGTAGTGTTCGAGTTGGCGATATTATTTGAGATAACGTCCATGCGTAATCGTTCAGCCGTCAAGCCCGAAGCCGATGCATCAATTCCCATAAAAAGTCCCATTACAATTTCCCCTTAAGTTACTGTTGCCCGCTGGTAATAGCATTCTTCATGCGCGAGACGTGCCCGCTAAATTCCGTCACAACTGCATTGTAGTAAAGCTGATTCTTCGCCATTGACGCCATCTCAATATCAATGTCGACGTTGTTATCATCCGTGCGCATGATTGTTGTATTATCTTGGACAATCGTCGGCGCGGCGTGGAAGTCAAGTGGCTTGAACGGCAAATGCTTATCGTGCGTCCTTACCATTTTCAATTTGCCGTCAGGTTCTTCGCCGTAAATCTCACGCGCCAGCAGGTCTTCAAACTCCACGGCTGACTTTCGATAGTTCGGCGTGTTTACGTTTGCTATGTTGTTAGCTGTGACTTCATGCCGGATTGTCGCCGCCGTCATTGCTCGCGGCAGATAATTAAAGTTCGACGAGTTAAGGATTTGTTCAAGCACGCCTTATTCACTCACCTTTCTAAAGTTTGTCTTATAAGTCCTTTATGAAAAAAATCTTCGTCGATTGTACAACATAAAAGCCTTTTCTTCAACCTTGGCGAATAAAAATCATCAATACTTCTTTCAACACGAATTATGATTACCCTTGCGCCTTGCCAAAAAATTTTTCAGCTGATATATTTTGCGCAGGAGTGAACGACTTAATGAACAGAAGAAATTTCATCAGGAACGCTTTAATCGGCGGCGCAGGCTTGGCGGCTCTGACAGGCGGAGGAATCTTTTACTATGTGAATCGTCCGGAGTTCGGAAGGTTGCCGACGGGTTCACGGCTTGAAAAGCTTTTAGCCTCGCCGCATTACTTCAAAGACCATTTCGAGTGCTTGACGCCCGTTCAAGTCATGTCGGAGGATGTTGAGGATAAAGAGAATCGAATCGTGGCGACGTGGAAATTTTTATTCGGAGACAAGACAGGACTCGTGCCGCCAATGCCGGTGCCGACCGTCAAGACAGATTTAAAAGCTCTCGGCGATAAAGATTGCGCACTTTGGCTAGGGCACTCGACGATTTATCTGCAGCTTGCCGGACGAAAGATTTTAATCGACCCTGTCTTTTCCGATTACGCTTCGCCAGTCTTCTTTGTCAATCGTGCGTTCGCCGGTAGCAACGCTTACACAGCCGAAGATTTCCCCGCTCTCGACGTGCTGGCGATAACTCACGACCATTGGGATCATCTCGACTACCCGACGATTACCGCGCTCAAATCGAAGATTAAAACGGTTTTATGTCCTTTGGGCGTCGGCGAATACTTCGAGCAATGGGGCTTCGACGCTGATAAGGTTATCGAGGAAGATTGGGACAGCGTGATTGACTTCGGGCACGGGCTAACGGCGCACATTTTGCCGAGCCAACATTTTTCAGGGCGATTGCTCACACAGAATCCAACTGAATGGTGCGCGTTTGCCTTCGTGACTCCTAAGCGGAAGATTTTTTGTTCGGGCGACGGCGGGTACTCCGAGCATTTCCGCGACATCGGCAAGAAGTTCGGCGGCTTCGATTTGGCGTTCATGGAGAACGGGCAATACAATCGGGCGTGGCACGCGATACATTTGCTGCCAGATGAGACCGCGCAGGCGTCAGAAGACATTAACGCGGCTAAGGTCGTGCCGATTCACGCGGGAAAGTTCGCCCTTGCCCGACACCTTTGGAACGAGCCTTATAAATCGTTGCTTGCCGAGAGTGCAGGAAGAAATTACGAGCTTTTGACGCCGCGAATCGGTGAACTAATAACTTTTAACCAACAAACATTTGAGCATTGGTTTGACATTTAGGAGGGTCTATCATGAAAAATTTAATCGCAATTAACGGAAGCCCCCGCCGCAACGGAAATACCGCCGAACTTCTTAAGCACGCTATGCAAGGTGCTAAGGACGCGGGCGCATCGGCGGAGATTATTAACCTTTACGCGCTGAATTTCAAAGGTTGCACGAGTTGTTTTGCCTGCAAGCTCAAAAGTCGTCCGCACGGCTCCTGCGCCATGAAAGATGACCTCTCGCCCGTGCTTGAGAAGGTTAAAGCCGCCGACGCTGTTATTTTCGGCTCGCCAATTTACTTTATGAACCTCTCGGCGGGTATGATTGCCTTTATCGAGCGGCTTTTCTTCTCAAATTACATTTACAGCGACGAAATCCCGACCGTCTTCCCGAAAAAACTTCCTAGCGCGTTTATCTAT
>JAFWCT010000018.1 GCA_017534385.1 Selenomonadaceae bacterium
CGCTGAACTTCGACGCGAGCCGCTTCCATTTCCTCGTGCGTGAGTTCGGAGCCATTTTTACCAGACTTAGCCCACTTCATAGCCTCCGGACCCGAAACGGTGCCCGAATACGCCGCACTAAGCAAAGAATTCGCGCCGAGACGATTTGCGCCGTGATATTGGTAATCGCATTCGCCGGACGCCATTAAGCCGGGGATATTTGTAAAATGGAACCTGTCGACCCAAATGCCGCCCATAGAGTAATGGACGCTGGGGAAAATTTCCATTGGAACCTTGCGCGGGTCTTGTCCGACGAATTCCGAATACATTTCCAAGATACCGCCGAGCTTGCGGACGAGATAATCGCCGTCAATGTGTGACAGGTCGAGATAAACGCGGTTTTCGCCGTTAATGCCCAAGCCCATATGCACGCAGACTTTGAATATTGCACGGCTAGCAACGTCACGCGGGACGAGGTTGCCATAAGCCGGATACATTTCCTCAAGGAAGTACCACGGCTTGCCGTCTTTGTAAACCCAAACGCGACCGCCTTCACCGCGACAGGCTTCGGACATCAGACGGTTCTTATCGGAGCCAGGGATAGCCGTCGGGTGAATCTGTATGAATTCGGGGTTAGCAATCTCCGCACCCTGCTGATAGACCGCACTGACTGCCGAGCCGTTGCAAATCGTCGACGCCGTGCAACGTCCGAACACTTGCCCAGGACCGCCCGTGGCAAGGATAACCGTATCAGCCCCGAACGCTTTAATCTCCATTGAGTTCATACTTTGGGCGATGATTCCGCGGCAGATGCCTTCCTTATTCTTGATAATCCTGATGAATTCCCAGAACTCGTACTTGTGGACGGAACCTTTGACTTCCCAGCGACGGACTTGCTCATCAAGGGCGTAAAGGATTTGCTGACCAGTTGTGGAGCCGGAAAAGCACGTGCGTTTATTCTTTTGCCCGCCGAAGTTGCGCAAGTCTAAGTTGCCTTCAGGTGTGCGCGTGAATGTGACGCCCATACGGTCGAGCATTTTAATCAGCTTCGGAGCCGCCTCGACCATGCCTTTAACGGCGAGTTGATCAGCCAAGAAGTCGCCGCCATAAACAGTATCGTCGAAGTGTTCGTAAACGCTGTCATGTTCGCCCTTAGAGTCCATGCAGGCGTTCATGCCGCCTTGAGCGCAAAGGCTGTGCGAACGCTTGACGGGGCAATAGCTAAAAAGCAAGACTTCGCCGCCGAGTTCGCAAACCTTAATCGTGGCAAGCAAGCCGCTTATGCCGCCGCCCACGATTATAATTTTTTTCTTAGTCATATCTTTCGCCATAGCAAAATCTCCTAAAGATTAGTAAACGAAATAGCTACCCATGAAAACGAGCGTAATGGCACACATGCCCGCGCAGAGCAACATGCTAATGATACTGATGACCTTTTGCGAGCGCGGACCTTTGGTGATGCCCCACGTCATGCAGAAGGTTGTAATGCCGTTGCAGAAGTGGAAGATAGCCGCGAACATACCCAGGACATAAAGCACAACGACAATCGGATTTTGGAAGAAGCTCTGCAACAGTTCAAAGGAAATGGGCGTGCCCGTTATGCCTTTGACGTAGAAGCGCAGATAGCCGACGTGCCAGATAAGGAAGACGACTAAAAACCAAGCCGTCCAACGCTGAAGGGCAAAATTCCAGTTGCGAATGTAGCCATAGTTGCAAGGGTTGTTCTTAGCTTGCAGGGCAATGTAAATACCATAAATGCCGTGGAACAGGAGTGGAACCGCTATGCCGCCGACTTCAAGCCCCATAAAAATCGGCTTAGGGATGAGCTCCATCATTTCGAGTGCGGTGTTAAGACCTTGCGGACCGAGAATCGCCATTGAGTTTGTAAAGATGTGCTCGAACAACACCATACCCAAGACGAGCAAGCCGCATAGAGAATGCAGACGCCGCAGGTAAAAAGTTGTGTGGATCATTTTGACCTCCTTAGGTTAAAGGGCGCGGGACAAGAGAAATAGAGACGAATTAACTAGTCTCTAGTCCTCAGTCCCTAGTCCCTAGATTTGATTAATGTCGAAGTGGCGATAATCCTTTTGCCCAATCTCATAGAAGTTGTTGCCTTCGCAGTCGATAACGACGATTGCCGGGAAGTCGACGACCTCCAAAGCCGCCACAGCCTCTGGACCGAGTTCAGGATAAGCAAGCACGGTGTACTTCTTAACGGACTTAGCGATTAAAGCCGCCGCTCCGCCGACTGCCGCGAAGTAAGTTGCGCCGTTCTTTATCATTGACTCGACAACCTCTTTAGTGCGCGAGCCTTTGCCGACCATGCCTTTAATCCCTTGGTCAAGCATCGTGGGAGTATAGGCGTCCATTCTGCCCGAAGTCGTCGGACCGCATGAGCCAATCGGGTCGCCAGGCTTAGCGGGCGTGGGTCCGAGGTAGTAAACGATTTGATTCTTCCAATCGACGGGCAATTTCTCGCCGCGTGCAAGAGCCTCCGTCATGACTTTATGGGCGGCATCTCTTGCGCTTATAATCGTGCCGGTGATGAGGACGCTGTCGCCCGCTTTGAGCTTGCGGGACATTTCCTCGGTAAACGGCGTCGTGATTCGGATACTTTCAGCCATTCTGTTAATCTCTCCTTTGCTAAGTTTTAAAGGACGCGATGAGCATGGCGCATTGCATGACAACAAATCGTGACTGCAACCGGCAAGCCTGCAATGTGCGTGGGTGCCCACTCAATATTGACTGCAAGCGCGGAAGTCGTGCCGCCGAGCTGAGGACCAATGCCCGTCGCGTTAATCATGTCGAGAAGCTCCTGCTCAAGCTTGGCGTATTCGGGCATGGGGTTGCGCTCGTCGATTGAACGTGTCAAAGCTTTCTTGGACAACAGAGCCGCCCTATCCATTGTGCCGCCGATACCGACGCCCACGACCATTGGCGGACAAGGATTCATGCTTGCGTGCAGGATAATCTCCATTACGGCTTTCTTGACACCGCGCACACCGTCCGCCGGCACGAGCATTTTGATTCCCGACTTGTTCTCCGAGCCGAAGCCCTTAGGCGCAATCGTGATGCTGAGCTTGTCGCCAGGAACAATCTTTGTGTAGATGACCCCCGGCGTATTGTTCTTGGTGTTGACGCGATTGAACAGCGGCTCGCCGACGACAGACTTGCGCAAGTATCCTTCCGTGTAACCTTTGGCAATGCCCGCGTTGACTGCCTCTTCGAGGTCGCCGCCGACAATGTGCAAGTCCTGCCCGACTTCCAAAAAGACAATCGTCATGCCCGTATCTTGACAGTAAGGACGATCCTCCGCCTTTGCAATCTCGGCGTTCTTAATGATTTGGTCGAGGACGATTTGACCGACCGGCGATTGCTCCGTTTCACGTCCGCGCTTTAGTGCCCGATAAACATCGTCCGGCAGATAATACGCCGCCTCTTTGCACATCTGCGCAACGTTCTCGGTGATGAGTTTTACGTCTAGCTCTCTCAAAGTGAATCCCTCCTAAAAAATCCTACGTTACCTTGTCTTGCTTATTTGCCGCGCCGAATAAAATTCCTGCCGCCGCCAATAAATTTTAACCTGCCGAGGATTTATGTTACAATGCCGAAAAACTTTTTGGAGTGATCTTATGAACAAGCTAAAGAATTTCTTCGCCGCGCTGGATAAAATCTTTTCGTCAAGGCAATTCAACGAGCTTGCCCAAATCCTCTTCAAGCTGAGGTTTGCTATCGCCACGATAATCTTTCTGCTATGCATCTTGCTTGAACTTCACGGCTCCTCAATCAGTCTTTATGCTAACTTCCTCTCTCACCCCGAACTTGATATAAATTGGCTAGGCGTCTCCAGACGAATTCGCTCCGACGAGTGGTTAGTCTTCACGCCCTTTGCCTTCTCGCAATACTTCACGGATTTTTCTATGATAAGCGACCTGATACGCGGCACGGCAACTAACGTCTTCATTATCTATGGGCAAGCCGTTCATCACCTCGCAATGATTTTCCGTCCTGCGCAACTCGGCTACCTCTTCTTAGACCAAGGCTCCTCTCTGGCATTCTTTTGGGCGGGCAGACTAATCGTCCTGTTCATGATGTCATTTGAGTTCGCAAGAAAAGTTCTGGACGCTAAGAAGTCTTTAAGCCTCCTCTACGCCGTGATGATTACGTTCTCACCTCTGGCGCAGTGGTGGTGGTCAGTCAATTCAATCGCTGAACTTTTGACGGCTGGGCAAGGGCTTGTCCTCTTCTGGAAACTTTATCTTAACCGAAACGATACCAAACGCTTTATCTTTGCGGCGGGTATGCTCTGGTGCGCAGGGATTTTTATCCTCGGCATTTATCCCGCCTGGCAAGTGTCATTCGGTTGGACGTTCCTCTTGTGCTTAATCGCTGTGACTTCCCGCGACGCATTGAGGATTCTACGCCGCGACAAAATTTTTTGGCTGGTCGGCTTAGTCTTGGTGATTGTCCCGATAGCTCATGCAATCTTGAGTTCAATGGACGTGATAAAGCTTACTACGGCGACGGAATATCCTGGTTCACGCTTTGAACTCGGCGGCAACATTTCTCCGCTTCACCAAATGTTTTATGTAAGTGATTCACTGCTTCCCTTCTGCGACATTAGCCAACCAAAAGGCGTGAATAATAGCGAAATGGCAACCTTCTTTAGTATGGCTCCGCTCGGTTTAATCGTCTTTGTAATCGCCACTATCCGCCGCAACGCCTTTGATTTGCTGATGACCTTGCTAGTCGTGTTGAGCGGCGTATTTATGTTGTGGGAAACGTTTGGCTTCCCTGCGTGGCTCGCGAAGATAACTTTAATGAGCAACGTCACTTTCAATCGCGCAAGGACTGTAACCGACTTCCTGCAAATGCTGATTCTATTTCGCGGGCTGAGTCTGATTGACTTGAACTTATCACGCCGCACAAAACTTTTCTTAGCGGGAGCAATCTCAATCGGCGGAACCCTCGCAACCTGTGACTTCTTGGGCGGTTGGATAGGCATAAAGAAAATCCTCGTCATGCTAGGCTTTGCAGGCGTCACCGTTTATCTAATCACGAGTCGGCTAACTAATCTGCGCATCGGGCTTTTGATTGTGATGATGTTGCTAATCGGCGGCACGGTTAATCCCGTTGCTCGCGGCGTCGATTGCGTTTATAAAGTTCCCGTCGGACAAAAGATTGCTGACCTTGCCCGCGCAGATAAATCGCTTTGGCTCGTCGAAGATGATGACGTTGCTTTGAACGACTTTCCGATAATGTTCGGTGCCCCGACGATTAACAGCGTGAACATTTATCCTGCCCTCGACCGCTGGCAAAAGCTCGACCCGACTGGCGCAAATCGTTCCGTCTACAATCGCTACGCGCATATCAGCATCGTCTTGACTGACGCGCCGACCGAATTTCAGCTGAACCAAGTCGATTACTTCACGCTGAACTTGAATCCCGCTGACCTGCCGAAATTGGATGTGCGATATATCTTCTCCCGCAATGCTACGCTTGAAAGATTTTCTACGCGCCAAGTTAAGATAAAGAAGCTCTATGAGGAGGCGGGCAGTTACATTTATTCCGTCGCCTATGCAACTTGATATTTGATTCGCCGTGTGCTACGCTTAAAAAAATTTTCTAATGGAGTGATTAACTTGGCTGACTTCCTCGGCGCGAAAAAAATTCTGGAAAAGAAGCGCGAATACATTATGCCTTGCCTCGGACATTTCTATAGCGACCCTCCGCAATTCGTGCGCGGCGACATGCAATACCTTTTCGACAGCACGGGCAAGAAGTATCTGGACTGCTACGCGGGTGTCTCGGTGATTAATTGCGGGCATTGCAATCCGTTCATAACCGCACGCATGATTGAACAGATTAAAACCCTCCAGCACGTCTGCAACATTTATCTGACGGAGAACTTTGTTAATCTCGCTGAACGGCTCGCTGAGGTCACGCCGGGCGACTTGCAAAAGTCTTTCTTCTGTTCGACCGGCACTGAGGCTAACGAAGGCTCGCTGTTGCTTGCGTCGATTTATACTAAAAGCTCGGAGTTCATCGCCTTGCAAAGTGGCTTGCACGGACGCACTAAGCTGACAATGAGCTTGACAGGTATCGGCATGTGGAGGACTGACCCTCAGCCCGTAGGAGGAATCAACTTCGCGCCGAATCCTTACTGCTACCGTTGCCCGCTCGGCAAAGACCCTGCGACTTGCGACCTTGCCTGCGCGGACAAGATTGAAACGATTATCCAAACGGCGACATCAGGTAAGCCCGCCGCGTTGATTGCCGAACCGATTCAGGGCAACGCGGGTATTGTCGTGCCTCCCAAAGGCTATTTCAAGCGCGTTAAGGAAATCCTCGCGAAGTACGGCGCGTTACTTATCGCCGACGAGGTGCAGACTGGCTTTGCTCGCACGGGTAAAATGTTTGCCATTGAAAACTTTGACGTGACACCCGATATCATGAGCGTTGCTAAGGCTTTGGGCAATGGGCAACCGATTAGCGCGTTTATCTCGACAAAGGCAATCGCTGATACTTATACTCGCCCTGGCGCGTCGACACTCGGCGGCAATCCCGTTTCGTCGACGGCGGGGCTTGCAGTGCTCGACTACATTGCCAAAGAAAATCTCATGGACAACGCTAAGGCTCGCGGCTCGCAACTCATGAACGGCTTGCGACTTCTGCAAAAAAAATTCCCGATAATCGGCGACGTGCGCGGTATCGGGTTAATGGTCGGGGCGGAATTCGTTCACGCGGACAAGTCGCCTGCCTTCCGTGAGCTTGATGAACTTTTGGAGGAGCTTAAGAATCGCGGCTTTATCGTCGGCAAGAACGGTGTCGGGCGCAACGTCTTGGCATTTCAGCCGCCGCTTGTTATCACGGCTAAGGACATTGACGACGTACTCAACGCGATTGAAATGATTTTGGAGCACAAGTGACATGGACGACGACAAGAAACCTAAATCCTTCACGGAGCAAATCTCAAGCAGTTTCTTCAAAGGGTTGCTAATCATCGTGCCGCCCGCGATAACAATCTTTGTGCTTAAGTGGCTATTCGAGCTGACGGAAGGTTCAATCGGGAAGTACTTGCCCGCGAAAATTCCTGGCGCAGGTCTCGTGATTGTCTTAGTGGCAATTTGGATGGTCGGCGTCTTGAGCGGCAACTTCCTTTCCAAAAAGATTCTGGAGTTCTTAGACAAGATAATCAGCAAGATACCAATCGTGAAGTTCATATACGGTTCGGTTAAGCAAGTGTCCAAAGCGTTGTTCGAGTCGGACTCGGCATTTAAAAACGTCGTGCTCGTGCCCTATCAAAAGTCATACGTGCTGGCGTTCCAAATGCTGACAGTTCCCGCGCCTGTCAAAGAAAAGCTCGGCGATGATTATGTTTGCGTCTACATGCCCTGGAGCATGAACATGACGGCTGGCATGAATTTCTTCGTGAAGAAGTCGGACGTGATTCATTTGGACATGTTGCCGCAGGACGCCTTGCAGTTCATCATCACGGCGGGCACAATCTCGACGGCGGGGCTTGTCTCGAAAGATTCACTTGGGCTTAAGGGTAAAGGCAATGGAGACATTCACAGTTGAGGCAGTCGTATTGAAGACGGACGACTTCGGAGACGCTAACAGGGTCGTTACTCTCTTTACAAAAGAATTCGGCAAGCTTGAGGCGAACGCTTATGGCTGTCGACGGGCGCGCAGTCCGCTATCGGGTGCGTTGCAAATGTTCAATCACATATCGGCGCAAATCACAAGTAGCCCGAAGGTCGATACCATTCGCGAGGCGGACATTATCAATTTCTATGACGCCTTGACTAATGACTTGGAGCGGCTAGCTTATGCGTCGATGCTGTTTGAGGTCGTCAATCGCATGACCTTTCCACGGCAACAGGAGCTTGGGACGTTCGACTTGCTGACTAGAGCCTTGCCAGTGCTTAGCAAACGCAATCCACGAGTCGCCGCGTTGATTGGTGCCTGTCAATTCATGGAGACAAGCGGCGTGCAGTTGAACTTTGAACGTTGCGTGCATTGCGGCAGGTTGATTGACGGCGACGCGGCGATTAGTCTGCTTGACGGCGGGGCAGTCTGTATGAATTGCGTCGACGCCGCGCAGGACGTTCGCCCGTATCCCGAAGCCTTGCGCCGAACGTTTGAGACGATGCTTAGCTTTGATTGGCATGACGATACTAAGCTGACGTTCAATACGCGGCAACTAAACTCGGCGGAGGCGTTCTTTATCGATTACGTGCAATCAGTCTTGGGTAGCGGCTTAAAGTCCGTGCAGTTTATCCGCGACTTCATTCAAGCTTGAAAGTTTTCTGAACGTGTGATATATTCGTTGCGGCAGTTCGATGTGTCGGCTTTCTTCCTCGAAGGAAGGAGGTGACGCGCATGGAGATTCACGAATGGCTGGAGCTTATCTGCTCGGTCGGCAGTTTTATCCTCGCCGTCATCGACCACTTCAACGGAAAAAAATAAGCCGCGCCGCGGCTCAGTAGTATCCTCTAAAGATTAACGAGGAAGGAGTCGACGTGCAACCATCGGACTGCCCTCCGTTTGTGCCTTCCGTTTTACCATTTCAACGGTGCAAATCTTATCACATGCCGTAACTTTTTTCAAGCAATTATCTTCGACGCCCGAAGCTCGCCGCCCTCAATCCGTCCGATGCCTAAGAACTTGCCGCCCGCGAACACTCGCAAAGAGTTTTCGTCCGCAAGCCTAAGCGTCGTCGGCAAACCATTCATGAAAGCCTTAACGCGGCGTTCGTCCAGTTCAAAGCGTGGCAAATGATTCAAAGCCTCTTCAATCGGCAGGAGACAATCCGCGCCGATATTTTTTATGTCGTCAAGGGTCAACGAGTTCTTTAAGTCAAAGCCGCCCGCCCTCAGTCGCACGAGACTTTTCAACGTCGCGGGCAAGTTCAATCGTTCGCCAATGTCAATCGCTAAGCTCCGGACGTAAGTGCCCTTGCCACAATCAACTTCAATCGTCGCCGACTCTTTATCAAGGGCGATAAGCTCCAGCTGATAAACTTTAACGCGGCGGCTCGGCATGTCGAAGGCAATATCTTTCCGTGCCAAGTCGTATGCTTTGCGCCCATGAATCTTTATCGCGGAGAACTTCGGCGGCGTCTGCTCAATCTCCCCGACAAAACTTTGCAAAGCCGCGTTGAGGTCTCCAATCGTCGGCATGATGAAATCCTCTGCGCGGGCAATGACGGAGCCTTCAAGGTCGCCAGAGTCCGTCGCCACTCCGAATAAAATTTCTGCGCGATAAGTCTTGTCGCCGTCGAGGTATTCGATAAACTTCGTCGCACGATTAATAGCAATGGGCAAGACGCCCTCCGCCATCGGGTCGAGAGTTCCGGCATGTCCTACTTTGCGCGTAGAAAAAATCCTCCGAACATGATTAACCGCGTCATGGCTCGTCATGCCCGAAGGCTTATTGAGATTTATAAAGCCGTCGTCGTTCATAATGCTTTGCCGATTGCCTCAACTAAAATCTTTTCCGCGTCCGCTAATGTCGTCTTTAGTGTGCAACCCGCCGCCCGAATGTGTCCGCCGCCGCCGAGCTTAGCCGCAATCTTTGCAACGTCGACTATCTTTGAACGCATACTCACCCGGCAAACGTTCGATGCCTTCTCCGAGATAAGGAACGCTACGTCAACGGTATCAATGACTCGAATTTCATCAATGATACCCTCCGTCGAATCGAACTTGCTAACCGTCGCATGGTCAAGCGTCATGCCCGCAACCTTGTCGCCGTAATACATCTTAAGAGTATTCAACGCGTCCCGTAGCCCGATTACCTCCGCCAAAGTCTTCTTCTCCATTTGTTCGGAAATGAAATGCGGACTGACTCCACACGTTATCAGCTCCGAGGCAATGGCTAGAGTATCAGCGCGGGTGTTTGAGAATTGGAAGAAGCCCGTATCAGTCGCAATGCCCGTATAAAGGCAAGTGGCAATGTCAGGAGTGATAGCCTCTCCGAGTTCGCGGGCAAGCTTGAAGATAATCTCGCAAGTCGCAGCCGCCTTAGTCTCGACGTAGAGTGCGTAGCCGTCGCCAATGTTCGTGACGTGGTGGTCGACGTTTAAAATCGGCGCGTCGGTTAGCTTGCGGACGTTGCCAATCCTGTCGGGCGAGGTGTCTAAGACAAGCAATAAGTCCGCGTCGAAGTGTTCACCGTCAGCGGGTCGGCGTATCTGTTCAAAATGCGGCAGTGCATGCAAGTTCCTCCGCACGTTGTCATCAATGAAAACCTTAACCGTCTTGCCCATGGCGCGGAGTATTTGCATTGTCGCTAACGTCGAACCGATTGCGTCGCCGTCGGGTTGAACGTGCGCCGTTATCAAAATCCTATTCGCGGCTTGAAGTCTAGTTGCCGCCTCCTTGAGAGTTATCAGCATGTCTATCACCTTCCACTTGCAATAAAAGCTTTTGAATGTGGTCGCCGTAATCAAGTGACGTGTCCAGAGCAAAAGAAATCTCCGGCGTGAACCTCAAACGAATCCTCTGCCCAATCTCGCGTCGGACGAAGCCCAATGCACTGTTGAGACCTTCAAGCGAACTTTTGACTTGCTCCGCGCCGCCCATGACGCTGACATAAATTTTTGCCTCGCGCAAGTCGCCAGTCATCTCGACATCGGTCACAGTCACGAAACCAATTCGCGGGTCTTTCAAGTCCGTCAATAACATCTTGCTCATCTCTTGCTTGATGAGTTCCTGAAGCTTTTCTATCCTAAGTTTATTTCCCATATCACACCTCGTTAAAGTTGCACCACGGCTCGCCGCTCATGAAGTCGCCGCCATTATAACACGCCGCCCGCGCCCGACAACCTCCGCATTTATGCTCGTACTTGCAACCGCCGCAGTTGCCGCTGTAGTCAAGCGTCCGAAGCGTCTTCAAGACTTTGTTAGACTTCCACAGCTCATCAAAGGGAATCTCGCGCACGTCGCCAAGCTCCATGTTCAGATAAGCGCACGGCTGAACTTTGCCACGCGGGCTGATAATGCAGTAGCTCAACCCCGCTAAGCACCCGCGCTTAAAACGTGTCTTGACTCCGAGTTGGTCGGCGATGCGTAGGAATTGCGGCGCACACGTCGGCTTGAGTTCGATTGGAACTGTCTGTTGCTTGCGCATGATTCGCGTTAAAACATTCTCGTAACCTTCGGCGCGTAATGATTCTTCCTCGATAGTCTTAGCTCTGCCCGTCGGCACTAGGAAGAAGAAGTGATGCGCCTTAGCTCCAATCTCAACTGCAAAGTCCGTCAACGCCTCCAGCTCATGTTGATTCCAATCCATAACCGTTGTATGAACTTGGAAGGGCAAGCCCGCCGCTAGACAATTCCTCATGCCGTCGACAGCACCTTGCCACGCGCCCGCGAATGACCGGAACTTATCATGCTTAGTCGCGTCGAGTGAATCAAGCGATATGCCCATGCCCTTAGCCCCAGCCGCCTTGAGGTCGCGAGCCATCTGCGGCGTTATCAACGTGCCGTTCGTGCCAAAGACCGCGATTAGCTTTAGTCGCGTCGCGTGTTCGACGAGTTCCAAAATGTCAGGACGCATTAACGGTTCGCCGCCAGAGAATATCATTATCTTGAAACCTGCGCGGGCAATCTGATTCAGAAGCTCCTTAGCCTCGGCGGTCGAAAGTTCCTCTTGAGCCTTACAGCCTGCGTCGCGGTAGCAATGTGCACAATACATGTTGCAAGCGTTGGTCGTGTTCCATGAGACTATCAAGTTAAATCCCTCCCGCGCAAGTATAATCAGCCACTCTGAACTTTGCAAGAAGAAAAGAGCCGCCTTGCATTAAGACGACTCTTGATTTATAATCGCGTTGCTTGATGCCTTGCGGCAAGGGCGGTTTGAATCCAAAAGAAAGCCCCCGGAAAGGGGGGTGGAGCTGATGTTTAAGATTATCATTAGGGTTACGATTCTCGTGCCGATAATCCTCTGGATATTCTCAGGAACAGCCGCCTAAGCCCACCACGGCTAGCGACGGCTTGAATTGTAGTTTTAAATCGGCTTTCCTAAACATGAGGGGCTAAACCGCCTTCAAGCAACCTTCGCCTCGCAAACTTCGCGGGGCTTTTCTGTTTTATTGACAAGCAAATTATAGCTAACATGCAACTATTTGGCAAGAGGATTTTACTGCTGATACTTGAGCTTGAGTGCGGCGGCAACGAAGTCTCGGAAGAGCGGGTGCGGGTGATTCGGTCGCGACTTCAACTCAGGATGGAATTGGCAACCGACGAACCACGGATGAATTGCTTTATCAAGCTCAATAATCTCAACCAAGCTATCATCAGGCAAAACGCCCGCGATTATCATGCCGTGAGCCTTGAAGACTTCGCGGAACTTGTTATTGAACTCGAAGCGGTGCCGATGTCGTTCGCTGATTAGTTCGGAGTCGTAAGCCGCTGCAGTGTGTGTGCCAGGCATGACTTTGCAAGGATAAGCCCCTAGACGCATCGTCCCGCCCTTTTCCGTCACGTTGAGTTGAGAATCCATTAACGCAATAACTGGGTGTTCAGTGTCAGTATTGAACTCGGTTGAATTGGCGTCGACGTAATGGCAGACGTTGCGGGCGAACTCAATCGTAGCACACTGCATACCCAAGCACAGTCCGAGGAAGGGAATCTTATTTTCGCGAGCAAAGGTTATCGCTTTAATCTTGCCCTCAATGCCACGGTCGCCAAAGCCGCCAGGTACCAAAATCCCTCGGCAACCAATAAAGACCTCTTCCAAGTCGACATCGGGGCATTCAATCTTCTCGGCGTTCACGAAGTTTATCTTAACCTTAGTCGCGTGCTCAATGCCAGCATGATGCAGAGCCTCAACGACAGAGATATAAGCGTCGGGCAACTCAACGTACTTTCCAACCAGAGCAATCTTCACCGAGCGTTCAGGGTTTTTAATCTTATGAACCATGCGCCGCCACTCGTCAAGCTTGGGCGGAGCCTGCGGCAGGTTTAACTTCTCCAGAACGATTTTATCAAAGCCCTCGTTCTCCATGATGAGCGGCACTTCATAAATCGTCGAAGCCGTCCGATTCTCGATAACGGCATTCTCGTCCACGTCGCAGAAGAGAGCAATCTTTTTCTTCAGCTCGCGGGTTATCGGATAGTCTGTCCTACAAACCAAGATGTCCGGTTGAATTCCAATCGCCCTAAGCTCCTTGACGCTGTGTTGAGTTGGTTTAGTCTTGAGTTCGCCAGCCGCCCCGATATACGGCAACAAGGTCACGTGGATATAAAGCGCGTCGTTCTTGCCGACTTCCTTTTTAACTTGACGAATAGCCTCAAGGAAGGGCAAGCTTTCAATGTCGCCGACGGTACCGCCGACTTCGGTTATCACAACGTCAGCCTTATCAGCCTCCGCCACGGCATAGACACGGGCTTTAATCTCGTTGGTGACGTGCGGGATGACTTGCACCGTGGAGCCGAGGTAATTGCCCTTGCGCTCTTTGGACAAAACAGACCAATAAACTTTGCCCGTGGTGGTGTTAGAGTGCTTGCTTAGATTAATATCAATGAATCGTTCGTAGTGTCCAAGGTCGAGGTCAGTCTCCGCGCCGTCATCGGTCACGAAAACTTCGCCGTGTTGATAGGGGCTCATTGTGCCGGGGTCGATGTTTATGTAGGGGTCGAACTTTTGAATCGTAACTTTCAAGCCGCGACTCTTAAGAAGTCTGCCGAGCGATGCTGCCGTGATTCCTTTGCCGAGCGACGAAACTACTCCGCCAGTCACAAAAATATATTTAGCCATGTTGTCCTCCGGTGCAACTCATTGCGAGTGCTTAAATTTTTTATGTCTTCACGAAAGGTCTTCAGGCTCTTCTTCTGCCTTCAAACGACTTGACGTGGAAGATTTCTTTTCTACAGTCTTATCAGTAGTCTTGCTAGAACCGCGTGTACGTTTGGTTTCGGGCGGATACCAATCACTCAAGCCCCAAAGCCCGTCCTTTACGTATTGGAAACGACTATCCATGTTAATCATCGTGTAAATCTCCGAGATAGCCGCTGCCTCATCTTGGACGACTTTATCTTTTTTGGCTATGACCTCGCGAATCAGTTTCTTAAAGTGAATGGGATTATCCTTATCCGACTGGCTTAAGATTTGATAAGCAATGTCGACCTCACTCATCTCTGAGAAGTTTTCTTCCATTAAAGCTTTCCTCCTAAATTTGTTAATGAATCAATGACGCAGGCACAACCTGGACGAACGTGTTGCATGACGAAAAGCATTTTATCTTCGGGCAAGCCGACGCAACCGCCCGTCCACGGCTTATGCGTTCCAAAGCAATGCATGAACAACGCCGCGCCCTTGCCAGGCGTGCACTCGGCATTATAACCCATATTCAAGCCGTAAACGTAATGCGGGTTGTAATCAATCAAGTGTTCGCTGTTGCCCTTATCGAAATTGGCGGGAGCTTGGCGGGCGTCGACGAACTGATTGTATTTGTAATCCCAATCGCCCGACCAGTAGTGATGCTCGTTGAGTTGCACGTAGGGAATCGCACAGCCGGGGTCGGGCGCAATTCCGAACGCGTAATCAAAGCGGAAGATTCCGACGGGAGTTTTGTTATCGCCCTCTTTGACCTTGCCGAGTCCGTTCTTGCCGATAAAGCCTGGTGTCGTCATGATTTGTTCCCACTTGCCGTTAATTTTCTCATGCATGGAAATCCAAGCAGTCGTTCCTGCTATGCCCGCTACTACAACCATTTGCTCCGAGTCACGAGCGGCGGGCAAGTCTTTAACCCACTGCGGAGAAGGTGTAGCCTGCGCGGACTGACAAAGCATAATCATCACCACCAATCCCAGAAATATCTTTCTCATAAGCAAGCCTCCAAAATCAAAGTGTGCCGCCTAAGTCATTGAGCGAACCGATAATGCAGACACAACCTGGGCGAACGTGTTGCATGACGAAAAGCATTTTGGCTTCGGGAATGGCAACGCCGCCGCCTGTCCACGGTTTGGCTGAATGCAAGCATTGTACGAAGAAGGCGTAACCTTTACCGTGGACGCACTTGCTGTTGTAATCGAAGCTCAAAGCGTAAGTGTAGTTCGGGGCGTAGTCAATCAGACGTTCGCTCCTGTCCTTATTGAAATTGGCGGGAGCCTGGCGCACGTCGACGAACTGATTGTACTTGTAATTAAAATCGCCTGACCAGTAGTGATTCTCGTTGACTTGGACGTAGGGAATCGCGCAACCGGGGTCGGGCGCAATTCCGAACGCGTAATCAAAGTGGAACGTGCCGATTGGAGTTTTCTCGTCGTCTTCTTTGACTTTGCCCAGTCCGTTTCTGCCGATAAAGCCCGGCGTTGTCATAATCTGTTCCCATTTGCCCGAAGAATTTTTCTCGTGCATTGAAATCCAAGCAGTCGTTCCTTGAATGCCCGCGACGACAATCATTTGCTCGGCGTTCTTCGCGTCGGGAAGTTTTCTAACCCACTGCGGCGAAGGTGTTGCCGCCATTGCCGTTTGACAAAGCATAATCATCATCGCCAGCAGTCCGAGAAATATCTTCTGCATCAAAATCATCACCTTTCATTAAGCCAAAACTTTTCTAAGCCCGCCGACATAATCCTCCGTAGTCGGCAAATTTATTTTAGGTCGACGCCTCACGACAGGCAAGACGCATTCCTCTATTAAAGTTTTTGCAAAGTCGTGGCGGCTGTCAGAAGAGTACATGTCTTTCAAAGTCGAGCCGTCAAGTTTATCTCTCAAGGCAGAGGCAACGTCTTCAGCCTCGTTCTTATTTAGCAGATAATCGAATGAGACCGTTGTGAATTCCTTTTCCAGAATCCTAAGCATTTCTTTGCTATCGTCTTCGATAAGTTCATCAGTCACGGCTTGCGAAACTTTGCTTGCGGCAGTGCCACCCGCGAATGAACCGATAAGCCCGCCGACAATCCCGCCAACCGCAGTACCGACACCAGGGATAATCGAACCAATAGCCGCGCCCGCAGAAGCTCCGCCCATCCAACCGCCAACGCCACCTGCCACGCCAGCAGAAGTGTTCACGACGTTTTTGAAGAGTTGCGCTCCGGAAATCCTTCCGCGAAAAATATTTACGACATCGCCAACCGACATGACCGCAACCGTAGCTATTCCCGTGACGACATTGCCGCGCAGAAGTTTAGCGGCACTCTTCATTGCTGCCGCGCCGTAAATCTCCGTGCCACTCCTGAAGGCGTTGACTAAATGAGCTGACGCCTTCGAGCCGAGCATACTTACCAAAGCTTCGGACGGGGCAACGAGTGCGCTGTTAATGCCAGCCTTAGTCATTTGCCCGACGAGGATTGAACTTACCCACGCCGCGCCACCGACTTGCAGACCAACCTTAACTGAGTCTTCCAAAGCCGCGCTGAAATTTTTCCCATTCCACGAAGAGACCGCAAAGGTTATCGCCGCAGAAATGCCGCCGCTGTACGCTCCGATTTGAATGCCGTGCACCGCGTCATAAGTCAACGATTCAATCGTGCCAGCCTTAGCGATATTCTTTGCCTGTTCATAAGTGACGTTGCCTTTACGGATTATTTCCTCTGCCTTTTTAACGCCGCGAACCTCGCCGCGATTAATGCGCTCTTGCATGGCTTTAAGGGCGTCGTCGTATTTATCGGCAGGAACTTCGATTTGCATAGGCGAGCCGTTTGAATTGTAGTAACGGAACTTCCCGTCGCGGAAACATTCACGGACGCACTTGCTACCGCTACTACAATACTTGCTTTGAATGTTCGTCCCGTTGACGATTCTGTCTGCACCGTCCTTGGCATTGTCGCCGCCGACGATTTGAGCATTCTTGCCAGTGAACCTGTCGTATAGGTCGTTAGCACTTTCAGCCGCAAAGCCATGTCCGCGTTCGCCGTGAAATTTCTCCTCAACGTAGTTCTTCGCCGTGTTGAGCACGACACCTTGAACTGTGCCAGCAATCGCCGCGCCGCAATACGGGCAAACCTTCCGACGGTTGAGGATTATACTGCCGCAGTTAGGACACTTCATTAGATTACATCCTTTCCGGAGCCGAGACGCCTAACAAGCTTAGCGCGTGCTGAATCGTGTGCTGTGTGACCTTAAGCAGGGCAAGCCGCGCCTTAGCTAAATCCTCTTCGACGCCCAATATCCTGCAGTCACGATAAAACGCGCTGAAAGTCGACGCCAAATCATAAACGTAGCGGGCAATGCGTTGCGGGGCGTATTCAGTTGCCGCCTTCTCAATCTCGTCAGGGTACTCGAAGATTTTGTTAATCAAGTCAACCTCCGCCGCCGAATTCATCAGCGATAACCTCGGCTCCGCGTCGAGTGATAAGCCCGCCTCCTTTGCTTGCCGGAAGATTGAACAAATCCTAGCGTGCGCATATTGAATGTAGTAAACGGGATTATCCGCACTCTGCGACTTCGCCAAGTCCAAATCGAAATCAAGCTGACTGTCCGTCGAACGCATTAGGAAAAAATACCTCGCCGCATCGGTGCCGACCTCGTCCATTAGCTCGCGCAGGGGAATCGCCGTGCCCATACGCTTAGACATCTTGACTGCCTCGCCACTCCTGAACAGCGACACCATTTGCAGGAAGATAATCTTTAGCTTGTCGGCGTCGTAGCCAAGCATAGTCATCGCCGCCTTGACGCGGGCAACGTAGCCATGATGATCCGCGCCCCAAAGATTTATCAGCTCGCCAAAGCCTCGGTCGAATTTATTCTTATGATAAGCAATGTCCGCCGCAAGGTAAGTAGCCTCGCCATTGGCACGAACTACCACGCGGTCTTTGTCGTCGCCGTACTTAGTCGAAGCTAACCATAAAGCTCCGTCCTGTTCATAAATGCCGCCACGTTCCTTGAGGACTTCAATCGCCGCGTTAATCTTGTCGGGGTGAAGCGTCCGCTCACTGAACCAAACGTCGAAGTGCACGCCGAACCTTTCCAAGTCGTCCTTAAGCTCAAGCATCTTATCAGCGTAGGCAAGCTCGCCGAGAACCTTCAAGCGTTCGTCATCGGGCAAGGCAAGGTACCTGTCGCCGTGGCGGGCAATGATACGCTTTGTCGTGTCGAGAATGTCCGCGCCTTGATAGCCGTCTTCAGGGAAGGGAATATCCTGCCCGTGCAGTTGAAGATAGCGTGCGTTGACACTCAAGGCTAGCTTGTCCATCTGATTGCCGGCGTCGTTAATGTAATACTCGCTCTCGACGTTGTAGCCCGCCGCCCGCATGATATTGACGATAGCTGAACCTGCCGCCGCGCCTCGTCCGTGACCAACATGCAAAAGCCCCGTGGGATTCGCGCTGACGTATTCAATCTGAATCGTTACGTTGTTCTTGCAGGGCAGGTGTCCGAAGTTCTTGCCCGCGTCGTAGATTTCTTTCAGCTCGCGGTAAATCACATCGCCTTTAAAATAAAAGTTCATGAAGCCCGCGCCCGCAATGTCAATGCGCTCGAACAAGTCGGAAGTGATTCGGGCTTTAATCTCCTCAGCAATCTTGCGTGGACTCGTGCGGAAGATTTTCGCACTCTGCATGGCGAAGTTCGTCGCGAAGTCTCCGAACTCTTTCTTAGGCGGAACTTCCAACGCGACCTCCGGCAACGTCTCGGAGAACTTCAACGCGCCGTCTTGCATTGCCGCCTCGACCGCTGACTTGATAGCCGCCGCGATTTTTTCTTTAGCTTGCAAGTCTTTCCCTCCTTTGCATTTCGGAAACATATTCGGCGAACTCAGCTTTATTCCTGCGCGGTTATTGACAGTGAAAAATAAATGTGATTTAATCGGCACAAGCGGATGTGGCGGAATTGGCAGACGCGCCGGACTTAGGATCCGTTGCCGCAAGGCGTGAGGGTTCGACTCCCTCCATCCGCACCAATTTTTTTTTATGGGGGGATTCTTATGGATTGGGTTTTGCTGGTGCTCACGGCTTATCTTATCGGCTCGTTGCCTATCGGGTTGATTCTTACTCAGCTTATCTGGAAGAAAGATATTCGCCGCTTTGGCTCGCACAATATCGGCGCGACTAATGCTTGGCGTGTCATCGGCAAGGGAGCTGGGCTGTTGGTCTTCCTTATCGACTTCATTAAGGGGCAACTCGGCGTTTTAATCGGCGCGTATTACTTTGCCTCGCCCGGCGCAATGGCTCTTGGTGGTCTCTTCGCGATAATCGGTGCTATCTTCCCGATTACTCTCGGCTTCAAGGGCGGCAAAGGCGTTTCGACTTCGCTGGGTGTCCTCGTAGCACTCATGCCCAAGATTACGATTATCGTCCTAGTCGTGTGGCTTGTCGTGTTCCTGTTTAGCCGTTACGTCTCGCTTGCCTCAATCGTCGCGGCGGCACTAACACCAATCCTCGCGGCACTCTTCAAGGAGCCGATAATCTTTTTCCTCTTCTCGTTAGTTATCGCGCTCGTTGTCATCTTACGTCACAAAGATAATATCGAACGTCTAAAGGCTGGCAGGGAAAACAGAATGTAAGAGAGGCACTTCATGGCAAACTTAAAGGCAACGAACACGGCTGGCGGTCGACGCAAGGGAATATTCGCGCTTAGGCTCAAAGATAATCTCGAAGTGCGCACGCTTGAAGAACTCCGCGATAATTTCGACTTGGAAAAAGCTATTGAGTACTTTCACAGCGGCGAATTGCTCCAATGGCTAGAAGACCGTTTCTATGACGATGAGGCGGACGCTATCCGCGAACTCAGCGGCGACGACTCCAACTTGTCAACGAAACTCTGCGCGGCTCTCAATGTGGAATGCGATGACAATCTGGACTTTATGCGCCGCGTCCGTGAGAAGAAAGCTTACCTTGTCGAACACACCGACGACCAAACGATTATTGACAATGCCGCCGCCACTGCCCTTGACCAAGGCGACCTCGGCGAACTGATTCAGCTGGGCTACACGACGATTTATCTTTGCGGCGAACAGTTCAACGTGCCAATTCGGGTTGCGGGCGTCAAATATGTCGGAATTCTCGGTGCGCCTAAGATTAAAATCCGTGCGAAGTCTCAAGACGACCTCGACGCGCAAAATATTTCCTTCGAGAACGTTCAGCTACCGTGGCAAAAGTCGCTACCGATTGAAGAGCTTAAAGCCCTAGCCGAAAAAGTTTTCCAGACGGGCGGCAAGTGGCCTCTGGTCAAAGACGGTAAGCAAGTTTCGACGTTCGACCAGCTAAGTCAGGCGGAAAAGTCTGCGGCGTTGCGTATGTTCGCTCAAGGGAAATATTCGGAGTCGCAAATCGCCTTCATGCAACTGACGGAGGACTTCGCGTCGGGCTTCGCAATGACGATTGATTCATTTTGCACGGCGGGTAGCGTCGGTCACAACACGATACTTTATAAAGACATTCAGCGGGCGTTACGTGCTGAGTGGGGCGGCGTAGCTATATTAATGGGTTCAAAGAGACTTACGTTTTCTTTTAGTCCGCATGATAGACCGTACAATCTAGAAGCTTGCGCAAAACTTTTCAAACAGCCGAATGACTATGAGAAGGTAGCAAAGTTCCTTGAGGTTGCGAAGAACTTCTAAGAGATAGAATCAGTTTCCCCGATTGAGTGTCGGGGATTTTTTGTGTAAAGAAGTGCACGCCTGAAATTTTTATGGTACAATGGCAGAAATTTTTTGAGTGGCAGGGAGTGAGGACATTGGACGAGGTATTGAACTATCTGGTAGTGATATTGATGACGGCGGGAGTAATCTTCGGCGGGAAGGCGTTTTGGGATTGGAAAAAGAATCGGACGCCGCAACTTGACTTGACGGAGCTTGAAGAGGAACGCGCACAGTATTTGCAAGAGAACTTCGACAAGGCAACAAGCGATTACAATTACTTGGAAGAGGCACTGCCGAGCATTTCCGACCGCGAACTTTCCACGCAACTTAAACGTTTGCAACGGACGGCGAAAAATCTTCTGAATCACCTTGAGAAGAACCCCGAACGCATTGCGTTGGCGTACAAGTTCATCGATTACTATCAAGACCGCGCAGTAAAAATCGTCAAGCAGTATCAGGAGCTGGAAGAGACGCACTTGACGACGGACAAGGTACAAGACTTAAAGCAACGCATGAAGCAGACGCTTGCCGCATTGGACGACGCTTATCAAGACCAATTCGAGCACATACTAAACGACCAGATAATTTCTGTCGACGCCGAGTTAAAGGTTATGGAGCAACAGCTAAACGCCGAGGGCATTAATACTAAGACGGTTGACGTTGGAGCGGTTGATGAGTATGGCAACGTGCGGATTGATACGGATTTGCTTGACCAACCGATTGAGAACGCGACGCCGAGGAAATTTTTCCCGCAAGGTATGCAAAAGCGTCGTCGGCGCGGCGAAGTCGATGCTCACGTTGAAGAGTTGCCCTTCCCCGAAGAAGACCGCCCGCAGATTGTGCAAACTAAATTGATTCAATCGGCGTTGGCAATCTTCCTAGGCTCGTTCGGGGCGCACAAGTTCTATCAAGGCAAGACGATTCAGGGCGTGATATACTTCCTGCTATCGTGGACGACGCTCCCCATGTGGATTAGTATCGTCGAAGGCATTCGGTATTTGTTTATGCCCGTCGAAGACTTTTACAGCCAATACATCAAGGACAACAAGCGGAATAAGCGTAGACGCTAAGCCTTGTACAAAGTGAGGAGAGATAATCATGGCAGAGATAAACCTTAACGACCTTATGGCAAAGAAGAAGACTTCCGCGACGGAGGAGCAAGCAGTTGTTCCTGTGGAGCCGTCAAAGGAAATCGCGAAGGTCACACAGCAAATCGAAACACTTTCGCCCGAAGAGATGCAGAAGGTTCAATCAATCAAGGAGGGCATAGACTTAACCGATTCGAGCACGCCGCTTAGCTTCGGTGCTCCCGCGCAGAAGGAGATTGCTCAGTTCTCGGACAGTATCTTAGCTAAGGTTCGTTCAAAGGACGCGGGCGAAGTCGGCGTATTGCTCAATGACCTCGTCGGCAAAGTCAAGGGCTTCGACGTGACTAAGAAGAACGACAGCTTCTTTAGCAACCTGCCGATAATCGGTTCGCTCATAAGTAAGGCTGATGACATGATGCAGGGCTACGAAAAACTTTCCGTGCAAGTCGATAAGATTCAGTCGGGGCTTGAGAATTCCAAGACTAAGATGATGGAAGATGTCGTTATGTTCGACACGCTTTATCAAAAGAACCTCGACTACTTCAAGGACTTGCAACTTTATATCCGCGCCGGTGAAGAGAAACTAGACGAAATGCGCACAGTGACTTTGCCTAAGCTCCGTGAACAAGCCGCCGCGTCGGGCGACCCTATGGCTGTGCAAGTCGTCAATGACTTTGAACAGAGCGTCGACCGTTTCGAGAAAAAAGTTCACGACCTCAAGTTAAGCAAGACATTAGCCATTCAGACCGCGCCGCAGATTAGACTGATTCAGAACAACGACAAAGTTTTAATCGACCGCGTGCAGTCCGCAATCTATCACACGATACCGCTTTGGAAAAATCAGATGGTAATCGCGCTTGGCTTGCATCATCAGAAGGAAACTATCGAACTTCAACGCGCAGTCAGCGACGCGACTAACGACCTACTTAAACGCAACGCCGAAATGCTTAAGCAAAACTCAATCGACACGGCTAAGGCTAACGAACGCGGCATTGTCGACATTGACACGGTTAAGAAGGTCAACGAGGATTTAATCTCGACGATTGAAGAGACGTTGCGTATCCAAAGCGAAGGACGTCAGAAACGTCAGGCGGCGGAAAAGGAACTCATCGCGATTGAAGGACGCTTGAAAGATGCTCTGCTTAAGAACTCAAATCGATTTGCCTGAGGAGAATCAATTTATGCGGGAAGCAGTCGGCATACCGGCGGGGATTCTTGTTTACTTTATGTCGGTAGTCCTGTGCTTAATCTTCGTGCAAGTCGGCTTTGCAGACCCTAGCGAGTGGCCGACGCTTATCACGGCATTAACGGCGATAGTCTCATTCAAAGTCACCTGCGCGGCGGTAGAAAACTTTTCCAACAGCGACGGCGTTAAGGTTGTCGGGATAATCATTGCGATGTTCTGGTTGCTGTCTTTGGGTATCGACATGTTCAGCGGCTTTGAAGACTTGCTGACGTTCCTGAGCGGCGGCACTGAGTCGAAAGGTTTGGAAGACTTCAGGGCTTTGGTAGATAGCGTATGGAACTCAAAACTTTGCGCGATAGTTTCCGTGTTGCTGGCGATGTGGACGCTGAATAAATGAACAAGGATAGAGAATTCGTCCAGAAGAGAATCACGCGACTTGTCTTAGTCTTGCTTGGGCTAATGGGAGTCGTTGTCTTTCGTTATGCGTGGTTGCAACTCGTTCAAGGCTCGGAGCTTGCCGAACGTATGCGTTATCAAGTCGGGCATGATTACTCGGTGCAATCGCCGCGAGGAGCAATCGTCGACCGCAATGGACGTGAACTAGCCGTGAGCACGATGACTAAATCATTGTTCGTCGACCCCAATCACGTTGAGGACGCCGCGCAGCTTGCCAAAGACTTATCGCCACTTATCGACAAGTCGGAAGAGGACATCTTAGCGGATATAGCGGTTGGCGGAGGTTTCTCATGGGTTAAGCGTCGGCTTGAGCAATCGGAGTATGAAGCGGTGCGGGCGTTGATTCGGGAGAAAGGTTACGCCGTGTGCTTAGGTTTCCGCGACGAGGCTAAGCGTTATTATCCCAATGACATGCTTGCGGCGAACGTTCTAGGCTTTGTCGGCACAGACGATAAAGGGCTTGACGGCATTGAACAGGCGTTGGACAAGTACATTAAAGGCGAGGTCACGGAGTCATTCATTTACGCTGACACGCAAGAGCGTCCGATACTTGAATCAATCTTCACGCCGCACGGCTATCAAGGCGACCGCTGCAAGACGATTCAGCTGACGATTGATAGCGCGATTCAATTTATCGTCGAACAGGAACTTGATAGGGCAATGGCTGAGAATGACCCCGTAGCGATAACGTGCATTGTCATGGATCCTCGGACGGGCGAAGTACTTGCAATGGCTAATCGCCCGACTTACAACCCGAATCGCTTCTGGGATTACGACCAAGAGATTTGGAAGAATAAATCCGTTTCCTCTATCTATGAGCCTGGTTCGACGTTCAAAGCTGTAGTGGCGGCGGCTCTCTTGCAGGAAGGTATCGTTGCGCCCAATCAAGTTTTCGTTGACCCAGGCTACGTGATGTTCTCCGGCAAGAAGATTCAAAACTGGAACGGCGCGAGCTTCGGCACAGTGACCTTTGCTGATGTGGTTAAGCAATCGTTGAACACGGGCTTTGCTATCTTCGGCTACGACCTCGGCGCGAACAAGTTAATCGACTACGCGAGACTGTTTGGCTTTGGTGAGCCGACTGGGATTGAATTGCCCGGCGAGGAGGCTGGCATTTTATATCGCGCTGATGAAATGGTTGACTCGGATATTGCGACGATGGCTATCGGGCAGAGCATTGCAGTCACGCCGCTACAACTCATAACAGCCTTTTGCGCCATTGCCAACGACGGTATCTTGCTTAAGCCGCATATCGTCAAGTCGATTAAGAACGCGAACGGCTCAACTTATTCCGAAACGCACGTTGAGGAAGTCAGACGGACGATTGACTCTGCGACGGATAAGACGTTGGTCGGTTTGCTTGAACAGGTCGTTGCGGCGGGCGGTGGACGTAAGGCGACTGTTCGAGGCTATCGTGTGGCTGGCAAGACTGGTACCGCGCAGAAGGTCAATGAATATGGCTGGGGCTACGACGAGGGCAAATACATTGCGTCATTCTGTGGCTTTGCACCGGTTGAGAGTCCGCAGATTGCCTTGCTCGTCGTGATTGATGAGCCTTATGGAGTTTTTTACGGCGGACAGATTGCCGCGCCCGTTGCAAGCAGAATCTTTTCGCAGATATTCCGCTACTTGAGGATTGAACCTAGTGACGCACCGCTTGGCATTGACTCTGACGACCTCGGAGCGGAAGTCGGCGAGGGTGATGCTTTAATAGAAAATCTGCCCTACAGAGAGACGCCTAAGGAACCAGAGCCACAGATTAACACGCCCAAAGAAGAACTTGCGCCTGAAGCGGCACGCGTCCCGAACTTCTACGGCAAGAGTATTCGTGAGGCGGCACGGCTTGCTAACGAGGCGGGAATTAGTTTCGCGGCGGAAGGCTCCGGCTTTGCAGTCAATCAATCAATCGGCGCAGGCGAGATTGTCGATAAAGGCACAACCGTTAAAGTTCAATTCAGTCCTTGAAAACACTTTTTATCACAACAAAAAAGCGACGGACTCAATCGCGAGTTCGTCGCTAATTTTTTATGTCTAAGCGTCGTAGATTTCTTTAAGCAGAGTTTCCTTGCGCAAGGTCAAGCAGTCGCAGGATTTATCGTCGGGCGTATTCTTCAGCGCGTCGAGAAGGATATTTCCAATCAAAGCCGCGTCGTCGAAGAAGATATTCTTCATGACCTCGTGAGACCAAACGCGCAAGCCTTCCCCGTAGTTGACGACAAAGGACAGATTAGCATAGCACGCGCCGATTTCCCTAGCCAAGTACACTTCCGGCGCGAGGCTTTGACCGACAATATCCGCGTGCCCTTGGAGCATTGCAATCTCCGCTGGGCTTTCAAAGTGCCGACCGTCCGTCACGGCATAAATCCCGCGCTCGAATATCCTTCCGTCAAAAAATTTCTTCGCCGACGTTAGAAGGTTGCCGCGCAGTTCAGGGCAGATAGCATCGCGCATAATCAGCAGATACCGCCCGTCAAGCTGAACGTCCTTACGCGTCGACAAGTCAAGGTAATCATCGGGAATCATCAAGTCGCGGGGATTGAGCAAGTGATTGACAGTGCCGACGCCGCCTTCCGAGAGGATACGCTTGACGCCCGCCTCACGAAAAGTCCAGAAGATTTGCCGCGAAGAATCAGCGCGAGTGACACCGCTTCGCCAGCCATGCATCTTGCACGTTAGGAACTCTTTGCCGTCGACGCTACACAATCTGAACGCGGGACTTTTCCCGTAAGGCGTCTCGAAGAACAGATTATCCGCCAAGACCTCGACGCCCGCGAAGTTCTTCGGGAAGTCACTGCTAAGCGTGCCGGAGCCGCCGATTATCGCAAAGTCAACGTTTGGAATTTTCATTCCTCATTCCTCATTACTAATTCCTAATTGCCCAAAACCATTTGGTCAAGACGCTTGCCGCCGGGCACCATCGGGATAACGTTTTCTTCTTCGGGGACGTAGACATCAATGACAGCCGCGCCCTTAGAAAAAATAATCTCGACAAGCTCCGTGTCCAACTCCGCCGCCTTAGTCAGTCGATAGCCGCGCACGCCCATAGCGTTGGCAATCTTTACGAAGTCGCGCTTACACTTCAGCTCCGACGCCGAATAGTGATGATTGTAGAAGAGGCGTTGCCACTGTCCGACCATGCCGAGAATAAAGTTGTGCACGATGACAATCTTAACGTCAATGTCGTGGTCGGCGAGCGTGGCAAGCTCTTGAATGTTCATCATGATTGAGCCGTCGCCCGTGAACAGCACAACATTTTTATCGGGGCAAGCGAGCTTCGCGCCCATAGCCGCCGGCAGTCCGTAGCCCATTGTACCCAGTCCGCCGCTTGTGAGGAATTGACGTGGCTTGCGTGCCTTGAAGAACTGCGCCGCCCACATTTGATGTTGCCCGACGTCCGTCACGGCGATTGTATTGTCGTCGCATATGCTACTTATCTTGCTGATGAGTGCGCCAGGTTTAATCGAGTCGCCTTCCTCTTGCCAGCTGAACGGGTGCTCGTTACCTTTAGCAACTGCTTGAGACTTCCACGCGGCGAACTTATCAACGTAATCCGTCGACGACTCGTCAAGCTTTGCTCTGAACATTGGCAACGATTGCCGCAGGTCGCCGATAACTTTCAAATCAGCTTGGACGTTCTTATTAACCTCGGCGGGGTCAAGCTCGAAATGAACAATCTTAGCGTTGGGCGCGAAGTCGGCAACCCGTCCAGTCACTCTGTCGCTAAACCTCATGCCAATGCACAACAGCAGGTCGCAAGCTTGAATCGCCATGTTCGCGCCGTATGAACCGTGCATACCCGCGAAGCCTAAGAAGCCGTCGGTGTCAGCGTCAATGCAACCTAAGCCCATAAGCGTTGAAGTCGACGGACAGCCCAGCCGCGTTAAAATCCTGCGCAAGTCGTCAGAAGTCTCCGAACTGGTCACGCCGCCGCCAACGAATATCAGAGGTCGCGAACAACTTTCCACAGCCTTAACAGCCTCATCGACTGCCGCCACCGCCACAGGATTTTTTCCGCTGTAGCCGCGCAGATTAATCGCGTCGGGATATTCAAAGTCAAGCTCGGTGTTGAACACGTCAGCGGCAATGTCAATCGACACCGGACCCGGTCGACCAGTCTTGGCAATGAAGAACGCCTCCTTGACGACGCGGGGCAAGTCGTTCACGTCCTTAACAAGATAATTGTGCTTGGTAATGGGCGTTGTGATTCCGTAAACGTCGACCTCTTGGAAGGAGTCCTTGCCGATTGCATGATTGGCAACCTGTCCCGTTATGCAAACCAGCGGGATTGAATCCATGTTAGCCGTAGCAATGCCCGTGATTAAGTTCGCTGCGCCAGGGCCGCTCGTGGCGATGACGACACCGACCTTGCCGCTTGCCCGCGCATAACCGTCCGCCGCATGAACCGCGCCTTGCTCGTGCCCAGTCAAGATATTCGGGAAGTTCATCTTATAAATCTCGTCGTAAAGTTTCAGCACGACGCCGCCGGGGTATCCGAACACCAACTCGACGCCTTCTCTTTTCAAGCTCTCAAGTAAAGCTCGTGCTCCGTTCATCTTCAAAGTTCTAACCTCCTAACAATGATTGCGCCGATTATACAACGCCGCCTTGACCTTTGACAACAAAAAAGCCCGCCTAAGCGAGCCGAGAAATTTTTCAAGCTGATTCAGTTCATTCTTTCCCAAACGTGATAATTGCCGAATTCGCCTCCACACCAACCTGTACCTGATTCAGTGGGAGGATAATTACCGCCATAAATCTTTTGACCACACTTTCTGCATTGCCACGTTACCGACGCGGCTTCGGCGTGATTGTGCAAATGAATCTCTGGTTCCTCCGTTAGCGTGGTTGATTTCGACGGGGCAAACGCAATGACAGCCAAAACAAGTGCCGCGAATAATAATTTCTTCATAAGTCTCGACCTCCAATCATCTTGCGTCGATTATACGAAAAAGTTTTCAACGACGTAATTATCCTGCGGGTAACTCGCCGACAAAATTTTATTCATCGTCCAGCTTAAACTCTTCGACGGTCGCCGACTCCGTTTGAACATCTTGGAAGTCTTCGCCGCTGTTTAGTGTCTGTGAAGTTATCAGCAACACGATTATTATCATCAAGACAATCAACGGCGTGTGAAACTCTCTGCGAATCACGAACAACAGAACCCTTGCCGCAAAGAAGTACAAATCCAATCTGCGCGGCTCTTGCTCAGTAGTCAATGGCGGCTCGTCGAAGTCTTCAAGCGTCAAGGCGTCCTTGAGTTCGTCAACGTCTTGGAAGCGGTCGTTCGGATCGTAGGCTGTGCACTTGTCTAGGATTGCCTTTAAGCCTCCGCCGCAACTTGAATCAAGCAAAGTCTTCATCGTGACGCCGAGGGAATAAATATCGCTGCGCGGGTCGGTCTGACCGTCGCCGTATTGTTCGGGCGGAGCATAGCCCTTCGTGCCCAAATGATTCGTATCCTCGTCCTTGCCGTCCTTATAAAGCCTCGCCGCGTCGAAATCAATCAACCGAATCCTCTCGCCCTGCAGTATCATGTTCGACGGCTTAATATCTCTGTGAATGATTTTCTGCTCGTGAAGTTCCTTAAGCCCGTCGCACATCTGCATAAGTATCTGACGGGCTTGCGGCTCGCTTAGCTTGTGCAAGTGCTCGCCTTGAATGAACTCTTCGACGATGACAGTTTCCGCCGAATCCTCAGCGCAATAGAAAACCTTCGCCGGCAACGTGAACGCCGAACGCCTTAACAAGTCATAGGGCAAGCCGACCGACTGCACACGCTTTATTATCACGAGGTCGCCGCCTTGACGATTTTGAGCAAGCCACACTTCGCCGCGCAGTGAACGTTTGAGCAACTTTAGTTTTTCATAGCGGAAGTTGAGGAACTCTTCGACGTTTTCTTTCATGAACGCGCCTTGCCTTTCGATTATCGTTGCGATATATTCTACAAAAGCAACGTGGACGTTGCATCCAGTGGACGCGTCCGAGTCACTGATAACATCAGCTAATCGCCGCGTTAATAATTTATACACTAAACAGGAGGCTAAGACAATGACTAAGGACACCACCGAGCTTGAACACGAACTAAGCCAAGCCGACGACGTTAAGAAGTTCCTCGACGACAACAAAGACAACTTGCGCGACTTCACGCTTGCCGAGTACCTGCGACGCCTGCTTGAGGAAAAGAGTTTGTCTAAGGCGCAAGTCATCAGAGCTTCGGAACTGGACGCGACGTATGCGCATCACATCTTCGGCGGCAGGAAGAATCCTTCGCGGGAAAAAGTTTTGTCATTAGCTCTGGCAATGCAACTGACGCCTAAGGAGACTGATTACTTGCTGTATTACGCGGGGCATGAAAGGCTATATGTGCGCGACGAGTGGGACGCCGTCATAGCCTTTGCTTTGGAGAATCATAAAAGCGTTCTGCAGACCAATGACCTTTTGGAGGAGCTTAAGCTTGCGCCGCTGATTAGTCACTGATATAATTTCTGCATCAAAAGGAATTGGTGGTGATTCTGTTTGCAGATAAAAGTTTTTAAGGCGGGCAATATGAAAGACGCTATGGAGGCGATGAAAGCCGAACTCGGAGACGAGGCAGTCATATTGCACAGCAAAAAGTACAAGGAAGGCGGCCTTCTCGGAATCGGCAGCCGCGAGGTCGTGGAAATCACCGCAGCAGTCGAAGAAAGTTCTCTGCCGAAAAAGTCCGAGCCAATGAACCTTAGACACCCGACCGTTGTAACACGATACAAGACTGACGGCACTGAGCAAGCAATTAGGAATGCGGAATTAGAAATGAGTAATGAACCCGTCGAAGAACCTCAAGCCGCGCAAGAGACGCCTCAACCTGTCGAACAACCTAAGCCGACTGAGGAGACGCCTCAACCTGTCGAACAACCTCAACCCGCGCAGGAGAACCCTCAACCCGTCGAACAACCTCAAGCCGCGCAGGAGACGCCTCAACCTGTCGAACAGCCTAAGCCGACTGAGGAGACGCCTCAACCTGTCGAACAACCTAAGCCGACTGAGGAGACGCCTCAACCTGTCGAACAACCTAAGCCGCCAGAGGAGACGCCTCAACCTGTCGAACAACCTAAGCAAGGACAAACAGTCTTCACGGAAGAGCAAATGGCTCAAACGCAAGCAATGATAATGGCACAGTTCAATCAAATGCAGCTGATTCAGCAGGCGGCAATCGCTCAGGCACAGGCGCAGGCAGTAGAACAAATTCGTTTGCAACAAGCCCAAACTCAACCGACAGTCACGGCACAAACCGAATCCACTTCCCCGAACGAGGAAAAGCTAAAGCAACTCGAAGAAGAGATTGCGCAGATGAAAGTCCTGTTAGCAGAAATCCTAGGACGCGAGCCTAAGAAGGGCACGCTATCATTGCACGAGGCTTTGAAGTTGCAGGAGGTCGACGACGACACCTTAAGCGAGATGGCAGCTCAAGCGAATGCCGGCGAGACTTTGGTTGATGTTCACACGCCCGGCGCACGCGCGACGCTAATCCGTTACCTAAATGAGCATGTGAGATTCTCCGACGGTATCAAGCTCAATCGTCATGGCGTGAGGATTGCGGCGTTATTGGGCACGACTGGTGTCGGCAAGACCACGACGCTTGCTAAGATTGCTGCTAAGTTCGTCCTTGAGCAAAAGACTGACGTCGCCTTGATAACCGCTGACACGTACAGAATCTCCGCCGTTGAACAGCTCAAGACTTATTCGGACATACTCGAATTGCCGCTTGAAATTGTCTACAACCCCACGGAGCTTGCCTCGGCTATCGAACGGCACCATGACAAAGAGTTAATCCTAATCGACACGGCGGGGCGCAGTCAGCACAACGATTATCAAATGCGTGAGCTTGAAGAGTTCCTGCGCGTCAATCCGCGAATCGAAAAGCTTTTGGTCATCAGCGCAACAACGAAGTTCACCGACGCTAAGCACATCATGAGCAAGTTCGCTAAGGTCGAGCCTGATAGAATAATCTTCACCAAGGTAGACGAGACCGCTAGCCTCGGCATGATTGTGAATCTCCTGCGCGATAAGAAATACGCACTATCATACATCACCACGGGACAGAGCGTCCCCGACGACATAGACCCGGCAAGCTCCGACGTTTTGGCTAGTCTCCTGCTAAAAAAAGTCGACGAGGTATGAGTTATGTTTGACCAAGCATCAAAACTGCGTGATTTGGTTGATGAACGCGCTGACGAGGAGGCGCAAGCTAGACAGATAGGCGCACTTCATTTTAACATGGCGGAGGCGACACGAGTAATCGCGATAACCAGTGGCAAAGGCGGCGTCGGCAAAACAAATCTGGCAGTGAATCTTGCAATCGGCTTGCAACTTGCTGGGCAAAGGGTCATGCTGATTGACGCGGATATTGGTATGGCGAACGTCAATCTGCTAATGGGGTCGGTGACGAACCGCAGCTTAGTCGACTTGCTAAACGATGATGTTCAGCTTGAAGACGTAATCGAGAACGGCGTGGCGGGTGTCAAATATATTTCGGGCGTGGCAGGCATTGAGGCGGCGTTGAGTGTCAATCGTCTGGCGCAGAAGAAGTTGCATAAGAAGTTGAATCGTTGCTCGGAGCTGGCGGACATTATCATAATCGACACGGGCGCAGGTTTGAATCGTAACGTGATTGAGTTCGTGTTGGCGGCGGAAGAAGTCTTGCTTATCACAACGCCTGAGCCGACTGCCCTTGCCGATGCCTATGCCGTCATCAAGGCTTACTCAACCTACACCGAACGCCGCAACATTAAGCTGGTTGTCAATCGCATTCGCGAAGAGGAAGAGTGCTACGAGGTCACGGACAAGATTAATCATACGACGAAAAACTTCTTGGGCGTGACGGTTGATTGCCTCGGCTACATTTACGAGGATAAGGCTGTTCGCGAGGCTGTGCAGAGGCAAGAGCCATTCCTTATCGTCAATCCGGAGTCTGCGGCGTCGCGTTGTATAACCGAGCTTGCAAAGAGTTTGTTAAGCGGCAAGCCAATGGAGTCAGTGTCTCGTGGCTGGAGAGTTTTCTTGGATAGATTGTTCGGCTATTAATAACGAGGTGATTGTATGAAGTACGAGATTTTATATCCTGAAGCGTTCCCTGTGGTTGATTGTCATCTTGAACGCGGCGAGAGCATAAAGGCGGAGTCCGATGCAATGATTGCCATGAGTCCGACGATTGACGTTGAGGGCAGAATGGACGGTGGACTTTTGCGCGGCTTAGCGAGGAAGTTTCTTTCGGGCGAGAGTTTGTTCTTTCAAGAGCTGGTGGCGCGTCGTGGAGCGGGCAACATCTTATTCGGGCATTCGCAAATCGGTGGGATAATGGACGTGGAGCTTGACGGCTCATACGGACTAATGATTCAAAAGAACGGCTTCTTAGCGAGCACGCAAGGCATTGAAATTGACACGCGTGCGCAAAATCTTTTCCAAGGTTTCCTAAGCGGCGAAGGCTTCTTCGTGTTGCATGCCAGAGGACGCGGCGTACTTTTTGTTTCAAGCTACGGTGTGATTCATCCGATTAACCTTGACGATGGGGAAGAAGTCATCATCGATAACGGTCACTTAGTCGCTTGGCCCGATTACATGAATTACGAAATGGAAAGAGCCTCCAACGGTTGGATTTCGAGCTTCACGTCTGGTGAAGGTCTCGTTTGCCGTTTCAGAGGCCCTGGTGTTGTCCTTATTCAAACGCGCAATCCCAATAACTTTGAGAAAGAGTTGGAGCGACGAATCAAATCTATCGTCGGTCTTCATTAAACGCAAAAGGCCGCTTCCATAATCGGAGGCGGTCTTTCAGTTTGTTATACTCGAACTTCAAAATGCTTGCCCTTATCGTCGTCCTTTTTATCGGGAAGACGTGCGGGCTTTTGAGGTAGCTTGACGGGTTTAACTTTATCTGCCGTAGCTTTTAATCTGTCCGTCGAGCCTTCAAACAGTTGCGACTTGGTAAGCGCGGGTTTGTCCGTGAACAGGAAATTCTTAGCCACAACGAACGCCGCGATTGCCACAATTACTATCGTGAGTATCCAATAAACTCCGCTGTGTCCTTCGTGATAGTTTAACTTCGGAACGACTTGCTGCGGTTGCTCAGTTGAAGTTTGCGCAGTGGTATCGTATGCGCTTTGAGCCTCGCGGGCGTCAATGTCCCGGAATTCCCGCAGAACGTCCTTGCCTCTGTCGTAGTCCGATTGCGTATCGCCAACTAACGGTGCGTCGGGGGGAATGACCGTTACCGTTTGATTGGCGGGAGGTGATTGCTTATCGTCAGCGCGTTCGACAGTCCTTTTAGTCAAAGCTCCTGAACCATTAGCGACTGCGTCCTTTGCTTGAGCTTCGGGCGAGTCGTCAGCGGCTTGTGCAGAGTCATTAGCAAAAGGAGTTCTGTCAATGCGTGGCGGCTTAGGCGGTGTCGGTCTAATGGCAGGCGCGGGAGCCGTCGGTGGTTGCGGAGGTTCTATCGTCATGTCTTAAAGCATGTGTGCGCGGAGGTCTTCATTACTCTGCGCGGTAAGGTACTTGGGCGCAATGTCAAAGACAGTCTTGCAACCGTTGTTGCCTTCCAGATTGAGACGATACGCGGCGCGGGCGTATGCAACTAAAACGCTCGTCGTGAATTCGGGATTGGAGTCAAGCTTGAGATTGAACTCGATGATGTGATTGTTCTCTTTAGCCATGCCAGTCTTGCCAGAGCGAATCACAAATCCTCCGTGAGCAAGTCCCGCGTGCTTAGTGAGGAGTTCTTCCTCGCTGATGAAGTTGACAACCGTATCATAGTCCGCGAAGTAGTTCGGCATAGTCTTGATTGCGTTCTCGACTTCGGAAGCGTTCGCGCCTTCCTCAAGCACAACATAGCATTCGCGCAGATGTCTTTGGCGCGTGGTGAGTTCGGGATTTTGTCCGCTACGAACAGCCTCAAGCGCACTGTCAATCGGCACGGTGTACTGCTTAGCATTCTTAACGCCCTTGACGCGGCGAATAGCATCGGAATGACCTTGGCTGACGCCCTTGCCCCAGAAGGTGTAATCTTTGCCGTCGGGAAGAATCGCATTTGCATAGGCGCGGGCTAGACTGAACAGACCAGGATCCCAACCTACCGAGATAACCGCGACATGACCAGAAGCCTTAGCCGCCGCGTCGACGTTGGCGAAATGTTCGGGGATTTTGGCGTGCGTATCAAAGCTGTCCACGACGTTGAAGAGCTTAGCGTATTCGGGCGTCTGCGTGGGAAGGTCAGTAGCCGAGCCGCCGCAGAGAATCATAACATCAATCTTGCCGACCCAATCCTTAGTGTTGTCGACATGCAAGACGGGCACGCCAGGCATCTGAATTTTGACTTTGGCAGGGTCGCGACGCGTGAAGACCGCTACCAACTCCGTATCAGGATTATCTTTAATGGCGCATTCAACGCCGCGTCCGAGGTTGCCGTATCCAACTATTCCTATCTTCATGATTGTTTGCCTCCTGTGAATTACTTTCAATTACGCAACGCATTATAACATAAACGTTAGACTATGCAAGCTTTTCTGTTCATGAATACAATATTATTCACTTGACGGGGAAGGTATAATGAAACCAAAACTTCAAGGAGTGATTGAGCGTGAAACTCAGTAAAATGATTGCGGCGGGCGTGCTTAGTTTTAGCCTGCTAACTGGCACGAGCTTTGCGGCTCCGGCGTGGGAAATGCCTGCATCGGGCAAAGCCTTCGAGAATGCCGCCAAACAGATTTACATTGCGCAGGAGATGGACAAGTTCCACAAGTCGAATCCGAATTTCTTCGCCGCGCCGGATAAGTGGACTTACGAAAAGTTCACCGTCGGCGAGGCTCAAGTTGAACGTCTTGCCAATCCTAAGCAAAAGAGGTCTAAGCGTGTAGTCTTGCAACTGCACGGCGGCGGCTATGTCGGTCATTTGAGCGATTGGTATCGTGATTTGGCGGTCAAGCAAGCCGTCATCACGGACGCTAAGGAAGTTTACATGGTAGATTATCGCGTTGCCCCCGAACACCTCTATCCCGCTGCCCTAGACGACGCCGCAAGAGCTTATCTGGAACTTTTGAAGCGCAACATTAAGCCTGAAAATATTATCGTCATCGGTGATTCGGCTGGCGGCAATCTCGCCTTGGCATTATCGCTTTATCTGAAGCAAAATTCCCTGCCGCAACCCGCCATGTTGATTCTAGTCTCACCGCGGACGACTTTTGAAACAACTTTGCTTTCGAGAAGTGAAAATGCTAATCGCGATTTGGTTCTCGGCAAAAATAATCCGAAAATGTATAACGCCGTCTTCAATCCCATTTACGCCGGAAAAATTCCTTTGAACGACCCGCGACTCTCTCCGATTTACGCTGACCTAAGAGACTTACCACCCATGCTGATTCAAATCGGCGGTTATGAAATGTTCGTCGATGATGGCATTGAGCTTTTAAAGAAGGCTACTGCCGATGAATTGAACGTCACGTTGTCGGTTTATCAGGGTATGCCGCACGATTTCGCGGTTCTCCTTCCCGAACTTCAAGAGAGCGTCGATTCCTTCGCAGAGATTAGAGATTTCGTCAATGTCCACATGAGAAAATGATTTTATCAGGCAAAACGAAGCCCCGCGCAGTTCGTCACGCTGTGCGGGGTTTTTTCTGTCAATCTTAAGCTCCGTTGATAAAAATTTGGGCATGTGATATGATTTTTTCAATGCTACTTCACTCTCAACTCTAGCATTAATCCAAATCGAGAGGAGGTGCTAGAAAATGTTTGACGCTATTACGGACTTAGCCGTGAACGTGTTGTCGATCCTCATCGGAACGTACATTTACGACCGCTGGCTCAAGTAGCAGATTATTTCCGCTCTGCTTGTCTTCTAATCGGACTAATCAACCGGTTATGGCAAAACGAATCCCCGCACGGTTAATCACTCCGGCGGGGTTTTCGTTTGTGCTAGTTATGTTCGACGCTATTATTTACCTCTCATGCGAAAATCTATCACACAATCAATTTTTTGTCAATCTTAAGCCCGTTGATAAAAATTTTGCCGTGTGTTATGATTTTTTCAATGCTACTTCACTCTCAACCTCAGTATTAATCCAAATTGAGAGGAGGTGTTAGCAAATGTTAGAATCTATTGTCGACTTAGCCGTGAACGTGTTGTCAATCCTCATCGGAACGTACATTTACGATCACTGGCTCAAGTAGCAGATTATTCCACTCTTCTTGCCCTCTAATCGTAATCACCAAACGGTTATGGTAAACGAAATCCCGCGCAGTTCACCAGGCTACGCGGGGTTTTCGTTTGTGCTAGCTATGTTAGAATCCATTGCGTTGAAAACCTATTGTCGTTGCGAAAATCTATCACAATCTCTATTTTTTGTCAATGCGTCGGAATAAATCATCGCTCGCGGGGCTGAAAATCATTTTTCGGGCGATTTTGTCAGTTCAGCGTAGCGGAGAAGTAATTTCCGGACAATTTGCCCCTCGTCGTCGATGATTTCCTCGAATTCATACGCTCGCGGGGCTGAAAATCATTTTTCGGGCGATTTCGTCAGTTCGGCGTAGCGGCGGAGTAATTCGCGGACGATTTGCCCCTCGTCGTCGATTATTTCCTCGAAGCCATACAATTTTGCTACTGCTAGGTCGTTTTGTCTGTGCGCACGTCGTAAATCTGCCGGCATTGTCAGTTCGTCGTACAGGTCTGCTAACGTCGAATCAGGATATTTCGCGCGGATTTCTAAAATTTTCCCTGCCGTAGCCTCGATTCGCGCCTTTTGCTCCGAATTCGCCGCCGCCCAGATGAAATTGTTGTACACTATCGTCGCTGAATACCTGTAATCACTCTTTAATCGCCCTGCAACCGTCCTCATCCAGCCCATATGGATTGAACTCGTTAATATTCCAAAATCATACAGCGTCGCATTCGGAATCAAATGTAAAGAGTTTGCCGTTATAAAATCTGAATTTATAAATGCCATTGGAATATATCTGCGATTTTCTGAAGAAGTTTCGGGGATAACTAAACATTTATCAGGATTTCTTGTTTCTCTGAACAAATGCGGCGTATCTGCAAGTTTTTGACGGTCTGGAGCACCTTTTAACCTATCTTCGCGACATTTTCTAATGCATTCCATAACTAATTTCATCTTGCGAAGCTCTGCAGGCGTTGCATTCACTAACCAAAGACAATATCTGAACGTTCCATTGATAAATTCCTTTGCTCCAATAAATTTCTTAATGAATTTAGCCGCGAGAGGCTCTTTTTTTATGAAGTCGTCATAGTCTGCGGATTTTATAATTAAATTTCCGCCATCAGCAGGACGATTGCCAGTTATCATAAGCGGAACGAAATCAAAAAGTGGCAAATCGCGTTTCTCAACATAAATATTATCAAAATCCATGAGATAGCCATTGATGTTCTTGGCGATAATGAAATTTACCTTGTCAAAGAAGAGTTTTTTAGGCTTAGGATTGTCGGCGACGCTTAAACCGATAACAACGCAATGAACATGAGCCTTATCGGTCGATTCGCTGTCCCAAGAGAAAGTTCTGTGCGCAAAATCGATGTGACCGCCGAGCATTTGCCAAAAATAACCGACTTGCTCGCCCTGAGTGATTGAATTGGTCGATAAAAAGGCTGTGCGCGTCGAATTGCCCTTCATGAAGTCAATCGCCTTGAAATACCAGCCCGTCACGTAGTCTAGCGGCTTTAATTTCTTGTCGACGGCAATTAAATCGTTCTTCTGCGCGGTAGTCTGATAAGTTTTGCCGACAAAGGGCGGATTGCCGATTATGTAGTTGGATTCGGGCGCGAATTTCTTCCAATCAACGAGCAATGCATTAGCCTTTTGAATGTTGGCGTAGGATTTTAGCGGCAAAAAGTTTAAATCGCGGTGAATAATGGCTTGAGTCTCCTGCATCATCTGCAATTCGGCAATCCAAAGTGCAGTTTGAGCCACCGCTACCGCAAAATCATTAATTTCAATGCCGTAGAAGTTCGCGATAGAAATTTTAATGGGATTAACAAGCTCGCCGAACTGAATTTTGATTCCGAGTTGCCTTTTAAGCAGTTCATTTTCGATACGACGCAGACTAAGATAAGATTCGGTAAGGAAATTGCCACTACCGCACGCCGGGTCGAAGATTTTAATAGCGGCAAGCTTATCATGGAAGGCGCGGAGCTGTTTTTTAGTCTTAATTGCGTCGAATTCGGCTTGCAGGTCGTCTAGGAACAATTCATCAATGACTTTATGAATATTTTCAAGGCTAGTGTAGTGCATACCGCCTGAACGACGGGTTTCGGGGTTCAAAGTCGATTCAAAGACCGCGCCGAATATAGTTGGGCTGATTCCGTTCCAATTAAAGCCGCTAGACGCCTCCTCAAGCAACAAATCTTTGATTTCGGGCGTGAAGTTGGGGATTTCGATAGCCCCTTCAAACAAACCGCCGTTGACATATGGAAATTTCTTCAAACTGTCATCAAGATAGGGGTCGCGGTCGTTAATCGGGGTGTTAAGAACGTTAAAAAGGTCGATAAGGTCGCGGCGAATGTTTCTTGAGCCTTCGAGATAGTCGCGGAAGATTTTATGCTTGCCGAAAATGCCAGATGATTCAGCGTAGAGGCAAAAAACCAGTCGCACACACAATTTATTGAGACTAGCGAGAGATTCTTTGGAATTTGGGTTGATATATTGAGTTAAAAGTGCGTCATAGATTTTGGCAACGATTTCTCCGGCTTTCAAGCTCAATTCGAGTTCGATACGGACTTTATTTTTATCTTTATCAATGAGGAAGTCGAGGACGTGATACTTTTCTGGCAAATCTTCAAGCAAAATTTTAATCGGCGGCTCCAAAGTCTCCATATCGTATATAAAAAGCTGTTTAAAGTTGCAAGTGATGATTTTTTTAGGGTGCATAGACAGCGGCAAGCCGATGATATAGCGTTTAGCCTGTTCAAAGGGGGTTAATTTGGTTCCGTCGGACTGCGTGATAGTTTTTTCGAGGTCGACGCCGAAATTTTTCTGTTCGATGATAACTTTAGAGTCAGGGAAGTAGCAATCGATGAATTTTTTATGCTCAAGCTGCACGGGAACTTCAAACTGCACGAAATTTTCTGGTTTATCGATGTCGAACACGTCACGGACGAGTGTAAGCCAGAATTTTTGATAGTTAGCGCGTTCGCCGTCTACGTTTTGCCATTGAGCCACGAAATTTTTTACATTCATGATGAAAATCCCTCCTTGCGCCGATTATAGCAGAAATTTTCTAGTTTGAAAGAGATTCGGAGCCTTGAAACTGATTTTGGAGCGTTGAAAGTGGTTTTGGAGCTTTGAACGGGCTTTGAAAGCTAATTTGATGTTTGAAACTGGTTTTGAGGCTTTGAACTGGCTTTGAAACTGATTTGAGGTTTGAAACTTGTTTTGAGGCTTTGAACGGGCTTTGAAAGTGGTTTTGGAGCTTTGAAAGTGATTTTGGAGCTTCAAAAGTGGTTTTGAGGTCGATTTGGAGGTTCAAAATACGTTTTCCGGAATAACGGAATTTGTATCGCGTCGTTATGCGGTTTTTTCGGCATGTACAAAAATCAAGGGTGATTTGGAGGTGTGATTTACGTTTTCCGGAATAGCGGATTTTGTAAAATGGGCAAAAAAAATCGCCTCGAAAGGCGTTTTGAAGTTCTGAAGTGGAAATTCTCATATATGATAATTTTACTCGCCGAAAATATCGGAGTGCGTGCCCGTAGCAGTCGCCACGAGAATTAATTCGCCCTCGTCTATCCGATAAAGCAGCAACCAATTCGATTCAATATGACATTCGCGGAAATTTCTAAGGTTGCCTTCAAGCTGGTGGTCGTGATAAGTTTCGGGCAATGGTTCGCCAGTTTTCAACAAATCCAGAACGGTAACGAGCTTTGAAATATCTTTACCGCGCTTTCTTACGCGCCGAAGGTCTTTTTTCATACGAGCAGTATAAATAACTTGATACATGTTTAGTCATCCTTAAGCATTGATGCGACAGCTTCCTCCGCAGTGTCGAAGGGACCGTAAAGATTCCTATGTTCACGAACATCGCGGATAGCCTCTAACAAATCGTCAGGAATGTTTGGATTTTTTATGCTGAAAGGTAATTCTTGCCTTTCCAAAGAGACATGAAATAAGTACCGAACGGCTGTTTCTGTATCCATTCCGAGACTTTTAAACAAGTCATCGACTTTTTTCTTGAAACCGTCGTCCAAAGTCATTTGAAAGGTTGCCATAGGAAAAATCGCCTCCGTAAGTCATTTTTTGGCGACCATACGATTGATTGCGCTGATTAGGGCTTGAATTGAGGCTGTGATAATGTCGGTATCCATGCCTGCGCCCCAAAATACCTTGCCATCGCTACCGGTGATAGAAATATACGCGATAGCCCGCGCAGATTGCCCGATTTCGAGTGCGTGCTCGTTATAAGTGAGATTTGAATAGGAAATGCCGAGATTTTTCTGCAAAGCGTTCGACACGGCGTCCAAACGACCATTACCACGCGCCATATAGGTTACGCGGTCGCCATTAACCTCCAAATCGACGCTTCCGACGCGTGCGCCGCCGGGTTCTTTGCGTAAATGGAACTCAATGAGCTTATAAGGCGTGTCGACATTAACATATTGGTCGCTGAATATCTGATAAATCTCATCGGGCAAAAGTTCTTTGTGTTTTTTGTCAGAAACGGCTTTAACGCAATAACCGAAGTCCTCGCGCATCTTTTTAGGCATTTCGACGCCGTATTTTTGCTCCATAATGAATCCGACGCCGCCTTTACCGCTCTGGGAATTGATTCTGATAACATCTCCGTCATATTCGCGCCCAACGTCGTGCGGGTCGATAGGAAGGTAGGGAACAGTCCAGCGTTCTGGGTTTTTTTCGTCTCTCCAATGCATTCCTTTAGCGATTGCGTCCTGATGAGAGCCACTAAACGCCGTAAAGACCAAAGAACCGGCATAAGGTTGCCTATCGTGGACGTGCATACGGGTTACGCGCTCATACATCTCGACTAAGGCGGGCATATTCGTAAAATCAAGCTGCGGGTCAACGCCTAAAGCAAACATATTCATTGCTAAGGTAACAATATCGACATTTCCGGTGCGTTCGCCGTTTCCAAAGAGCGTTCCTTCGATTCTATCGGCTCCAGCGAGCAATCCGAGTTCACAATCAGCCACTCC